>JBCDIS010000034.1:0-49578 GCA_038748685.1 Acidobacteriota bacterium | reverse complement strand
TGGAAAAGTGCAAGCACTTTCCGCACAGTCTTTGGAAAACGCTGCGCGTTTCCCACAGTTCCCACAGCCTCGACGACGGCTCTATCCCTCGGTCGTCGATCTACAGAGAAGCATACAAGGGGCGGGGCTTGCCCCCGCCCGTCCGGGCGTTGACCCCAGTAGTTCGGATCCGCCGACGGTTTCAGTCTTCGCACATGGCTCCTCCGGAGAAGTGGCGGCCAGAGGGGTGGAGGTCTTTGCGCACCGGCAGGCCGCGCGCAGACCAGCGAGACGGCCCGGAACGAAGATGCTACATAGCGTCTATTGCGGCTAGGTAAATCTTGCCGAGTCGAAGACGACCGGGACTCCGAAGTCCAAGCAGCCTAGCCCTCGCCGCGCAGGCCGCAGGCGAGGTCCATCACCGCCCGGCCCAGCTTCATCGGATCGTGCCGAACCAGCTCTTGGTTGTCGAGCAGCAGGTCCCGCTCCAGCACCTCCACGCCGTG
Source organism: Acidobacteriota bacterium (assembly GCA_038748685.1). GTDB lineage: Bacteria > Acidobacteriota > Thermoanaerobaculia > Multivoradales > J023 > JAUIJL01. The sequence continues at coordinate 49,093 of JBCDIS010000034.1, read as the reverse complement.
GGCTTCGAGGCTGCCGCGGTCAGGATCGATCCACTGGGACCCCGACTCGGAGTAGCGGCGCAGCAGGCGTTCGGAGGGCCGGGTGGAGGACACCAGGACGTAATCTACGAGGCGCCCGCCGGCGTGGGATTCGAGGGCCAGCAGGTGGTCGAGGGCGGACATACCGCCGGTCTCCCCGGGCTGGGTCATCAGGTTGAGGATCTTCACCACCTTGGCCCCGGAGCGGCGGACCGCCCGCCGGATCCCGGTGATCAGCAGGTTGGGGAGCACCGAGGTGTAGAGGGAGCCGGGGCCGAGCAGGATGAGGTCGGCCCGCTCCAGGGCGTCCACCGCGGGCGGAAAGGCGGGGGCCGAGTCGGGGGCGAGGGCGAGGTCCTTGAGGCGCTCTCCGGAGCGGCCGACGGCGGACTCCCCCTCGTACACCCGCCCCGACTGGCCGGCGGCCCGCAGCCGCACGTCCTGCAGGGTGGCGGGGAGGATCCGCCCCCGCACCGAGAGGATCGACTCTGCGGTGAGGATTGCCTGGTAGAAGTCCCCGGTGACCCCCGTCAGGGCGGTCAAGAAGAGGTTGCCGAAGGAGTGGCCGGAAAGGCCGTTGCCACCGGGGAACCGGTATTGGAACAGCCGGGCGAGGAGATCCTCATCGTCCGCCAGGGCGACGATGCAGTTCCGAATGTCCCCCGGCGGCAGGACCCCCAGCTCGCGGCGCAGCCGCCCGGAGGATCCGCCGTCGTCGGACACGGTGACCACCGCCGTGAGCTGATCGGGGCGGCCGTCGAACTGGTGCTTCAGGCCCCGCAACAGGACCGCCAGGCCCGAACCGCCGCCGATGGCGGCGAGGGACAGGCCCTGGCCGCCGTGGCTTGCCTCGTCTCGCATGGTGGGGCCAAGGTCCCGGGCGGAGGCGGAGCCCGCGTCGCCCGGAACGCAGCGCGGCTAGACGGTCAGGACGCCTGGCCGATCAGGCTCGAGAAGCCCTCGTCCTGACGCAGGGACTCGAAGTCCGGGTCGTGGAAGGCGTGGACGCGGTTCTTGGGCTCCAGCTGGATCGCCCGGGTGAGGTGCTCCAGGGCCTCTTCGGTCTTCTCCGCCAGGGCGTGGACCGACGCCGTCAGGTAGGCGAACTTCTCGTCCTTCTCGACGGCGTCACCCTGCCCCAGGCAGAGCTCCAGGGCCGAGTCGAGATCCCCGCGGTTCTTTTGGAAGACCGCCTTCAGGTAGGGATCCTCGTCGCCGGAGCTCTCCTCCAGCTGCGCGTGGCAGACCGCCAGGTACTGGCGGGTGCGGTCGATGAGGCGGCTGCTGTCGGTTTCCGTCAGGGCCTTCTCGAAGCCCTCGGCGGCCTCTTTGAAGGAGCCTTTGTGGAGCAGCTCGATGGCCTTCGAGAAGTGCTCGAGGGCGGCCTCGTCGGTGCTGACGGGGGCGGTCCGGGTGTCCAGGTGGAGCTCCTCGATCTTGCTCCGGACAACCTCCGGCTCGGTGTGGAACTTCTGCGCCAGCTCTTCGAGACTCTGGGTGGCGGCGTGTCTCTTGAGGTGCGCGATCTCGGTCTTGGACCAGAGCTTCTCCATGGTGACTTTCTCCTCGCGGCCCGCGCCGGGGTCTGGAAACGCCGAGGGGGGCGGCGAACCGTCCGCGCATCGGCGGCGGCTGTCCGCTTTCCCGATCCGCGTCCCCGTCGGGCGGGTGTTATCGCTTACGCAACTCGACCAGGATCTGCTTCGCCACCGATTTGAGGGTGTCGAAGACCCCACGGCCCTGGGGAGCCACCGCCTCGAAGGTGGGCTCGCGCTTGTAGTTCAGCACCCGGTAAAGCTCGTCCACCGGCATGGCGTTGGGGAGATCCCGCTTGTTGAACTGGAGCGCGTAGGGCAGAGACTTCAGGTCGAGTCCGTGCTGCTTCAGGTTGGTTTCTAGGTTTCGGATCGACTCGATGTTCGATTCCATGCGCTCTTCCTGGCTGTCGGCCACGAAGATCACCCCGTCGGCGCCCTTGAGGATCAGCTTGCGGCTGGCGTCGTAAAACACCTGGCCGGGGACCGTGTAGAGGTGGAAGCGCGTGGTGAAGCCCCGGATCGTTCCGAGATCGAGGGGCAGGAAATCGAAGAAGAGCGTCCGGTCGGTCTCGGTCGCGAGGGAGATCATCTTACCCTTCGCGTCCGGGGAGGTCTTACTGTAGATGTACTGCAGGTTGGTCGTCTTGCCGCCCAAGCCCGGGCCGTAATAGACGATCTTGCAGTTGATCTCTTTCGCCGCGTAGTTGATGAACGTCATCGCGCGTGTCGCCTAATCGATGGGAGCGTGCCGATTCGAAGCCCGGACGAGCCTGGCTCAGTCGCTGAACAGGGCGTCGATGTCGTCGTCGGTGATCTCCGAGAACGGCGTCTCGTGCGTTCCCTCCACCGGACCGGCGCTGGCCTTCTGCGCCATCTGCTCGAAAATGTGGTCGAACTCGTTGGAGGCGCGTTTGACGCGGAGGCGCACGAGCCCGAGGGACGAGCGCTCGTCGAAGATCACCAAGAGGATGGCCCGCTTGGCGACGATCGAGATGTGGATGTGATCCCGCTCGCCTTCGTGGAACAGCACCGAAAACTCCCGCTCGCCGATCAGCTTGGCGAGACTATCGGTGGCGGCCACGTTGCCCGCGGTCAACGAAGCGAGGGATGTGGTGTCGAATTGATCCACATCGCCGTCGGCGGCCATTTGCTGGCCGTTCTTGTCGATGAGGAAAACCGCTCGGGCGTTGGAGTCGTGCCGCAATCGCTTGAGCACCTCCTCCAGCCGATGGATTTCCTCTTCGTACAGTATGAGATCCATGGATGCCATTGATTACCTCTCCGCGGGTAAGCCGAAGGTATAGCACAGGCGCTGTGGGCGGTCAAAGCTCGCCGGGGCCTGTTTCGGCTACCGCGTTTGTCCTCCGGACGGTCTGATGAAGCGGATTCGGAACGCGGGTCAATCTCAGCGGAAGTACCGCCAGCCGGCGAGTACGTCGGTTTCCTGCAGGACGAGGTCGTTGCCGACGACGGTGTGTTCCATGGGCACCGGCGCGCAGCCGCCGCCCCCTCCGTTGACCTCGCTCAAGCGGCAGGCGGTGTCGCATTTGTTGTTCACCAGCCACTCCCCTTCGTGGCGGAACCCCCGCTTCCTCTTGTAGTCGGTCTCCGACGCGTCAAAGGCGACCTGGAGGATGCCTTCACCGTCCCGGCCGACCAGGAACTTGACCTCTTGGTTGCCATAGTTCAGGAACCGATAGAAGCGGACTTCGAGGGGCCCGAGGTCGCCGATGGGGATTCGGACCGTGCCATTCTGGTCCGGAGAGACGCGCTCGAAGCCGGTGTGGCCGAAACCGCCGTTCATGGCGAAGTCCGCCGTCAACACCGCTCCCATGAAGAGCAGGACGAGGAACAGCCCATAGATCGGTTTGAATCGCGTCATGACAATCTCATTCTCTTGGATCGGACGGGTCCGCGCAAGGGGCGCTGGGGGGGCGGGGCAACGTTGAACCGGCCGTGGCCGACGTCTAACATGGGTGCCGAAACGTTCGGCGAGGTTGCTACGCGACGGGGCTGCGGGGTGAAGGGGCGTTCGGCGGGGAGGGCCCTGGGCCGCTCCGGGAACGCCGCCGGGGCGCGCCGCGACGCTGATTTTTCCATGAAAGGCCGGTCTTGAAACAAGTCGAAACGCCTGCCGCCGGCTCCGGCGACGGTCCCCGCCTGGCTTGGGCGGTGCTGCCGACGGCCCTGGCGGTGCTGGTGCTGCTCACCGCGTCGGGCTCGTCGCGGTTGGCTCCGTCGGGGGCGCTGGGGAACCCGTGGGAGATCGTCGCCTGGATCCTCGTGGCGGCGCTGGCGGCGGTGCACAGGCCCCTTTCCGGGCGGACCCCGGGGGGCTGGGGGGTACCGGCCTTCGGCCTCGGCCTGGGGGCCTTCGCCCTGCCCGCCGTCGCGGCCCGCCTCGGCGTCGTGCCGGCGGCGGTGGTGGGGGGCGCGGCGGGGCGGATGCTGCCGACCCTCGAGCGGGGCCTCCTCCTGGCCCTCGTGACGCTCCTGGTGGGGGGGCTCGACGCCCTCTGGCTGCGGCGGATGGTCGTCGGTGAGATCCCCCGGCTGATCCCCGTCGTCCTCCTTTATGCCGGCGCCCTGGCGCTGGCGACCCTGCTCTTGACCCGCCAGCGTCGCCTGACCCTCGGGCCCGCCGGCCTGGCGGCGCCGGTGCTGCTGGACGCCGCGGGGTGGCTGCTGGGGGGCCTCTCCACCCAGCTGGCCCTGGCGGCAGGCTGGTCGCGGGCGGTCTTCCTGTGGCCGGCCCTGTCCCTGCTGGCCCTCGAGGCGGCCCGCAACGCCCTGCTGCGGGTCCGCTCCGACCACCGGGTCGGCCACTTCGAGCGCTTGCAGGAGGCCCACGAGCGGATCCTGACGGAGACCTCCGGCATGGGGGGGATCGCCCAGCAGGTGCTCGTCGAGTGCCGCAACATCCTGCCGGTGTCGTGGTTCCAATTCGAGCTCGCCGAGGGGGACGCCTGGCGCAGCTGGGCCGCCGGCCCCGACGGATTCCTCACCGAGGGTCGCCCCCAGCCGCCGGCCCGCCCCGGCATGCTGCCGGGCATCCACCGGCGGGCGGACTGGCGCCTGTTGGAGCAGCCCCTCCAGCGGGCCGCGGCGGGGGGGACGGGGGTCGGTGAGGTGGAGAGCGACCCCATCGCCGTGGTGCGGCTGTGGTGTGATCCGCGCCGCATCGAAGAGGGGGCGGAGGAGCTCTTCGCAACCCTGGTGCCGCAGATGGCCAGCTCCGTCGACCGCGCCCTCCTCGACCAGGAGGCGCGCCTCGATCCCCTCACCGGGGTCCCCGTCCGTCGGGTCCTGGAGGCGAGGCTCCAGATCGCCTACCGGCGGGCCTGCGACGAGGGGCGGCCGATGTCGGTGATCATGTGCGACATCGACTTCTTCAAGAAGGTCAACGACACCCACGGCCACGCCGCCGGCGACGAAGCCCTGAAGCTGGTGGCGGCGACCCTGGATAGCACCCGCCGTGAGGACGATCTGTGCTGCCGCTACGGCGGCGAGGAGTTCACCCTCCTGCTGGAGCGCACCGACGGCGACGCCGCCCTGGCGCTGGCGGAGCGCCTGCGGCAGGCGGTGGAGGCCCTGCGCCTGGTCTACGAGGGGCGCGACATCCCCCTCGCCCTGAGCCTCGGGGTCGCCGCCTTCCCCGAGCTCTACATCAAGACCGGTTCTGAGCTACTGCTCTTGGCGGACGAAGCCCTCTACGAAGCGAAGAGCCGTGGCCGCAACCAGTGTCTCCTGCACTGCGGCCACGGGAGCTTTCGCCCCGTGGTGGGGGCCCCGGGGCCCGAGCGTCCGAGGACGGAGGAGGCCGAAGGGGCGGGGTGACGGGCCTGCTACCATCGGCCCATGGACCCCACCCCCAGCCCCCTTCCCCTGGCGCGTTCCACCCCCTTCCCCGTCGCGCTGGCGGCCGCCGCTGCCCTCCTCTTCGGCGGCGGTCCGGCGGCGGCCCAGGTTGCAGCCCTGGATGCGGCCCAGTCCGTGGAGCCCGTCCGTCTCACCAGCGAGGTGCTCGGCGAGGAGGCCGCCATCGAAGTGCGGAACCTGCCGGGGGACGAGGCCCGCACCGCCATCCGCGGAGCGCTGCTGGAGATGTTCGAGGTCGGCGTTCTCCTCGACCCGGACGCCCCCGCCGACGGCGGCCTCGGCGCCCTCAACCGCGCCGCCGGGGTGGAAGCCCGGGAGCTCGACCCCCGGGTCTTCGAGCTCTTGGTGCGTAGCCTCCAGTATTGCTTCTGGTCCCACGGGGCCCACGGACCCCTCGGGGGCTCCGTCTACCGCCTGTGGCGCCAGAAGGACGAGATGGGCCGCTCGGTGGAGCCCCTCGACCTGCGGGAGGCGGGGGCCACCGCCCAGTGCAGCCAGCTGACCCTCCAGCCCGGCGAGCCGCCGATGGGGAGCCTCGGCGCCGGCAGCCGTCTCCTCGCCTTCGGCATGGCCCGGGGTTTCCTGGTGGACCTGGCGGTGGCCCACCTGGAGGAGCGGGGGGCGACGAATCTGGTGGTGGAGCTGGGGACCGTCGTGCGGGCTGTGGGACCGGGCCCCACCGGCAGCGGCTGGGCCGTGGCCATCCCGGGGACCCGCGAGGTGCGGCATCCCCTCGACCAGATCTGGCTCCGGGACCAGAGCTTGGTGGTCATCCGCCGGCCGGCCCCGGGGACCGGCGTCGCCGTCCCCATCGATCAGCGGACCGGCGTGCCGGCCCGCGGCGTCGTGCAGGTGGCGGCGGTGTCGCGCCTGGCGGTGGATACCGAGGCCATGTCCACCGCCCTCTTCGTCCTGGGCTTGACGGAGGGGCAGCGGCACCTGGGGAGTCTGGATCCGCGGCCGTCGGTGTTCTGGCTCCTGGGCAGCTCCGGCGGCGTGCCTCTGGAGTCCACCTACCGCTGGTCGGAGCTGGCCCGGATCCGCTGAGGCGCCGCGGCCCGCGCCCGGCCCCTATGGAGGCGGGGACGAGCCGCGACGGGGGGAGGGATCAGCCCCGATCGGCCACCGGGACGTAGTCGCGCTCGGTGGCGCCGACGTAGATCTGCCGCGGCCGGTTGATGCGACCCTTGGGGTCGTTGCGCATCTCCTTCCAGTGGGCCAGCCAGCCCGGCATCCGGCCGAGGGCGAACATCACGGTGAACATGTTCACCGGAATGCCCATCGCGCTGTAGATGATGCCGCTGTAGAAGTCCACGTTGGGGTAGAGGCGCCGCTCGACGAAGTACTCGTCTTCGAGGGCCACCCGCTCCAGGTTCTTGGCGATGTCGAGGAGCGGATCGTCGATGCCGAGGTCGTCGAGGACGTCGTCGGCGGCCTTCTTGAGGATCCGGGCGCGGGGGTCGAAGTTCTTGTACACCCGGTGGCCGAAGCCCATCAGGCGGAACGGGTCCGACTTGTCCTTCGCCTTGTCGACGAACTTCTGGTAGCCACCGCCGTCCTCGTGGATCGCGGTGAGCATCTCGATCACGCGCTGGTTGGCGCCGCCGTGGAGGTGGCCCCACAGGGCGCAGATGCCGGCGGCGATGGAGGCGTAGAGGTTGGTGCCGGAGGAGCCCACCATGCGGACGGTGGAGGTGGAGCAGTTCTGCTCGTGGTCGGCGTGGAGGATCAGGAGGAGGTTCAGGGCCTGCTCCAGCACCGGGTTCACCGTGTACGGCTCCGCGGGCACGGCAAACATCATGTCGAGGAACCGCGCCGTGTAGGAGAGGTCGTTGCGCGGGTACATGAAGGGCTGGCCGATGGACTTCTTGTACGAGAAGGCGGCGATGGTGATCGCCTTCGCCAGCAGCCGGGTGATGTTGAGCTCGACCTTGTCCTCGTTGTTGGCCTCGGGGTAGTAGCTCGACAGGGACGCCACCATCGACGATAGGATCGCCATCGGGTGGGAGGTCGGCGGGTAGCCCTCGAAGAACTTCTTCATGTCTTCGTGGAGCATGCTGTGGTAGGTCAGCCCCTGGTCGAACGTGCGCAGCTGCTCGGCGTTGGGCAGCTCACCGTGGAGCAGGAGGTAGCAGACCTCCGGGAACGAGCAGTTGGCCGCCAGCTGCTCGATGGGGTACCCGCGGTAGCGCAGGATGCCCTTCTCGCCGTCGATGAAGGTGATCCCGCTCTGGCAGCTACCGGTATTGCCGTAGCCGGAGTCGAGGGTGATCACGTTGCTCTGTGCCCGCAGCTTGGAGATGTCGATGCCGACCTCTCCCTCGGTTCCCTCGACGGTCGACAGCTCGTAGTCCTTGCCGTCCAAATTCAGCCTGGCTGGGCCCATGTCTATGCTCCTGAGGTGGAAAAGCGAAGAATCGCCTGGATGATGATTTCGAAGAGAGACGGGGTCTCGGGGATGTCGTCCGCTGAGGGCGGAGACGGAGCGACTCGGGGAGGCGGGCCTTCGCCGATCGAAGCGGAAGGACGGGAACTACGAGGCCGGACACTCGACGAGTAACGACGAGAATTCTAACGTTTCGTCGATCGCGGTCGCAACAACTGCGCGCGGGCTTGCCGCAGGGCGTCGAACCTGCCCCGAAGGCGGCCCAGGTCTGCGGGCCTGTTGACGTTCAGCAGCAGCGTCTCCGGGTCCCCGAAGGCCTGGAGCCGGGGTCCTTCCAGGAAGACGGCGTCGATCTCCGGATCGGCGGCGAGGCCCACGAGGTCGAACCTCCCGGCGCAGACCCGGGCCCGCAGGCGCTCGAGGGCGGCGGGGCGGTAGAGGGCCACCAGCGGCTCCATCCCTTTGTCGGTGCGGGGTAGGTACCAGTCCGCCTCCGGCCCGTCCGCGAGGTGGGCGAGGAGATCCGCGGGAATGTTCGGCAGGTCGCAGGCGAGCACCAGGAGGGGCCTGCCGGGGCGGGCGTCGGCGGCCCCGAGGATCCCCGCCGCCGGGCCCCCGCCCTCGCCGTCGGCCACGGAGGGGTACCCGCCGAGCAGTCCGCGCCCGCGGTCCGCCACCAGCACGTCTTTGCAGGCAGCGGCGAGCCGCTCCGCCGCCCATTGGAGCAGCGTCGGGGCAGGGTCTTCGGGGTCAGGCAGGGGCGCCCCGGGGAGGGTCAGGAGGGCCTTGTCCGCCCCCAGCCGTCGGGAGCGCCCTCCCCCCAGGGCGACCCCGATCGGCGTCATCGGCCGATCCGCTGGACGTCCCGGGCCAGGGGGCCCCGTTCCCCGGGGACCCGCTCGAACCGCACGCGGTCACCGTCCACCAGCTCCCCCGGATCGAGGATCACGGAGTGGTGGACGAACACGTCCCGCCCTTCGGAATCGTCGATGAAGCCGTAGCCTTTGGCGAGGCTGTACCACTTCACGACGCCCTCCGTCGTGACGCCTTCGGCGGCGTTGGTTTTCCCTTCCGGGGTGTCGTGGGTCGTCGGGTCCATGCCTTCGTCCTTTCCGAAGTCCGGGGCCGGGTGCGCTGCTCGCACTCGCGCCGGGGCCCGAGGACGGCAACAGGCGCGGGTCGGCCCGTATTCCCTTCGGGGAATACGTACGAACGGGACGCCGGATCCGTCGAAAAGGAGTTGTAAAAGGCTGGGACGCCGGGCTGAAAGGTCGGCGTGTTCGGGGGGGGAGCGGGCCAGGGGGGTGGACCCGGGGAAGGGTCTGGGAGGGATGGTGCCGAAGGTCGGACTCGAACCGACACGGGTTTTACCCCACACGGCCCTCAACCGTGCGCGTCTACCAATTCCGCCACTTCGGCTAGAAGTCTCGCTGTGCCCGCGAGGAGGGAGATTGTAAGAGAACCTGGATCCGATGGCAAGGGCCTTTGGGAGGGTTCCAGAGCACCGTCCTAGGGACGCCGCCGGAACCCCCTCGGGCCTCAGGAATCGGAGCTGGACTCGCCGCCGTCACCCCCGGCTTCAGGGGCTTCGGCGTCCGTCGCTTCCGCGCCCTCGGCGGCTTCGGCCGCGGTGTCCGCCGCCGGGTCGGCCTCGCCGTCGATCGCCCCTTCCGTCGCGTCGGCGTCCGTCGCGTCGGCGTCGTCACCGACGGGCAGCGCGCCCTCGGCTTCCGGCTCGGGCTCGTCCGTCGCCGCCGACTCTTCGGCTTCCGGCAGGTCACCGAGACCGCCGGTGTTCGCGCTCTGGCCCTGGAAGACGCCGATGGTCAGGGTGGTGATGATGAACAGGATGAAGGAGCCGACGGTGAGCTTGTGGAGCACCGTCGCGGCGCCGCGGGCGCCGAAGGCGGTTTGGGTGCCGCCGCCGCCGAAGACCGACAGATCAGCGCCCTTACCCTGTTGCAGCAGGACCACGGCGATCAGGAAAAAGCTGATCAGCACGTGGACGACGTAAACAGTGAACATGAGCATGGGTAGATTCCTCCAGTGGGGGCGCCGCGATCACGAGCCCCGGGCGGGGATCCGCGGACAGAGCGAGGCAGGGCGCCGATTTCAGCGCAGGCTGCCGATCATAGCGGAGAATTGGTTCGAGTCAAGGCTTGCGCCGCCGACGAGGAATCCGTCGATGTCGTCCCCTTGGAAGAGGGCGTCGACGTTCCCCGGCTTGGCGGAGCCGCCGTAGAGAATGCGGGTGGTGTCGGCCCGGGCGCCGCCGAGCCTGTCGCGGAGCTCCCCGCGGAGGAAATCGTGGGCCCCCTGGGCCACCTCCGGCGTCGCCACCTCGCCGGTGCCGATGGCCCACACCGGCTCGTAGGCCAGCTCGAAGGTATCGAGCTCGGCGTCGAGGATGGCGCCGAGCTGACGGCTGAGGACCTCGAAGGTCCGCCCGTCGTGCCTCTCCTCCAGCGTCTCCCCCACGCACACGAGGGGGATCAGGCCGTGGGCCCGGCAGGCGGCGGCCTTCTCGGCCACCAGGGTGTCGTCTTCCCCGTGGTCGCGGCGCCGCTCGCTGTGGCCGCACAGGGCCCAGGTGCAGCCGGCGTCCAGGAGCTGGGGGGCCGAGACGTCGCCGGTGTGGGCTCCGGCGGCGGCGGGGTGGACGTCCTGACCGCCGAGGGCGACGGCGGAGCCTTCGAGGCCCCGGGCGACGGTGCCCAGGAGGGGCGCCGCCGGAAAGATCACCACGTCCACCCCGGGGTGGTCGGGTTCCGCTGTCAGGGCTTCGCAGAAGGCTTCGGCGTCGGCCCGCAGCAGGTGCATCTTCCAGTTGGCGGCGAGGATCGGGCGGCGGCTCATGGCGTCGCCTCCAGGGCGGCGACCCCGGGGAGGGTCTTGCCCGCCAGCAGTTCCAGGGAGGCGCCGCCGCCGGTGGACACGTGCCCCAGCCGGTCGGTGACCTCCGCCACCGCCGCCACCGTTTCCCCGCCGCCGACGACGGTGAAGCCGTCGACGTCGGCGAGGCCGGCGGCGAGGGTCCGGGTGCCGGCGTCGAACGGCGGCTTTTCGAACACCCCGAGGGGGCCGTTCCAGAACAGGGTGCCGGCCTGGCCGCAGGCGTCGCCGTAGGCGGCCCGGGTGGCCTCCCCGACGTCCACCGCCAGGGTCCCCGGGGGGATCGCCCCCGGAGCCACCGACTCGATCCGCGTCGGGGCGCCGAGATCGTCGGTCACCACCAGGTCGCTGGGCAGCAGCACCCGGGTACCCGCTTTCTCCGCCCGGCGCAGGATCTCCCGCGCCAGGTCGAGGCGGTCGTGCTCCACCAGGGAGTTGGCGAGGTCGTGTCCCTGGGCCGCCAGGAAGGTGTTGGCCATACCGCCGCCGAGCATCAGGGTGTCGAGGCGGGGCAGGAGGTTTTCGAGGGTCTCGATCTTGCCGCCGATCTTGGCCCCACCGAGGATCGCGGCGAAGGGCCGGGCGGGCTCGCCGAGGAGCCCCCCGAGGGCCTCCACCTCGCGGGCCAGGAGACGGCCGGCGGCCTTGGTCCCCAGCCGCTCGGCGACCCCCACCACCGAGGCATGGGCGCGGTGGGCGGTGCCGAAGGCGTCCCCCACGAAGACGTCCGCCAGGGAGGCCAGGGCGTCGGCGAAGGCCGGGTCGTTGGCGGTTTCGCCGGCGTGGAAACGGAGGTTCTCCAGCAGCACCACCTGGCCGTCGCCGAGGCCCTCAACGGCGGCGGTGGCGTCGGGCCCCACGCAGTCATCGGCGAACGCCACCGGCTGGCCCAAGAGCGCGGCGAAGGCGTCGGCCACGGGGCGCAGGCTGTAGGCGGGGTTGGGCTGACCTTTGGGTCGTCCGCAGTGGGACGCCAGCACCAGGCGGGCGCCGTGGCCGAGCAGCTCGCGGACGGTGGGAAGGGACTGTTCGAGGCGGTTGGCGTCGAGGACGCGGCCGCCGTCCAAGGGCACGTTGAAGTCGACCCGTACGAACACCCGGCGGCCCGCCAGGTGGGAAGGGTCGAGGTCGTCGAGGGTGATCAGGCTCATCGTGGGGGGTCTCCTATGGAGGCCAAGAGGTCAGCGAGACGGTGGGCGTAGCCCCATTCGTTGTCGTACCAGGCGGAGATCCGGCAAAGGCGGTCGCCGGCCATGTGGACGAGGGGCAGGTCGACGATCGCCGAATGGGGGTCCCCCACGTGGTCGCTGGACACCAGGGGCTCGTCGCTGACCGCCAGGAGGTCGGCGAAGGGGCCCCCGGCGGCGGCTCGAAAGGCGTTGCGGACGGCGTCGGCGGTGGCCGGCCGCCCAAGGTGGGCCACGAGGTCGAGCAGGGCGACGTTCGGCGTCGGCACCCGCACCGCCTGCCCCACCAGCCGTCCGGAAAGCTCCGGCAGCAGCTCCCCCACCGCCGTCGGCGCCGCGGTGGTGGTGGGGACGATGTTGCTCGCCGCCGCCCTACCCCGGCGGGGGTCGGGGTGGTGCCCGTCCACCAGCAGCTGGTTGCCGGTGTAGCTGTGGACCTCGTTCATCAGGGCGTGCTCGATGCCGAAGGCGTCGTGGAGCACTTTCGCCAGCAGCGCCAGGCAGTAGGTGGTGCAGGAAGCGTTGCTCACCACGACGTGGCGCCGCGGGTCGAAGCGGTCGAGGTTGACGCCCACGCACAGCATTCCGTCGGCGTCCGGGGCGATGGCGGAGATCACCACCCGCTCCGGTCCGCCTTGGCGCAGGTGGCCGGCGGCGGCGGCGCGGGCGGTAAAGCGCCCGGTGGCCTCCACCACCACCGTCGCCGGGGTGTCCCGCCACGGGATCTGCGCCGGCTCGGATCGATGGAAGGTGTGGACCCTGCGTCCGTCGACGACGAGGTCGCCGCCCTCCACCGCCACCTCGCCGGCGAATGGGCCGTGGACCGAATCCCGCGCCACCAGCCGGGCGAGGCCCTCCGTCGGGGCGACGTCGTTGACCGCCACCAGCTCCAGATCGTCCCGATCCCGGGCGACCCGCACCAGGCAGCGGCCGATGCGTCCGAGGCCGTTGATGGCGAACGGAATCGGTTTGGGGGAGGACGGAGGCGAGGTGGACATGGACCCGTGGACAGCGCGGTGGGGCAAAGGGCGATGGCGGGAAGGGTGAGGTCGGTTGAGGAGGTCGACCCCGGGCTCGGGAATATCCTATACGCGGGGCTCGGCGGGTGGCTACCGGTCCGGCTCCGGGGGCGCCACCGGTTCCTCGACCGCCGCCTCTTCCTCTTCCTCGACGGGCACCTCGGTCTCTACCCCTGCCGCGGCCTCAACCTCGTCCCCCGCCTCTGTAGCGGTGGGTTCGGGATCCGGGACCCCATAGGTCTTGCTGCTGACCAGCCGCCAGCCGGGGCCGCTCGTCTTCTGTGGCCCGGGTTTCTTCGGGCCCCTACCGATAGAGATCCCCGCCCCCCGCAGCGCCGTGAGGGCCCAGCCGAAGGTGATCCAGGCGAAGGCTTTCCAAAAACAAATCATGGTGCTCTATTCGGTGGCGCCCGGCCACCGTCCTGGGCCCTAGGGTAGCACCCGGCCGGCGTCGCTCCGTTGGCATCTGGAGCACGGCACGGCTCTTGCTAATCTGGTTCTTCGACCGGTCCCCCCGCGGACCGCGCCGCCCCTTCCGAATCCTCGTCACGGAATGGAGTCCATGGCCCTTCGTACCCGACTGTTTCTCGTCTTCGGAGCCCTGGTGGCCCTGCTGGTCTTGGCCCAGTGGTGGATGGTGCGTTCCCTCACCCGCGACCTCGACACCGAGGTGGATAGCCTCGCCCTCACCGTCGGCAGTTCCATGGCCTGGGCCTTCGGGGATGGCGGGGACAACGAAGTGATCGAGCTCTCCCACGGCGACTTGCAGTCAAAGATCGAGATCGCCATGTCGGCGGTGGACCAGGCCGCCCTGGCGGAAAGCTCGGTCACGGTGCTGCCCGTCGACGTGGCGGGCAAGGACATCCGCGTCGACGCCTCCTCCGTGCGCTACCTCTTTCTCCAGGACGATGGCGCCGAGGTCACCGAAACCGTCGTCGGCGACGACTCCTCGGCCGGCGGGGTGTCCCCCGGGGGGACGCCGAAGATGAAGGTCCGCGTGGAGCACGGCCCCAACGCGAGGTTCCTGCGCATCGAGCGGCCCGGGGGGGTTCACCGGGTGGAGATCCCCGGCGGCGGCGTGGAGGATCGCCTCGAGACCTTCCGTCGTCAGCTGCTCACCGGCAGCGGCGTCCTGCTGGCGCTGGGCCTGTTGGTGGCCGGCGTCGTGGCCCACCGGGTCTCGGCGCCCCTCCGGCGGCTGGCGGCGGCCTCCGCCCGGGTGGGGGACGGCGAGCTCGGGGTGCAGGTGGAGGCCGACGACGGCGACCCCGAGGTGCGTCGTACGCTGGTCGCCTGGAACCGGATGTCCAGCCGCCTCGAAGCCCTCGACCGCCGGGCCCGACGCCTGGCGGAGGAGCGCCACCTCGGGGAGATCGGCGACGTCGCCCGCGGCCTGGCCCACACCCTGCGCAATCCCCTGAACGCCCTGGGGCTCTCCGTCGACGCCCTGGCCGGTCTCGCCGGGGCCGGGGCTCCCGGAGCTTCGGGGGTCGGGGACCCGAGGGGAGAGGACGCCGCCGCCGACCTGGCGGACTCCGCCCGCCGGCAGATCCGCCGCCTGGACCGCGGCATCCGCTCGATGCTGGCCCTGGCGAGCCCCAGGGCCGATCCGTCGACCCACGACCCCGTGGACGTGACCCAGCTCACCCGGGACGTGGCCTTGGAAGCGATCCAGGACGCCGATCGGCGGGTCCGGGTCGCCGTCCGCGGGGAGGACGGCGAAGGGGCGCTGCCCGGGGTCGAGGCGGAGCTCCGGGCGGTGATCCAAGCCCTGGTGGTGAACGCCGTCGAAGCCAGCGACGACGGCGGGGAGGTGGAGGTCAAGCTGACCCCACGCTCCGGCGGCGGGGTGCGGGTGGAGGTGGCGGACCGGGGTCCGGGGCTGCCGCCGTCGGTGCGGGAACGGCTGTTCACCCCCCACGTGTCCACCAAGCCCAACGGCTCGGGTATGGGCCTGTTCTTGGCCCACCGCATCGCCGGCCACCGCTACGGAGGCAGCCTGGCGCTCCTGGACCGCGACGGCGGGGGCTCGGTGGCCCGCCTCGACCTCGGCCCGAGGCGCACCGCCGACGCCGAGGTCGACCGCGACCGGCGGTTGGACCCGGGAGGCCGACCGTGAGGGATCCGCTGCGGCTCCTGGTGGTGGAGGACGATCCGGACCAGCGCTCCCTGGTGGCGTCGCTGCTGCGGGCGGAGGGCTGGGGGGTCACCGAAGCCGGTTCCCTCGAAGGGGCGCGGCGGGCCCTCGAAGGACCCCCCGTCGACCTGGTGCTCTCGGATTGGAATCTCGGGGACGGCGACGGCAACGCCCTGCTGGAGACGGTGCGGGAGCACCACCCGCAGACCGCCTTCGTCATGGTCACCGCCTACGGCACCATCGCCCGGGCGGTGGAGGCGATCCGCCTCGGCGCCGACGACTACCTCGCCAAGCCCTTCGAGGGGCAGGCCCTGGTGCTGGCCATCCAGAAGGTGCTGCGGTCTCGACGCCTGGAGGACGAGAACCGGCGTTTGACGGAGGCCCTGGGGGAGCGGGACCGATTGGTGGATCTGGTGGGCCAGGCCCCCAGCATGCAGCACCTCTTCCGCCGGGTGGAGAAGCTCGCCGGGACCGACGCCACGGTCCTGCTCACCGGCGAGAGCGGCACCGGCAAGGAGCTGGCGGCCCGGGCCCTCCACGCCCTGTCCCGCCGCTCCGAAGGGTCCTTCGTGGCGGTCAACTGCGCCGCCATCCCCGACGGGCTGCTGGAGGCGGAGTTCTTCGGCGTCGAGAAAGGGGCCTTCACCGGCGCCGATCGGTCCCGCCCCGGCAAGGTGGAGCTGGCCTCCGGCGGCACCCTCTTCCTCGACGAGGTCGGAGAGCTTCCGGTGGCCCTCCAGCCCAAGCTGCTGCGGGTCCTCCAGGAGGGGCGGTTCACCCGGGTGGGGGACAGCCGGGAGCGCACCGCCGAGATGCGGCTGATCGCCGCCACCAACCGCGATCTGGCGGAGGAGGTCCAGGGTGGGCGGTTCCGCGAGGACCTCTACTACCGACTCAACGTCGTCCCCCTGCAGATGCCCCCCCTGCGGGAGCGGCGGGAGGACGTCCCCCTCCTTGTGGCCCATTTCACCGCCCGGGCCGCCCGCCGACACGGCGTGCGGGTGGACCCCTTCCCCCAGTCCGTGGTGCGGCGGCTCCTCGACCACACCTGGCCCGGCAACGTCCGGGAGCTGGCCAACACCGTCGAGCGGCTGGTGCTGCTGGCGGAGGACGGCCGGGTCTCGGCGGACGACCTGCCGGAGCAGATGGCGGCGGCGACGGCGGGGCGCTTTCGGCTGCCGCCGCAGGGCCTGTCCTGGGGGGACCACGAGAAGGACTGCCTGCGCCAGGCCCTGGACCTGGCTTCGGGCAATCGGGCCGGCGCCGCCCGCCTCCTCCGGCTGCCCTACAAAGCCTTCCTCTACCGGCTCGAAAAGCACGGCCTCGGCTGACGGGGGAAGGGCCGAACCGGCCCCGAAATGGGGATGTATCTCCCGAAATGGGGAGACGGCCCGCCGGCGAAGTGGCCCGGGGGCCGCGGATTCGAGGCCCGGGGCGGTGGCACACCCCTTGCTCTAAGGGGGTTTCAAGACCGCCGCGGCCCACCGGCCGCGGGCCGGTACCCACCCACAGGACCGATTCAAGGAGGATTGCCCATGAAAGCGCTCGGAACGTTGATCAGCCTCGCCCTGGCCCTGGGTCTCGCCACCGTGGTGGTGGCGGGGGAAGACGACGGTAGCCAGAAGAAGACTCGGATGCACGTCGTCGTCGGCGGCGAAGGGCAAGAGGTCTTCGAGCTCGATGACCTGGAGGTCGGCGAGAGCCGCCAGATCCTGACGGACTCCGGCGCCGAGATCGTCGCCACCCGCTCCGAAGAGGGCCTCGAAGTGGTGGTCGACGGCGAAACGATCCAGCTCTTCGGCGACGGCGGTGCCGGCGACCTGGGGGCGGTCCTCGGCGACCTCACCCGCTTGCACGTCGGCCACGACGGAGGGAACGGCAAGCAGGTCGTGATCAAGACCCTGGGGACCGGCGGCGCCGGCAACAGCCACGTCCAGGTGTGGGCGGACGGTGACGACACCGGCGACGGGACGAAGGTGTTCCGCTACGAGATCGACAACGGCAATGCCCTGGAGCACCTCCGGGAGTCTGGGGTCTTGGACGAGCTCGACGAAGACACCCGCCGCAAGGTGGAGGAGGCCCTCGAAACGTACGGTTCCGGGGCTTCCGTCGGCAAGCGGGTGATCGTCATCGGCGGCGACGACGACGAAGCCGAGGTCATCGACCTCTGAGGCGGCGCCGCCCCGAACCCGTCTCCCCAATCTGTGTCAGCAACCGGCGCCCCGCGGGGCGCCGGTTGTCGTCCAGCCGTCGCCGGGTCGGCGGGCGGGGGTGGTTCGACCCGTAAAGGTGCTTGATCAGGGGCCTTCGGGTATTTATGCTATGGTTTCGACGAATAGCCCCACCGGAGGCCCCATGCGAATTCAGCGATCCCTAGTCCTCTCCGTCGTCCTCGGTCTCGCGGCGACGCTGTCCGCCGGCGCGGCGTCCTTCACCGTGACGCTGTCCAACGGCACCAGCTTCGATACCCGGTCCCGGCCCGTCGACGCCGAGTGGGACGACAACATGGCGATGTTCCTCACCGACCGCGGTAACTGGATCGCCGTCGCCAAGGACGAGATCGTCGACGTCGTCTCCGACGCGGAGGCCTCGGGCTTCGGCTACCAGGTCAACACCACCACCATCTTCCTCGGCTTCAGCCCCAACGATTGGGCCGACGACGGCGAAGGTGGGGAAGAGGGTGAGGGCGCCGGTGGCGGCGGCGGCGGTCAGGGCCAGGAGGAGGAGATCTTCTACGGCGACGAGCCGGAGAACGACGGCTTCTCCCTCGAGCAGTTCATCGACATCCCCGCGGGCGGCGTGCTCCCCGGCGGCATCAGCGTCGGCCCGGTCAACCCGTCCGGCGGTTCGGAGGGGTCCGACAGCGGCGCCTCCGACGGTTGACGGACCCACCCGAGTGCTGAGCCCCCGCGACCTCGACCGCCTCCCATCCGGAGGCGGTTTTCACGTTCGGCCCCCGTGGCCGCGGCGGTCCCGTTGAGGCCCGTGGGGGACCGGCCCTGGCAACTCCTCGACCTCACAGCCGCCCTGGCGGGCTTCGGCTACTTCCTATGGGCTGCGGAGCATCCGTGGCGCTTCGCCACGATCCTGGGCTTCTCCGTCGGCGTGTTGGCGTTCATCAGCCGGCGGACGGTGACCAACCTCTACCGGCTCTACCGCAGCGGACCCGCCGTGGTGTTGGAGTCGGATCCCGTCGACCCCGGGTCCACGGACCCTTCATCCACCGGGGGCTCCTCCGGCGACGGGGACGACCCCCCGCGCCATGGGAACACCCCCAGGGCGACCAACAAAAGCACGTGAACGGCACCGGCGAAGGCGAAACCCGCCAGCAGGAGGGCGAGCCAGGCGGAGATCGCAGAGCCGGCCAGCAGGAGGCGAGCCAGAGGTCCCATGAGATTTTCCGAGCCTAGCAGAGGTCCGCAGGCCGAGCCCCTCGAAGCGGTGACCTTCGACGTCACCCATACCCTGATCCACGCTCCGCGGCTGGCGGAGATCTACGGCGAGGTGCTGCGCCGCCACGGGCTCACCGCCCCCACGGCGCGGCTACGTCGCCGGATTCCCCTCGTGTGGCAGGAGCTGTCCTGCCAGGCGACGCCGGCGCAGGATCGCTTCACCGCCCACGCCGGCGGGCCCAAGGGGTTCTGGCACCGCTTCCTGGAGCGCCTGTGCGAGCACCTCGACCTGGAGCCCCCGACCCGATTCGCCAGCGCCGAGCTCTATGACCGGTTCGGCCACGCCGAAGCCTGGGAGATCTATCCGGACGTGCCGGGGACCCTGGCGGCGCTGCGCCGGAAGGGGCTGCGGATCGGCATCGTGAGCAATTGGGACCACCGCCTGCCGGACCTTCTGGAGCGCCTGGGGCTGGCGCCGGAGCTCGACGCGGTGGTGTATTCCTCGTCCCTCGGGGTCGAGAAGCCCCACCCCAGCATGTTCCTAAGCTGCCTCGAAGCCCTCGGGGTGGAGCCGGAGCACGCCCTCCACGTCGGCGACAGCGCCATCGAGGACGCGGAGGGGGCCCAGGCGGTGGGCATGCATTCCCTGCGGGTCGATCGCCAGGGGGGCGGCGGCGACCTTTGGTCGCTGATCCGACCCCTCCTCGGGGCCGACGGGGCGGAGGCTGCGGATCTTGGAAACCACGGAGATCGACATGCCCATCGCTGAGCGCTTCCACGCAGCCCCCCTGGCCGTCGGCTGCGCCCTACTCCTCGTCCTCGCGGTTTCCGGATGCCGTCCCGAGGGCGACGGCGGAAACCCCGAGCCCTCAGAGATCGTCGACGTGCCGCCGGCCCTGGAGATCCCCATCGAGGACGACATCCAGGAGAAGCGGCCGGCGGGGGGCGGGCTCACCGGAGTGCTGCCCTCGGACTTCCCTTCGGACCTGCCGCTGGATCTGCCGGCGAGCCTGGTGGACTTCGGGGGCGGCGGGGCCGGCCAGCGCTACGTCGAGCTGCTGAGCTCCGTCGGCCGCGGTCCGCTGGTGGAGAGCCTCACCTCCCAGGCCGCCGCCGCGGGCTGGCGGGTGTCGGGGCAGGGGCCCCATCGGCTGGAGCGCTCCGGCCAGGTGGTCACCCTGGTGGTGAAGGCCGATTCCCTCGGCACCCTCTACCGCTACGAGTACTGACGCCCCCTCCCCCGAGGGGCCGCTTCAGACCTCGAAGGTCTTCGAATCGCTGAGGCGGTCGCTCAGGGAGCGGCCGCCGAGGGCCAGCAGCAGGGGCAGGCCTGCGAGGCCGAGGGTGAGCAGCGAGCCGAACCAGCGGAGGACCGTCTGGCCGAAGCTCAGGGGCTCGTCGGTCACGCTCTGGGCGGCGTGGCCGACCCAGGCCATGCCGGGGGTTTGACCCCAGAAGGCCAGGGGCACCACGAAGTAGAGGAAGGAGAACACCAGCCCCAGGGTGCCGAAGGGCAGCCACTGGTGCCAGCCCACCGGCACCCCCATGAGCTGGACGCAGCCCACCACCGCGCCGAGGGTCACCAGGTGGATGAAGAGGTCCGCCAGGCCGCCGAGGAAACGGTCCTTGAGGATCGCGCCGGCGGCGATCGCTTCGTCCCCCTGCGGGGCCGCCTCCCCCGGGGGGGCCGGTTCTAGGGCGCCGTGGGCGGAGAGGTCGTCGGGGTCGAAGAGCATGAGCTCCTCGGGTTCCCTGGCGGGGGCCTCCGCTTCCACGGGCTGGGGCTCGGCGGCCAGGTCCTCGGCGACGGGGGCCTCGGCGACGGGGGCCGCCGGATCCCAAATGGGTTCGGGGGGAGCGTCGAGGGGCGCCGGCTCCTGGGCCCCGGCGGCGGATTCGTCCCAGGCCGCCTCCTCCGCCGCCTCCCCGGGCTGGAGGGGCAGGTCGAAGAGGGGCAGGTCGGGCTGCTGTCGAGAGGAGCGGCGGGTCATCGTCCGGGCCGGGGTCCCGTGCTCAGGACCGCGAGGGCAGGTACTTGACGAAGATTCGGTACAGCAGATCCTGGGGGCCGTCCTGGTAGGCCTGGGCGAAGAGTTGCAGCCGCTGCAGCTCCTTGTTCCCCGGATCCACTTCGAGGGCCTCGGTCAGCTTCTGGGAGGCGAGCTCCGGATTGCCCCGCTGGAGGTCCGTCAGGGCCAGGTTGTAGTAGGAGTCGACGATCAGCAGCACCAGATCCGGGTTGGCGGAATCGGTGTCCTTCAGGTGCTGATCGTGCTTGCGCCAGAGGCTCGGGAGCAGCTCCTCGTAGCTGCCGTCGGCGAATTTGGCGAGGCTGTCCTCCAGGGGCTCCAGCTTGAGGTCCGTGTCCCGCTTGATGGCGAGGTCGTCGGTTTCGAGGGGCAGGATCTTGTTCGCCCGCCCGAAGTACTTGCGGGCGCGGATGTAGTTGCCGGTGCGGTGGGCGGTGCGGGCCGCTTCGAGGAGCTGTAGGCGGCGGCCCATCATCTCCTCCGAGGGGCCGGTGTCGACCACCTCCGGGGGCGCGTCCACCTCCGCCTTCCACTTGGCGATGAGGGCCTGGGCCGCCTCGTAGCTCTCGTCGTCCTCGGTGATCTTCTCCAGCAGCACGATGGCGTTCTCCACCTTGCCGGCCTCGTGGATCTTGGTGGCCCGCTGGATCGGATCCACCTTGGGGGCCGTCGCCACCGGCTTCGGAGCGTCCCCGGGGAAGAGGTCGTCCCACTTCATCGCCAGGAAGACCACCAGGGCGACGACCGCGAGGGCGACGGTGCCGGCGATCGCCAGCAGGCGGCGGTCGGTGCGCTTGACCACCACCACCCGGTCGCGGGCGACGGCGGCTTCCATCGACTGACCTTCGTCCTGTCCGGCGGCGGTCTGCAGGTCGCCGAAGCCGCCGTCGTCGAGGAGGTCCAGATCGCCGGTGGCCTCGGGCTCGGAGGCGTCGGAACGCTGGATGACGGGGACCTTGCCCGCCTCCAGCTGATCCAGGTAGTCGCGGGCCAGGGAGTGCCCCGGCTGCAGCTCAAGAACCTTGGCGAGGGACGCCTTGGCGGCGTCGAGGTCCCCGGCCTCCACCTGGTCGGCGGCGCTGTGGAAGACCTCCTCCGCCTGGCGTTCCAGCTCGGCCTTGCGTTCCCGGGCCTCTTCGATCAGCTTCGACGCTTCGCCGTGCTCGATGTCGATGAGGAAGATCCGCGACCAGACGTCGATGGCGCCCTGGAATTCGCCGTTGTCGAAGAGCCCGCGGCCCTCCGCGAGCAGCTCCTGGATGCGCTCGCCGCTACCCTCCTGGTCGGCCTCGTCGCCTGCCCCCAGGTGGGGGGCCGCGTCGAGGCCGGCGAGGTCGGGGGGCGGAGCCGCCGGGGGCGCCGGGGGTGGGACGTCGGGCTCGCCCAGCTCCAGGTCGGCGTCGAGCGCGGGGAGGTCGCCGAAATCCCCGTCGAGGTCCGGCAGATCGCCCATCGCCGGCTCGGCGGGGGGCGGCGCGGGTGCCGCTGGCTCGGGTGCCGCCGGGGTCGGCGCGGCGTCGAGGGGCTCGACGGCCAGCCCGCCGGGGGCGTCGTCGTCGAACGTCAGGGGCATGGAGTCGTCGAAGGTGAGGACGTCATCCGCCGGAGCCGCGGGTGCCGCCGGGGCCGCCGGAGCCGCGGGTGCCGGCGCGGCGATGGGCGTCGCCGGGGCCGGCGCGGCGATGGGAGTCGCAGGAGCAGCCGGGGCCGCAGGAGCGACCGGGGCTGCAGGGGCCGCAGGAGCTGCCGGGGCCGGGGGCCCCAGGTCGATGGGGGTCCCGGCCACCGGGGCCGCGAGGGCCGGGTGTTCGGGGTCGAGGGCCCTGGCCTTGGCCACGAACTGCTCCGCCTGCTCGGCCTGACCCGCCGCCCGCGCCTTCTCCGCCGCCTCCAGGAAGCTCTGCACGTAGGCGTCCTGCTCCAGGCGGTTGCGGGCGGTCTGCACCATCCCCTGAACCTGGGGATCGCGGGCCACCGCGTCCTTCTGGCTCTCGGCGATCTGGATGACCTGCTGGAAGTTGCGCTTCGCCAGCAGATCTTGGATCACGGTGCCGAGGCCGCTGGGGGCCGCCGCCGCCGGCCGAGCCCCGGAAACGGGCTCGGCGTCGTCGAAAGAGATGTCCTCGAGGTCGTCGAGGGAATCGAGGTCGTCGAGGGAGCCGAGGTCGTCGAACTCTGCCATTCCTTAACCGTCGGCGCCGCGGTGCGGCACCGTCCTCCTTGGGTTTGACGAACGTTGGCTGGCCGGCGGACAGCGAACCGTCATGTTACCAAACGGCCCGGTCCCCCCTTGGGCGGGTTCGCAGACCGCCAGTATACCCCTGCAGCCCATGGCGCGGCCCAATGCGCGACCCCAGGCGCGGCCGGCGCCTGGGCCCGCGCTGAGGCCCAGGGCGCCGCCTCAGCCCCCGGCGGCGGCTTCGGCGGTTTCGGCGGTGTCCGTGGCCGTGAGGTGCTGATCGAGGAAGCGGAGGATCGCCTTGTAGCCCCGCTCCTGGTTTTCCTTCTTGCGGAATCCGTGGCCCTCGTCGTCGAAGACCAGGTACTCCACCGGGGCGCCGTTGGCGCGGGCGGCGGCGACGATGTCGTCGGACTCGGCCCGCAGCACCCGGGGGTCGTTGGCCCCCTGCAGCACCATCAGGGGCTTCTGGATGTTCTGAGCGTGGAAGAGGGGGGAGATGCTGCGCAGGTACTCCTCGTCCTCGGCGGACCCCATCTCCTCCTCCAGGGCCTTGCGGAACGACTCCCACCACGGCGGGATGCTCTGCAGGGTGCGCAGCCAGTTGGAGACGCCGAAGATGTCGACGCCGACGGCGAATTCGTCCGGCTCGAAGGCGAGGGCGGCGAGGACCATGAAGCCGCCGTAGCTGCCGCCGATGATGCCGATGCGGTTGGGATCCACGTAGCCGGTGTCGATCAGCATCTGCTTGCTGGCGATGCAGTCCCCCAGGTCCCCCTTGCCGTGGTTCCGGTCGTCGAGGTGGAAGAAGGTCTTGCCGTAGCCGGAGCTGCCGCGGTTGTTGATGGCGTAGACCACGTAGCCGTGGTTGACCAGGTATTGGATCAGGGCGACGTAGCCCACCCGGCTTTGGCCGCCGGGGCCGCCGTGGACCCACACCAGGGCCGGCAGCTGCGCCCCGTCCCGATCCGCCTGGTGGGGCCGGTAGAGGACCCCCGGAACCTCGAGGCCGTCGAAGGACGCGAAGCGCACCACCTCACCGTCCACAAGGTCGGCGGCTTCGATCTCGCCGGAGAGGGAGCGGGTCAGCTGCCGCGGCCCGCCGTCCCCCTCCAGGCTGTGGACGAAGAGGTCGAGGGGGGTGCGGCTGGAGGAGGCGTAGAACGAGAGGAGGGTCTCGTCGCGGGAGATGCGGATGTTGGTGATGTCGGCGCTGGGCAGGGCCGGCAGCTGGACCCGCTCCATGGTGGCGGCGTCGTAGAGGCGGACCTCGGTGCGGGCGTCATTGTTGATGGCCACCACGAGGTAAGACCCGCCGTGGGAGAAGCGGGCCTGGAGGATGTCCCAGTCGGCCCGCTCCACCTCCTCCACCTCGCCCGACTCCAGGGCGTAGCGCACCAGGTAGCGGAACTCGCTGTCGGCGTCGGTGGTGTAGTAGAGGTGGCGACCGTCGGGGGCGAAGGCCTGGAAGTTGTGGTTGACGTCCCCCTCGTGGGGGGTCAGGAGGGTCGTGGACCCGGCCTCCCGGTCGTAGAGGTAGAGGTCGCTGTCGGCGGTGGTGACGGTCTTGCCGAAGACCAGGTGACGGCGGTCCGGGCTCATGCCGCCGAGGGTGTAGGCGTCGTCGTTCTGGTAGATCAGCTCCCGTTCATAGGGGGCGTCGACGCCGTATTCGTAGATGTCGAAGTAGCGCTGGTCCCGCTCGTTGGTGGCGATCAGGAAGCTGGTCTCGTCGCGGGCGAAGCCGAGGAAGTTCGCCCGCAGGCCCTCGCCGGGGGTCAGGTCGACGGAGGTGCCGTCCAGCTCGCGGACGAACACGTGGTTGAGCTCGTTGCCCCCCTCGTCGGCGGTGTAGAGGAAGCGCTCGTCGTCGGGGAAGTAGCGCATCGCGAAGATGGACTCTTCGGTGGACGTGGTGAGCTGGGTCAGCTCGCCGCCCCCCACCGGCACCGCGTAGGCGTTGAAGATGCCGGTGGCGTTGCTGGACACCAGGATCTTGGAATTGTCCGGGGAGAAGGCGTTGCCGGCGAAGCTGGTGGTGTCGAGGAACTCCTGGATGCTGTACTGGGCCGAGGGCCGGATCGGCTCCGGCTCCGTGGGGGGCGCTTCCGCCGAGCAGCCGAGCAGAATGAGGGCAGGGAGGGCGGCGGATCCCCAGGGACGAGGGGAAGGGGTGGGCATAGGAGGCTCCTCGGGAATTCGGTTCGGATTGGGACGGCTCGGCGGCGGCTCGCGAGAAGGGATACGGCGGAAGCTAGCACAGGGTTTTTCGCGTGCCGCCGGGCCCGGGCGGTGCTAAGATCGACCTCGTCCGAGCTCGAAAGCGGCTCTCCAAAGCCACTCCGAAACCTGAGCGTTCTACCGCGAACGCGCCGTCCGGTCCCAGTGACCGCGGGCTCCGGCAACCCTCCCCCTATCCGCTCCCCCAAGCGTTCGTCCCCCTTTCCCGCGAGGTCCCCCCCATGCACGTCATCTTCGTCGAACCCTGTTTTCCCTACAACCAGCGACAATTCGTGCGCGCCCTGCACGCCGCCGGCGCCGCCGTCACCGGGATCGGCGAGATCCCCAAGGACGCGCTGCCGGACGAGATCAAGGGCTGGTTGACCCACTACGAGCAGGTGCCCAGCGTGGTCCACGAGCCGTCCCTCCTGGCGGCGGTGAAGAAGGTCCAATCCATGGGCTGGGTGGACCGCCTGGAGGCGACGGTGGAGGCCCACATCATGGCCGCCGCCCGGGTGCGGGAGAAGCGCGGCATCCCCGGCACCAGCGTCCACACCTCCCACCTGTGCCGCGACAAGCCGGCGATGAAAGAGGCCCTGCGGCAGGCCGGGGTGCCCTGCGCCCAGTCCACCGGCACCGACGACCCCGCCGAGGTGCGGGCCTTCGCCGAGCGGGTCGGCTTCCCGCTAATCCTGAAGCCCCGGGCCGCCGCCGGCGCCGCCGACACCTACCGGGTGGACGACGACGCCGAGCTCGAGAAGGCCATGGCGGAGATCCACCTGGGCCGCGGCGCCTCGGTGGCGGTGGAGGAGTTCATCGAAGGTCACGAGGGTTTCTACGACACCATCGCCATCGGCGGCGAGGTAGCCCACGAATTCGTCACCCACTACTACCCCGGCGTCCTCGAAGCCATGCGCAACCGCTGGATCTCCCCCCAGTTCATCACCACCAACCGGCTCGACGCCCCCGGCTACGACGAGGTGAAGGTGATGGGCAAGCAGGTGATCGACGCCCTGGGAATCGGCACCTCGGCGACCCACATGGAGTGGTTCTTCGGCCCCAAGGGGCTCAAGTTCTCCGAGATCGGCTGCCGTCCGCCGGGGGTGGGGGCGTGGGATCTTTACTGCGCCGCCCACGACATGGACGTCTACAAGGAGTGGGCGATGGCCATCGTCCACGGCAAGCGTTCCCAGCGGCCGAGCCGTCGCTACTCGGCGGGCCTGATCAACCTGCGGCCCGACCGCGACGGGCGGATCGTCGCCTACGAGGGGATGCACCTGCTGGAGCACCTGAGCGAGTGGATCATCGACCACCACCTGCCGCCGGTGGGTAGCTCCACCCAGCCGGTGTCGGCGGGCTACATGGCGAACGCCTGGGTCCGCATCAAGCACCCGGACTACGACGAGCTGCGCAAGATGCTCGACGCCGTGGGCCAGACGGTGAAGGTGCGCGCCCGCTGACCGCCGGGTCTTCGGCCCCCTTGGGGGCCACCTGGGACGGCGGCGGGGTCCACTTCCGCCTGTTCTCGGCCCACGCCGAGGCGGTGGACCTGTGCCTCTTCGAGCGGGCGGACGGCGTCTTCAGCCGGCGCATTCCGCTGCGCCGGGGCTCGGGGGGGATCTGGTCCGTCCACGTCGCCGGCGTCGGCCCCGGTCAGCTCTACGGCTACCGCGTGAACGGCCCCTTCGCGCCGCAGGAGGGGCACCGCTTCAACCCTTCGAAGCTGCTGGTGGACCCCTACGCCCGGGCCATCACCGGGGAGCCCCGGTGGAGCGACGCCCTCCTCGGGTACCCCCCCACGTCGCGGCGTCCGGACCTCCACGTCGACGGCACCGACAGCGCCGCCGCCATGCCCAAGTGCGTGGTGGTGGACCCCGCTTTCGACTGGCAGGGCACCCAGCCGCCCCGCCGTCCCTGGCGGGACACGGTGATCTACGAGGCCCACGTCGGGGGGCTGACCCGGCTTTGCCCCCACGTGCCGGAGGCCCACCGGGGCACGTACCTCGGCCTCGCCTCCCCCTTCATCGTCGAGCACCTGCTCTCCCTCGGCGTCACCGCCCTGGAGCTGATGCCGGTCCACCAGTTCGCCTCCGAGCGCCACCTGATGGAGCGGGGCCGGCGCAACTACTGGGGCTACAGTCCCCTGGGTTTCTTCGCCCCCCACGCCGGCTACGCCACGGGGGGTGACGGCCGGCAGGTGGTGGAGTGGAAGACCATGGTGCGGGAGCTCCACCGGGCGGGGATCGAGGTGCTGGTGGACGTCGTCCTCAACCACTCGCCGGAGGGCGGTGTGGACGGCCCCTACCTTTCCCTCCGTGGCGTCGACAACCGGAGCTACTACCGCCTGGACCGGCGGGAGCCGGGGCGCTACGTCGACTACACCGGCTGCGGCAACACCCTCGACCTGCGCCGGGGGCCCATGCTGCGGCTGGCCCTCGACAGCCTGCGGTATTGGGTCCAGGAGATGCACGTCGACGGCTTCCGCTTCGACCTCGCGCCGGTCCTCGGCCGCGACCCCGGGGACGAATTCTCCGCCGCCGCGCGGTTCTTCGAGGCGATGGCCGCCGACCCGATCCTCTCGCAGGTCAAGCGCATCGCCGAGCCCTGGGACGTGGGCCCCGGGGGCTACCGCCTGGGCCAGTTCCCCGAACCCTGGGGGGAATGGAACGACCGCTTCCGCGACACCGCCCGGGCTTTCTGGCGGGGGGAGGCGAAGACCTCCGTCACCGCCGATCTGGCGACCCGCCTCGCCGGCAGCGAAGACGTCTTCGGCCCCAAGGGGCCGCTGCGCAGCGTCCACTACGTCGCCAGCCACGACGGCTTCACCCTCGCCGACCTGGTCAGCTACGAAGCGCGCCACAACCACGACAACGGCGAAGGCAACCGCGATGGCCACCGGCACAATCTGAGCCGGAACTGGGGGGTCGAAGGGCCGACGGACGACCCCGGGATTCAGGCCCGCCGGGCCCGCGCCCAGCGCAACCTGCTGGCCACCGTCGCCCTCACCCAGGGGGTCCCCATGCTGGGCCACGGCGACGAGCTGGGCCGTTCCCAGGGGGGCAACAACAACGCCTACTGCCAGGACAACCCCACCTCCTGGCTGGACTGGAGCCGGGCCGACGACGGGCTGCTGGACTTCGTGCGGGGGCTCTTCGCCCTCCGCCGAAGGATCCCGGCGCTGCGCCGAGGGGCCTTCCTCCGCGGCCGCAGGGGCAAAGGCGGGCCCGACGTCCTGTGGCTCGGCGCGGACGGTGAGGAGATGACCCCCCGGTCCTGGTCCGAGCCGGGGCTCGTCGCCTTCTCCATGCTGCTGCTCCCCGAACCCGGGGACCCGGGCCTGTGGGTTCTGGTGAACGGCGGCGGCGGCGGGGTGGCCTTCCGCGGGCCGGAGGCGGTGCGCTCGGGCCGACCGGCCCGGGTGCTCGATACGGGATCGGCGTCACTGGGGGCGGCGGGGCCGGCGGACGTCGACCCCTGCCGCGTGGAGGGCCTGTCGGCGGTGGCGGTGACCTTCGGCGGAGCCATCAACGGGGACTGAAGCGCCGGGGTACCATCGCAGAATGCTCGAAGTGATCCAGGAGCACGACTGCGTCTACCTGCCGCCGAGGACGGCGAGGATGTGCTACCGCCTGATCCAGGAATGCCCGCCGGAGCGCTACCAGAACCTGCTGGAGCGGGGGTGGCGCCGGTTCGGCCAGACGTTCTTCCGGCCCGAGTGCATGGGCTGCGCCGAATGCCGGAGCCTGCGGCTCGACGTCGACACGTTCCGCCCCAACCGCTCCATGCGGCGGACCCAGGCGAAGAACCGCGACCTGCGGGTGGAGCTGCGGGGGGCCTCCCTCACCACCGAGCACCTCGACCTCTACGATCGCTACCACGGCGACATGACCCGCCGCCGGTCCTGGGAGGAGCGGGCGTCGTCGCCGGAGGAGTACTTCCAAACCTTCATCGCCGGACAGAGCGTCTTCGGCCACGAGCTGCTGTACCGGCTCGACGGGGAGCTGGTGGCGGTGGCGCTGGTGGACGTTCTGCCGTCGGCCCTGTCGGCGGTCTACTGCTTCTACGCGCCGGAGTACCGGGACCGCGGCCTCGGCGTCTTCTCGGTCCTCACCCAGGTGGAGCTGGCGCGCCGCAGGGGCTTTCGGCACGTGTACCTGGGGTATTGGATCGAGGGCAACCGGAGCATGCGGTACAAGGCCCGCTACCGCCCCCACGAGATCCTCGAAGGGCGCCCCGGCGCCCACGTGCCGCCGACCTGGAACCCCACCGCGGGTCCGCAGGGGGCCGGCGCCGGGGTCGTGGGGAATCCGGGCTAGAATTCTCGTTCGGCGCTCGACAATTCCGACGAAGAGGTGGCCCATGGACCCTGAGATTCCGAGTTCGTCTCCCCTCGCTGGGGACCCCGGCCCCCGCCGTGCCCTGCTGTGCGCCGACGCCGACGACCCGGCGGCCCTCCTCGGGCCCCACGGCGCCGAGCTGGGGGGCGTGGGGGGGACCGTCGTCAGGGCCTACCACCCCGGCGCCGTCGGCGCCGAGCTGCTCCAGGACGGCAAGGCGATGGCCATGGAGTCGGTGGACATCGGCCTCTTCGCCGTCTGGCTGCCGGGGGTGGACGCCGCCCTCCCCTACCGGCTCCGGTTCCGCTTCGAGGAAGGGGACCCCATCGAGCGGGACGACCCCTACCGCTTCAGCCCGTCGATCTCCGACTTTGATCTCTACCTGGCGAACGAGGGCAAACACCGGCGCCTTTGGGAGGTCCTCGGCGCCCGCCCCGCCTCGGTGGACGGCGTCGCCGGCTACCGCTTCGCCGTCTGGGCGCCGAACGCGCGGCGGGTGAGCGTCGTCGGACCTTTCTGTGCCTGGGATGGGCGCACCTACCCGATGCAGCGCCGCGGCGACTCGGGGATCTTCGAGCTGTTCCTGCCCGGCATCGAGCCGGGGGAGCTGTACAAATTCGAGGTCGCCGGCCGCTCCGGCATCACCCAGCTGAAGGCGGACCCCATGGCCAGCTGGGCGGAGGTGCCGCCGGCGACGGCGTCCAGGACCTTTGAATCCGCCTACGTCTGGGGGGACGCCGAGTGGCTCGACGCCGCCGAGACCCGGGACCTGCGCCGCGGCCCCATGGCGGTTTACGAGGTCCACCTCCCCTCGTGGCGGTCCGGCGGCGGGGAGTCGATCCCCTACCGCGAGCTGGCCCCGCGGCTGGTGGACCACGTCAAGGCCCTGGGGTTCAACTACATCGAGCTGCTGCCGGTGGCGGAGCACCCCTACTCCGGCTCCTGGGGCTACCAGATCACCGGCTACTACGCCCCCACGTCGCGCCACGGCGACCCCGACGACTTTCGCTTCTTCGTCGACCACTGCCACCAAAACGGCATCGGCGTCATCCTCGACTGGGTGCCGGCCCACTTCGTCAAGGACGCCCACGGGCTGGGGCGGTTCGACGGCACCGCCCTCTACGAGCACGCCGATCCGCGGCTCGGGGAGCACCCCGATTGGGGCACCTACGTCTTCAACTACGGCCGTTTCGAGGTGGCCAATTTCCTGGTGGCCAACGCCCTCTACTGGCTCGATGAATTCCACGTCGACGGCCTGCGGGTCGACGCCGTGGCGTCGATGCTCTACCTCGATTACAGCCGCAACGACGGTGAGTGGGTGCCCAACGCCCAGGGTGGGCGGGAGAACTACGACGCCATCGCCCTCCTGCGGGAGGTCAACCGGCGGGTCCACGAGCTCTACCCGGGCCGCTTCACCGTGGCGGAGGAGTCCACCGCCTGGCCGGGGATCACCAAGGACACCGACCGCGGCGGCCTGGGGTTCACCTTCAAGTGGAACATGGGGTGGATGCACGACACCCTCGGCTACTTCGCCACCGACCCCCTGTACCGCTCCCACCGTCACGACCAGCTCACCTTCGCGATGGTCTACGAGTACAGCGAGGCGTTCGTGAATCCCCTCAGCCACGACGAGGTGGTCCACGGCAAGGGTTCCCTGCTGGCGAAGATGCCCGGCGACCGGTGGCGTCAGCTGGCGGGCCTGCGGGTCCTCATGGCCTACCAGATGACCCGCCCCGGTAAGGCCCTGGTGTTCATGGGCAGCGAGCTGGCCTCCCCCGGGGAGTGGAACCACGAGACGGGCCTCGATTGGTACCTGTTGGACGACCCCGACCACCGGGCCTACTTCCGTTTCTTCTGCGCCCTCGGCCACCTCTACCGGGAGCGGGCTCCGCTGTGGCAGCTCGACCCCGAGCCCGCCGGGTTCCGCTGGATCGCCTGCCACGACCGCGGCCGCTCGGTGGTGGCCTACGCCCGCTTCGCCGACGCCAAGGACGCCCCTGAGAATGAAGGGGAAGACGACGGGGCGCAGGGCGACGGCACCCCCCCGCCGCCGTTGGGGGACGCCGCCGGCGACCACATGGTGGTGGTGCTCAACCTCACCCCGGTGCCGAGGAACGGCTATCGGATCGGTGCCCCGAGGGCGGGGGCCTACGCCCTCGCCATGTCCACCGACGACGCCTCCTTCGGCGGCAGCGGCTACCCCACCGCCGAGCGGGTCGAGACCGAAGCCGCGGCCGCCGACGGCCTCCCCCAATCCCTGGTGCTAGACCTCCCGCCCCTGGCGGCCCTGGTGCTGTCCGCCGAGCCGGTGAAGGGCAAGGGGAAGGGCGCGGGTCGGGGCAACGGGAAGCGCCGAACCCGGCCCCGCAGCCGTCCCAAGACGGCCCCCGGGGGGTCCCGGAAGCCTTGACATCCCACCGCCCAGGCCGTATAACCAAGGCAGTTGAAATCTAGTTTCCGTTTGCCCGTCATGAGCTTCCATCGACATCTTCAGCCCGTCCCTTCTCGGGGGAAGTGTCTTTGCTGTCACCCAGGGCCCGGAGCCGGATGAGATCACCCGTCTAAAGTAGACGAAACGAGCTCACCGACCACCGGGCCCCCGATCCGGCGGCTCGGTACGAAAGCCGCCGGACCTCCGGCGGCTTTTCGCGTATTTGGCCCATTCCCATGTCCACCGGGACGGGGATTTCCGAAAGACGGCGGAAGGCGGATCTACGTAGGACTTCGCGACGAACCCATCAGAGCCAAACCCAACGAGGAACGAAGTCATGAACATCGACATCCATCGAGACGGCGGCGCCGCGGGCTCGGCCCCGTCGCTGCGGATACCCGAGGGCTTCCCGGGGGCGACGGTGGGGGACGACCGTTCCCCCACCCGGCTGGCCCTGCCCCAAGCCATGGTCACCCAGCTGCGGGAGCTGGCGGAGATGTCCTTCCCCTTCGAAGCCTGCGGCTTGCTGATCGGCACCGCCGGGCACCACGAGGTGGTGGCCCACGAGGTGGTGCAGGCCCGCAACCTCAGCTCCGAGCGGGCCCGGGATCGCTACATCCTCGATCCCGAGGACTTCCTCGCCGCCGACCGCTCCGCCCGCCAGCGCTGCCTCGACATCGTCGGCATCTGGCACACCCATCCGGAGCACCTGGCGGTGCCCTCGAAGACCGACCTCGATGCCGCGTGGGAGGGCTACTCCTACCTCATCATCTCCGTCGACGCCCTCGGCGACACCGTGTTCAAGTCGTGGCGCCTCGCCGGGGATCGCTTTGCCCCCGAGGCCATCGAGATCGCCGACCCGTCAGGGGACGCCTAGTATGGGGATCGTCACCGTCCGCATCCCCACCCCCCTGCGGGGGCTCACCGGCGGCCAGGCGGAGGTCGAGGTCGACGGCGCCACGGTGGGGGACGTGCTCAAGACCCTCGGCGCGCGCTACGAAGGCTTCGGCGAGAGGGTCTTGGATGCAGGCGGCGGCGTGCGCCCGTTCGTCAACGTCTACCTCGGCGACCAGAACATCCGCCAGCTGGAGGGCCTGGATACCCCCGTCCAAGACGGCCAGGCCCTCCACATCGTGCCGGCGGTGGCCGGTGGGTCGCAAGGCGCGGCGTCGGGAGTCGACTTGGGGGTCGGCGGTCGATGATCGCGCGCCAGAAGCTCCTGGCCCGCCTCAAGGAGACCGTCGCCGAGGTTTCGGTGACCGAAGCCCTCCGCCTGCAGGGGGAAGGGGCCCTGCTGGTGGACGTGCGGGAGGGGGACGAGGTCTCCCAGGGGAGCCCGGCGGGGGCCACCCGCATCGTCCGCTCCTTCCTCGAGCTGCGCATCGAAGACCAGGCCCCGGACCTCGATCACACCGTCCTCTTGATGTGCGCCGGCGGCACCCGCTCCCTGCTGGCGGGCCGTGACCTCCAGGACCTGGGCTACCGCGACGTGCGGTCCGTGGCGGGGGGCTTCAACGCCTGGAAGGCGGAGGCCCTGCCGATGGAGGTGCCCCGGACCCTCCGCGCCGAGGAGCGGGAGCGCTACGGGCGGCATCTGCTGATCCCCGAGGTGGGGGAAGAGGGCCAGGTCCGCCTGCTGGAGAGCAAGGTGCTGATGGTGGGGGCCGGAGGCCTCGGCTCGCCGGCGGCCTACTACCTGGCGGCGGCGGGGGTCGGCACCCTCGGCATCAATGACGACGACGTCGTCGACCGCTCCAACCTCCAGCGCCAGATCCTCCACACCGACGCCCGCGTCGGCACCCCGAAGGTGGAGTCGGCGCGGGCCACCCTCGAAGCCCTCAACCCGTCCGTCGACGTCGTCACCTACCAAGAGCGCCTCACCCGCGACAACGTCGACCGCATCTTCGAGGGCTACGACCTGGTGGTGGACGGCACCGACAACTTCGCCACCCGCTACCTGGTCAACGACGCCTGCGTCCGCCACGGCCTGCCCAACGTCCACGGCTCCATCTTCCGCTTCGAGGGTCAGGTCAGCGTGTTCTGGCCCGGCCACCCCAAGCGGCGGGGCCCCTGCTATCGCTGCCTCTTCCCCCAGCCCCCGCCCCCCGAGCTGGCCCCCTCCTGCGCCGAAGCCGGGGTGCTCGGCGTGCTGCCGGGGGTGGTGGGGACCCTCGAAGCGGTGGAGGCCGTCAAGATCCTCTTGGGGATCGGCGATCCCCTGGTGGGTCGGCTCCTGGTCTACGACGCCCTCGACCAGCGCTTCACCGAGCTGAAGGTCGAGCGGGACCCGAACTGCTCCGTCTGCGGCGAGGCCGCCGGCGACATCGAATATGTCGACATTCCGGTCGCCTGCGCCGTCTAGGGCGATGCCCGCGGGCCCCCTCGACGCCGGCACCCCCGCCGCGGGCCTGCTGCGGGCGGTGGGCAATACGCCGCTGGTGGAGCTGCCCTTCGAGGAGCTGCCGTCCGGCGTGCGCCTCTTCGCCAAGCTGGAGAGCACCAACGTCGGCGGCTCCATCAAGGACCGGCCGGTGTCCAGGATGCTGGCCCAGGCCGTCGCCCAGAACCGCCTCGCCGGCGGCCGGCGGCTCCTCGACTCCTCGTCGGGGAACGCCGGCATCGCCTACGCCCAGATGGGTGCGGCCCTCGGCCTGCCGGTGACCCTGGTGGTGCCCGGCAACGCCAGCCAGGAGCGTCTCCAGAGGATCACCGCCCACGGCGCCGAGCTCATCCTCACCGACCCCATGGAGGGGTACGACCACGCCGTCGACACCGCCCGCCGCCTGGCGGAGGAGCACCCCGATCGCTATTGGTATTGCGATCAATACACAAACCCCGACAACTGGCGGGCCCACTACGAGACCACCGGCCACGAGATCCTGACCCAGGTCTTCGAGGCCACCGGTGACCTCCCCCACGCCTTCGTCACCGGCATCGGCACCGGCGGCACCCTCACCGGCGTCGGCCGGCGGCTGGCGCGGCGGCAGAGGTCCCTCCACGTGACCGCCGTGCTGCCGGAGCTGTTCCCCGGCATCGAGGGACTGAAGCCCCTCGGCGACGGCCACTTCGTCCCCGAGATCCTCGACGAAGGGCTCATCGACCGGCGGGTGGAGGTCACCATCGACCAGGCGGTGGCGATGTGCCATCGGCTGGCGGCCCGGGGCTTCTTCGTCGGCCCGTCGTCGGGGGCCCACGTCCACGCCTCCCTCGACCTGGCACAGCACGGCGACCACCCCAACGTCGTCACCATGCTCTGCGACACCGGCGAGCGCTACGGCACCACCCGCATGTGGCCGACCCCCCCGGCCTACGGCGACTGAGGGGGGCGGACCGGGGGAGGGCTGCCCGATCAGACGTTGAGGTTACAGTCGATCAGGCAGTTGTTGTAGAGGTTGTTGCACTGCATGTCGCAGAAGAAGCCGCTGCAGCCTGAGAGGCAGTCCCGCAGCTCGCATTCGCAGAACTCGTTGCAGGACGACGGCCGGATGCAGTCGAGGCCGCGGCCGGCGGAGGGGGCCTGCTCGTCCTTCACGAGCCACATCGGAACCGTTCCGAAAAGGCCGTCCACTGCGGTCACCTCGGCGGCGGCTTCGGGGGCCGGCGCCCCGACGGTCACCTCCACGGCGGCCATCTCCGCGGCGACCGCAGGGGCCCCGTCGGCCATCGAAGACAGCGGCACGAGGAGGAAGGTACACAGGGCGAGCAGGGCGAGGAGGGTGGGTTTCGACATCGAGCATTCTCCTTGGGAACGTGAAGACGGTTCGGCCACGCACGTGCGGGGCCTTCCCTTAAAGGGGCGACGTGTCTGTTCCAAGTCGCTCATGGAAGGCCCTTGGTTCCCCTCAACTGTCCGCTTTGTGACGCTGTGGGGAGGGGTTGTCGGGTGTGTGATCCGAGCCCCGGCGGGGTACCGCGCCCGGATTCGCGATCCGCCGGCCGACGTATGCAGGAGAGTCGATTCTCTGACCCTCCGCCCGTCTACGAAAAGGTGAGAATTTCTCTTGATTCCGAGGGGTGTAGGCTCCCCGGAGCTTGCCGCCCTGCGGCGGCTATTTCTCTAGGTTGGCCCCGCGCTTTGGTATAGTGCGCCTTAAAGACTGATCGAGCTTTGAGTAGAGACAACCGAAGACCCGCTACTGGATTTTCGAGTCCCCTGGACAGGCCGTAACGTCCGACCGACGGTCGGTCCAGTGTGTTGGCGAGTCTTGGCCGACGTGTCCCGTGGGGACCCTGAACCGCGTCGGATCCATCGGCCCAGGAAGGCATCCAACAGACAACGGCCCGTCAGATCAGCACCGAGGAGGACACGGATATGGACGTCGCGGAAATCCGGTCGAAGATCAAGGAGATCATCGCCAACGTCACCGGTCTCGATAGCGAAGAGATCGGCGACAACGCCTCTTTCGTCGAGGATCTCCAGCTCGACTCCCTATCCCTGCTGGAGATCGGCGTCGACGTCGACTACGAATTCAAGCTCGGCGTCCCCGAAGAGCGTCTCCAGGAGCTGCGGACGGTCCAGGACTCGGTCGACCTGGTGTTGCAGGTCAAGGGCGAAAAAGCGGAAGTCGCCTGAGGGGGCGACTCGATGCGTCAGGAGCCAGCGGCATGAGCGATTCGAACGAGGCCCTGGGCCCGAACGGGGAGCCCAGAATCGTCGTCACCGGCATCGGCCTGGTGACCCCCGTCGGCACCGGACGGGAGCAGGTGTGGGGGAATCTGCTGGCCGGGGTCAGCGGCATCACCAAGGTGGAGTCCTTCGACACCAGCCGCCACTCCGTCGACATCGGCGGCGAGATCAAGGGCTTCGAGCCCGAGCCGTGGTTCCGCAACCTCGACCCGAGCCAGGTGGGCCGGGCCAGCCAGCTCGCCATCTGCGCCGCCCGCCAGGCGGTGGACGAAGCCGGCGTGGAGGGGGCGGGGCTGGCGCCGGAGCGCATCGGCGTCGCCATGGGCACCACCTCCGGCGAGCCGGGGCTGGTGGAACAGTTCGACGACCGCTGGCTCGACGGCGAGCTGCCCCACGTGGGGGGTGAGTTCATGGGGCTCTACCCCTGCCACGTGATCGCCGCCCACGTCGCCAGCGAGTTCGGCTTCGGCGGCGTCAACACCATGCTGCCGGCGGCCTGCGCCGCCGGCAACTACGCCGTCGGTTTCGCCCTCGACGCCCTGCGGGGGGGCCGTGCCGACCTCATGCTCGCCGGCGGCGCCGACGCCTTTTCCCGCATCACCTACACCGGCTTCGCCCGCCTCGGGGCCATCGCCCCCGAGAAGTGCCAGCCCTTCGACCGCGACCGCCGTGGCATGGTGCCCGGCGAGGCGGCGGCGATCCTGGTGCTCGAACGGCTGGCGGACGCCCGGGCCCGGGGGGCCCGGATCTGGGCCGAGGTGGGGGGCTACGGCCTGTCCTGCGACGCCCACCACATGACCGCCGCCCACCCCGAGGGGGACGGCGCGGCCCGGGCGATGAAGGAGGCCCTGCGGCACGCCGGCCTCGACGCCGACGACGTCAGCTACGTCAGCGCCCACGGTACCGGCACCCCCACCAACGACCGCCTCGAGACCAAGGCCTTCCGGCAGGTCTTCGGCGACCGGGATCTACCCATCAGCTCCATCAAGTCTATGATCGGCCACACCATGGGGGCCGCGTCGGCGATCGAGAGCGCCGTCTGCTCGATGGCGGTGGCGGAGGACCGGGTGCCCCCCACCATCAACTTCACCGAGCCCGACCCCGACTGCGATCTCGACTGCGTGCCCAACGAGGCCCGCGACGTCGACGTCCAGGTCGCGATGAACAACGCCTACGCCTTTGGCGGCAACAACGCCTCGGTGATCTTCCAAAAGATCGCCTGACGATCCCGGGAGCTGTCGAGCATGCAGAAGCGTAGGGTGGTGGTGACGGGGGTCGGTACGGTCTCGTCCTTGGGGAACGATCCGGCGCAGCTGCACAGCGCCCTCGTCGCCGGCGAGACCGGCTTCCGCGAGGTGGACCTCTTCGACACCGAGGGGCTCCGCTCACCGCGGGCGGCGCAGGTGGACTTCGATCCCCGGGCCTTTTTCGGCAAGCGGAACTTCCGCCCCGTGGACCGCACCGGCCGGCTGGTGATCGCCGCCGCCGAGCTGGCCCTGGGCTCCGCCGGCATCACGGCGGAGGCGCTCGCAGACCTGCAGGTGGGGCTGGTGCTCGGCACCATGTTCGGCAGCGTCCACACCATCTCTGCCTTCGACCGCCGGGGCCTCGAAGCGGGGCCCAAGTACGTCAAACCCCTCGACTTCGCCAACAGCGTCATCAACGCCGCCGCCGGGCAGGCCGCCATCTGGCACGGCCTCCGGGGCTCCAACTCCACCGTCGCCGGCGGCACCACCGCCGGGCTCCAGGCCCTGGCCCGGGGGCTCGATATGGTCCGCCTCGGCCGCGGCACCCTGCTGCTGGCGGGGGGCGGTGAGGAGCTCTGCTTCGAATCCATGATGGGCTTCCAGCAGGCCGGACGGCTGGCGCGGGACGGCGGCCCCGACGGGCCCTTCCCCCGCCCCTTCGACGCCGACGGCAGCGGCGTGCTGCTCGGCGAAGGGTCCGCCCTGCTGATGCTCGAAGAGGCCGAGCACGCCGCGGGCCGCGGGGCGACGGTGCGGGCGGAGATCCTCGGCCACGGCTCCTTCTTCGACGTCTCCCGCGGCGCCGATCCCGAGGTCGCCAGGTCGGCCCTCGAGCGGGCGGCCCGCCTCGCCCTGGACGACGCCGGCCTCGGCGCCGACGACGTCGACCTCGTGACCTCCGGCGGCAGCGGCCTCGTCCCCCAGGATCGGATCGAGGCCCGGGCCATCGCCTCCGTGCTCGGGGACCGTGCCGGAGAGGTGCCGGTGATGGCGGTCAAGGGGGCCATCGGCGAATGCCTCGGGGCCTCCGGCGCCTTCCAGGTGATGGCGGCCATCGAAGCCGTGGCCCACGGCGAGGTACCCCCCATCGCCGGCTTCGAAGCCGCCGCCGCCGACGGGCCGAGTCTCGGATTCGCCGCCAGGTCCCGCGCCCTCCGCGGCGGCCGCGTCCTCGCCACCGCCCTGGGGCTGAGCGGCAACGCCACCGCCCTGGTGCTGGACGCCGGCCGGCCCGGCACCGGGGGCCCCCGGTGAGCCCGAGGGAAGACCCCTCCGCCGCCCCGGCCCCCGAACGGCCGCGGATCCGCCTGGTGCCGCGGCTCAAGGACCAGGGCTACGACCGCCCCTCCGTCGACCGCCGCCGCGCCTGGGTGGAGGAGAAGGTCGACGCCGAGATGCCCCACGTGGGCCGCTACACCCTCGACAGCGAGCGCTGGCGGGGCAACGTCGAGAACCCCGTCGGCACGGTGCAGATGCCCCTCGGCGTCGCCGGCCCCCTGTGGGTCCGGGGGGAGCACGCCGACGGCGTCCACTACGTGCCCCTGGCCACCACCGAGGGGGCGCTGGTGCGCTCCTACGAGCGGGGCATGGTGGCCATCACCCGCTCCGGCGGCGCCGAAGCCCGGGTGTGGATCGACCGTAACCGGGTGGGTCCGGTCTTCCACCTCTCCGGGGTCGCCGAAGCCCGGGACTTCGCCCGGCGGGTCGAATCCCGCATCGAGGACCTACGGGCCGCGGCGGCCACCACCACCCGCCACGGTCGCCTCGAAACCGTCGACTGCCTGCCGGTGGGGCGGCGGGTGATCGTCGACCTCGGCTTCCACACCGCCGACGCCCAGGGCATGAACATGATCGTCAAGGCGGCGGAGGCGGTGTGCCGCTTCGTGATGCGGGAGATCGGCGGCGAGCATTACAAGATCTTCAGCGGCTACAACGGCGAGAAGCGGGCCGCCGGCTCCCTCCTGCGGGGGGGCAAGGGCAAGAAGGTCACCGCCGGCTGCGTGGTGCCGGCCCAGGTGGTGCGCTCGGTGCTCCACACGACGCCGGAGGGGATGCTGGGGCTGTGGCACGACACCGTCCTCGGGCACCTGACCTCCGGCGCCCTGGGCTACAACGGCCACTACGCCAACGGCCTCACGGCCCTCTTCATCGCCACCGGCCAGGACGTCGCCAACGTCGCCAACTCGTCGGTGGGGGTGACCCACTTCGAGCTCACCGCCGAGGGGGACCTCTCCGCCTCCGTCACCCTGCCGTCCCTGTCGGTGGCCACCGTCGGCGGCGGCACCGGCCTCGGCACCAGCGCCGAGTGCCTCGACATGCTCGGCTGCCGCGGCACCGGCGGCGCCCGGAAGCTGGCGGAGATCGCCGCCGCCACCGTGTTGGCGGGTGAGCTCTCTATGGGGGGCGCCATCGCCAGCGGCGAGTTCGTCGACGCCCACGAGACCTACGGCCGCAACCGTCCGGAGACCGCGTCTGGGGAGGGATCGGGATGAAACGCCCCTTCACCGGCCTGCGCAAGCGGGGTCCCAAGGACTCCTACGACGCCGTGGTAATCGGCGCCGGCATCGGCGGGCTGGTGTGCGCCACCAAGCTGGCGAAAGAGGGGCTTTCGGTGCTGCTGGTGGAGCAGCACTACATGGCGGGGGGCTATTGCAGCACCTTCCGCCGCAAGGGCTTCACCTTCGACGCCGCCACCCACTTCTATCCCCTGCTCGGCAACCCCGACGCCATGACCTCCAAGATGCTGGCGGATCTGGGGGTCGAAGCGGGCTGGATCAAGATGGATCCGGTGGACACCTTCCACTTCCCCGACGGCAGCCACTTCCACGTCCCCGCCGACCTCGAGACCTACCGCGCCGCCCTCGACGCCGAATTCCCCCACCAGCGGGAGGCCATGGAGGGCTTCTTCACCGAGGTGCGGGAGGCCTACATGCTGGGGCTCCTGGCCTATTTCCGCGGCCGCAAGACCGAGCGCCTGGGGCGCTACGAGTCCACCACCCTGCGCCAGGCCCTGGACCGCCACTTCGACGATCCGAAGCTGAAGCTGCTGCTCACCGCCGACTGCCCCCACTGGGGCTCGCCGCCGTCCCGCACCTCCTTCGTCTTCGATTCCATGCTGCGGCTGTCCTACTTCCTCGGCAACTACTACCCCGAGGGGGGCTCCCAGACCTTCGCCGACGAGCTCGCCCGCCGCTTCGAAGAGCTGGGGGGCGACATCCTCATGTCCACCCGGGCGGACCGCATCCTGGTGCGGGACGGCCGCGCCTGCGGCGTCGACCTCGTCACCACCCGCGGCGGCCTCAGGGGTAACTACCGGGTGGCCGCCGGCACCGTGGTGTCGAACGCCGACCTGCGGCTGACCCTGGACCACCTGCTGCGGCCGGAGGACGTCGACCCCGAGTACCGGCGCAGCCTCGAAGGCCTGCGCCCGAGCTTCCCCTGCTTCCTCACCCACATCGGCCTCCACGGGGTCGACGCCGACACCCTCGACCGGGTCCAGGGCTACTACTGGAACCGGTGGGATCCGGACACCGTGGGGCGCAACGGCCTGCGCTGCAAGATCTTCGTGCCCACGGTCTACGAGCCCGCCATGGCGCCGCCGGGGGGGCAGATCGTCATCCTCCAGAAGGTGCTGGAGATGGACTACGGCGCGGTGGAGGACTGGGACCGGCACAAGGCCCAGATCGAGAACTACATCGTCGGCCACCTCGAACGGGTGGTGCCGGGGATCGGCGACAAGATCGCCGTCAAGCTCAGCGCCTCGGCCAAGACCTCGTGGCGATTCACCCTCAACGAGGTGGGGGCCATGCTCGGCTGGGAGATGTCCCCGGACCAGCTGGGGGACGAACGTCCGGCCATGGAGGGGCCCGTCGAGGGGCTCACCCTGGTGGGCCACTGGACGCGGCCCGGCGGCGGCATCACGCCGGTGATCGTGTCGGCCATCGAAGCGGCGGGCCGCGTCGCCTCGGGGGACCGGCGCCAGAGGACCGAAGGCGCCAGCTGGCGGTCCCGTTCTGAAGCGTTGCTACGGGGCCTGGGGGCGAATCCGGACGAGCTGGAGCAGTTCCACCAGGCCGCGGGTTGATTTTCTGGGAAGGAGGAGGGCTCCATGACCGCGCCCCTCGTCATCGTGGCGACCCCGGGTCCGCTGGCCGAGCGGGTCGGCGCCGTCTTGGGCGACGCCGTCGTCGTCGACCGACCCGAATCCCTGGCCGCCGAGCTGGCGTCCCGGTCCGTCGCCGGGGTGGTGTACCTGGCCCAAACCCGCGACCCCCGGGGCATCGCCCCCGACGTGGGGGACGCCGGCCGGGTGTCCGACCTGTGCGCCCAGGGCGGGGTGCCCCACCTGGTTCTGGTGTCGAGCGCCGCGGTGCACGAGCCCAGCGCCCACCACCTCAACATGCTGGGGGAGGGACGCCTGGCGCCGCGGCGCACCGGCAACCCGCTGCCGGAGCGCTGGCAGGCCCTCGAAGCCACCGCCCGTGAACGTTTCGGGGGAGACGGCCGGACCCTCACCGTCCTGCGGCCGTCGCCGGTGGTGACCCGCGGCGGGCGGGATT
This sequence comes from Acidobacteriota bacterium, assembly GCA_038748685.1. Classification (GTDB taxonomy): domain Bacteria; phylum Acidobacteriota; class Thermoanaerobaculia; order Multivoradales; family J023; genus JAUIJL01. Next base: position 7,015 of record JBCDIS010000034.1, on the reverse strand, counting down.
TCTGGAGCCGGCTGGTGAGCCGACGCCTGGCGGTGACGGTGCCGGGCTACGACCCCACCCTGCAGCTGCTGTCGGCGGACGACCTCGCCGCCGCCGTCGCCCGGGTGACCGCCGACGGATCGTCCCCCGCCGGGGGGGTCTTCAACGTCGTCCCCGCCAGCAACGTGCCCCTCCACAAAGCGGTCCGCCACGCCGGTGCCCTGCGCCTGCCGGTGCCCTTCTCCCTCCAGTGGCTGGCCCGCAAGGCGCTTTCGCCCCTGGGCCTCGCCGCCCCCATCGAGCAGATCGACTTCCTGCGCTTCCCTTCGACCGTCTCGGGGGAGAGGCTACGCCTGGACCACGGCTTCGAGGCCGCCGAGACGAGCGCCCGTGTTGCGGAAAGGGCCCGTATTGCGGAAAGGGCCCGTATTGCGGAGGGGGCCCGGCGCCCTCAGAGTGAAGCGCTAGGCGGGGACGGGTCCGACCCGGGACCCACCTACGACCCCTGGGGCATCGACGTCCCCTACATCCGCCTCCTCGGCAAGACCCTCTTCCGCTTCCTCCACAACGTCTGGTGGCGTATCGAGGTCCGCGGGCTGCACCACCTGCCGCGGGAGGGGGGGGTGGTGCTCACCGGCGTCCACCGGGGCTTCCAGCCCTGGGACGGGGTGATGGCCATGCACCTCATCGCCAAGAAGCTCGGCCGCTACATCCGCTTCCTGGTGCACCCGTCGCTGGTGAAATTCCCGTTCCTGGCCCCCTACATGATCCGCATGGGGGGCATGCCGGCGTGCCTGGACAACGGCGACTGGGTGCTGCGGCGGGGGGACGTCCTGGCGATCTTCCCCGAGGGCATCCGCGGCGCCTTCCGGATGTACAACGACCAGGTCTACGAGCTGGGCAAGTTCGGGCGGGACGAGTTCGTCCGCTTCGCCCTGCGCCACCAGGTGCCCATCGTCCCCTTCGTGACCATCGGCAGCGCCGAGATCTACCCCATCTACGGCAAGATCAAATGGAGCTGGTGGAAGCGGGTCAGCGAGTGGCCCTTCCTGCCGGTGACGCCGACCCTCGGCACCGTCCCCCTGCCTTCGAAGTGGCACACCCACTTCCTCGAACCGATCCACGTCGAGCGGGAGCACCCCCCCGAAGCGGCGGAGGACCGCCGGTTGGTGCGGGCCATCAGCGCCGAGGTCCGCCGGCGTATGGACGCCGCCCTGAAGGACATCCTGGCGCGCCGGCGCACCCGCTTCGCCGGCCGCTACCGGGGCAACGTGTGGACCCCCGAAGAGCGGGCGGAGGCGGCGACGACGTGAACACCCTGCGCCTCCTGGCCAACAACGTCACCCGCCTGCTGCATCTCATGGGGGTGGTGCTGCGGCACGCCGTGGCCTATGTGCTCGGCGAGCGGGCGCGGCGCTGGCCCTGGCTGGCGAAGCGACTGCCGCCGGCCCGCCTCACCGGTCCGGAGCGTCTGCGGACCCTCTTCGAAGACCTCGGGGGCACCTTCGTCAAGTTCGGCCAGATGCTGGCGCTGCAGCCCGATATCGTCTCCCTCGAATATTGCAACGCCCTGTTCAAGCTCCTCGACCGGGTGGAGCCCTTCGGCTTCGAAGACGTGGAGCGCACCTTCCGCGAAGAGCACGGGCGGGGGCCGGAGGAGATCTTCGACCGCATCGAGCGGGAGCCCCTGGCGACGGCGTCGGTGGGGCAGGTCCACGTCGCCTGGCTCGACGGCGAGAAGGTGGCGGTGAAGGTCCAGCGGCCGAGCGTCGAATACGAGTTCGGCAGCGACATCCGCCTCATGGTGGCGATGATCGCCACCATCAAGGCGCTGCGCCTCGGCTTCCTCTCGTGGCTCCTGGAGCCCACCACCGAATTCGTCGCCTGGACCCGCGAGGAGCTCGATTTCCGCTGCGAGGCCCGCTACACGGAGCAGCTGCGCCACTTCGCCCGCGACAACCCGGTGCAGACCGTGCCGAAGGTGTGGAGCGAATACACCAGCCGCAGGACCCTCGTCGTCGAATTCCTGGCCGGCACCACCCTGCTGGCCTACCTGCGGGCCAAGGAGGAGGGGGACAGTGAGCGCCTGGCGGCCCTCGAACCCCCGGGCTTCGACCGTAAGCGCTTCGCCGCCAACGTCATCGACAACTTCCTCGGCGACGCCTTCGACAACGGCATCTACCACGCCGACCTCCACCCCGCGAACCTCATCATCCTGCCCGGCAGCGTCGTCGGCTACATCGATTTCGGCATCACCGGCGTCATGAGCCGCCACGCCCGCCGTCACCTGGTGTCCATGACCCTGGCCCTGGCGGTGGGGGACATGGACCGCCTCTACGACGAGTTCCTGGAGGTGGCGGCCTACGACCCCGCCGCCGACCCCATCGCCTTCCGCGCCGGCCTCGACGCCCTGGCGGCGGAGTGGTACCAGGACCAGGGGGGCTCCCGGGCCCTGCGGGTCAACTTCACCCGCATCATGGGGGACATGCTGACCCTCTCCCGCCAGACCCACGTGCTGCCGGAGCGGGACATCGTCAAATACATCCGCTCCGCCATCGCCATCGACGGCCTGGTGACCCGCTTCGAGCCGGTGTTCGACGTCGGCGACTACCTGGCCCGCTCCTGCGCCCGCTACATGCTGTGGCAGGGCCGCCGGGAGCAGGTGGCCCCCGACCGCCTGCTCGACTGGCTGACGGCCAGCGGCAAGCTGCTGCGGGACGGCCCGGTACGGGCGGTGCGGGCCCTCGATCGACTTTCGGCGGCCCAGCCCGCCCCCCGTCCTCACCCCCCCGCGTCGGCCCCCCGGTCCCCCGCCGCCGGCGGTCCGGCGGAGCTCCCCCTGGCCGCCGCCGCCGCCGTCGTCGCCGCGATGCTCTTGCTGTTGCCCCCCGCCCAGCCGGCCCTCGGCGCCAACCTGTGGACCGTCCAGATCGCATTCGTCCTCGCCGCCTGTCTGCTGCTGGCCGCCGGCCGGACGTGGCGCTGGCTCCGTCCGTGGCGGGCCGGCGGCGGCGGCGTTCCGGGATAAGATGGACCGCTTACCGGTCCCCCATCGCCAAGAAACCCCTAGGAGACCCCCGATGCTGCGTGAATTCACCAAGTCGATGTTCCGCTTTTCCTGGGCCATGGGCATGCTCGGCGTCGAGCAGGCGTCCAACATGCTCCAGCGCCAGAAGGGCGTCGAGCGCTCCGCCGAGAGCCTCGACGCCGTCAGCCACGCCGCCACCCGGCACCTGAGCGAGACCACCCACAACGTCTTCCGCGCCGGCGACCACCTGCAGAGCGGCGTGGTGGACAGCATGTCCAAGGTGGCCACCGGCTCCTGGAGCCAGCCCGGCAAGGTGATGAACGACGCCTGGGAGACCCTCGACCGCACCTGGACCGACATCAAGTCCGACCTCCGGCGCAAGGGCGACGACCCGGCGTCGATCCACTAGACAGGCCCTGGACCGTGCGCCGGCTCGCCCTATCGATGGCCCGCTTCGGGCTCGCCTCCACGCTGCTGGGGGCGGAGCAGATGGCGTCGCTGGTGCGTCCGAGGTCCGCCGCCCACCGCCGCCACAGCCTGGGGGCCCTCGACGCCGTCTCCCGGACCGCCGGGGGGGAGCTCGGGGCGGCGGCGCGGATGGCGGTGGAGGCCGGCGTCGACCTGCAGCGGGAGTGGCTCGATCTGGCGAGCGGCGCCGTGACCCCCGACCGCTTCGGGGACACCGTGGCGGGGGTGGCCCGGCGCTCCGCCGACGCCCTCTCCGTCGCCCGGCCGGACCGCCGGGGGACCCTGGTGCGCCGGGAGCTGCGCAACAAGCTGGAGGTCTACCGCCTGGTGCGCATCGCCCAGCGCAAGCTGGACCTGCCGCCGGCGGGGGAGCCCTTCCCCCTCGGCCCCTACCTCGACAGGGCCCTGGCGCGGGGCGACTACGAATCCCTGTGGGCCGTGGAGGGGTTGGGGCACGAATTCGGCTCCCGTCTCCTGCGCCACGGCGCCCGCCGGGGGGAGGAGCCCAAGGGTCTGCTCACCGACGCCCTGTCGGAGCTCGACGGCGCCGCCCTCGGCCCCGGAACCCTGGCCCCCAGCACCCTGGCCATGCTCCACGCCGGCTTCGGGCTGGCGACGGCGGAGCTGCTCCTCGAAGACGTCGACCCGGAGGACCTCGATTCCGCCCGTCGGGCGGTCCGCGCCTTCGTGCGGATCTGCCGCGGGAACTGCCAGGACACCCACCTCGACGTCGCCCTCGAAGCCCTCGGGCTCATGGCCCGCTGCTTCTTCCCGGCGTCGGTGGGGCCCATGGCCCGGGCCCTCGCAGACGGCGACGACCGCACCCTCGAACGGTACTTCTGGCACGGCGTTGGGCGGGCCGTCTACTTCCTGCCGGTGCAGTTCCTGCCGGGGTACGGCTCCCTCGCCAACGCCCTCGATCTGGTGGCCCGGGAGGCCCCCGAAGGCCCCCTCCACGGCGACGCCGTCATGGGACTCTCCTTCGCCTTCTGCCTGGTGAACCTGTCGGATCCGGAGGTCCTCGAAGGGGCCCTGCGGCTCTACGGCGACGCCACCGACACCGCCCCCTTCGCCGACGGCTTCGCCGCCGCCATGGTCATGCGGCGCCGGATGACGCCGGAGTCCGACGATGTGGCGGAGGTGCTGGCCCACCGCCCCGGCGCCGACGTGGAGGAGCGCTGGCTGGCCACGGTGGTGGAGCCCTACCGCCGCCGGTGGGCCGCCGCCGAGGAGGCCGGCACCGAGGGCGCCGAGGATGGCTACGGGGGCCGCGCCATCGACGTCCTCTACCCGGATCTCGATGCGGACCTGGATCCCGATGGGGACCCGGAACCGTGACCCCCAAGAGGCGCCGGAGGGCGCGATCCCGCGGCGATCTCGAACGGCTCCTCGCCCACCACGGCGTGGTGGCAGGGCCACGGGAGGTGGTGGCCGGGCCGCGGGAGGTGGTGGCGGGGCCACGGGAGGTGGAGCTCGAGGACGACGGCCGTCCCCGGCCTCCGGCCCGTCGCCTGGCGCTGGCCCTCGCCGAGGCGGGGCCCCCCCACGCCGCCTTCGGCCGCTACCTCGGCTCCCGGGCCGACGTCTTCCCCGTGTCCGAGTGCCTGGAGCTCTCCGCCATCCCCGACCGCGGCCCCGGGCGCACGGCGGAGGAGGTGGACGCCCTCCTCGGCGCCGAGCTGGGGCGGCCGCGGGACGAGGTCTTCCCCGCCTTCCAGGGCGAGCCGTTCTTCGTCGGCCTCTATCACCAGAGCCACCGGGCGCTGCTGGCGGACGGCCAGAGCGTGGTGGTCCGCCTGCGGGCGCCGTGGTTCGACGGGTTCGGAGGGTTCGACGGGGCCGGAGGGTACGACCCCGACCACGCCCTGACCGACCTCGTGACCGTCCTCGAAGGCCGCGGCGCCGAGCTGGGGCTCGGGTACAGCGGCGCGGTGCCCTTCGCCGAGCTGCTGGGGGATTTCCGCGCCGTCTGCCTGCCCCCCCGCCGCGACCTGCGGATCCAGGGGGAGAGCCTCGCCCGCCTGCGCACCGACGCCGAAGGGCTCGACGGCATCCGGGTGCCGCGGGTGTTCGCCCACCTGGGTAGCGCCAGGGTCCTGGTGGTGGAGACCTTCCAGGGCGCCAGCTGGGACGAGGTGACCCGGATGCCCCTCGAGGCCGCCGCGGGGCACGACCTCGCCCGCCGCCTCTCCCTCGCCTGGTTGCAGCTGGCGATCTCCACCGAGACCCTGCCCATCGAGGCGGAGATCGAAGTCTCCCGGGACCGTCAGCTCACCTTCACCGGCGGCGTCTTCACCGGCCTGCCGGCGGCGTCGAGGCCGCGGCTGTGGGACTACCTGCGGGCCACCGCCGGCCATTTCCCCGACCGCGCCGCCGCCAGCCTGCTGGAGGAGCTGGAGCCGGTCCCCGGGGCCGACCCCATCGAGCTGCGGACCCGCTACCGGCAGGTGGTGCCCTTCCGCGACGGCGGCTGGACCCAGACCGGCGAGAGCGTGGCGGAATACGGCCTCCAGCACTGGCGCTGGGCCCGGGCCGCCGGCTACCGTACCCCGGAGCCTCTGGTGGGGTTCTTCCGCGGCCTGTTCTGGGTCGCCCGCCGGGGACACGACGTGGCGCCGGAGACCGACCCGGTGGGGGCCGGCCTCGACGGCCTCCAATGGCTGGCGAGCTTCAACCAGTGGCGCCAGCTCACCGCCCCGCGGCAGGCCCTGCAGACCGCCGAAGGGTATTTCTCCAGCCTCCTGTTGCTGCCCCAGAAGGTCGACCGCCTGCTGGCGACGCTGGAGCACGGCGACGACGGGGGGCGGCGGACGGCGACCCCGGGGACGGCGGACCTCCATCGATCCGAAGGCGGGGCCGGGTCCTCCCTCGCCCTGGTGCTGGGGATGGCGGCGTCGGCGATGCTGGTGCGTTCCCTCGAAGGGCTGGGGGAGTCCGTCCTGTGGATCGAGGGGGCGGGGATCGTGCTCTTCGGGGTCCTCGGTCTGCTCCTCCTGCTGCGGGCGATGCGGGGGGGCCGTCGATGAGCGCCGCGGCCCGAAGGGAGCCCGCGGTGGCGGTACGGCGAAACGAACGCCCGGGAAGGACACCGGTATGGGACGCATGAAGACGAACGAACTCTTGACCGCCCGTCTGGCGCTCCTGCCCCTCGGCATGCTCGTGGTGGGCACCGAAGTCATGGCCCAGGCGGCGCGGACCGTCCACGACGTGGCGGAGCGGGAGCTGGGTCGCCTGATGGGGGAGCCGGACTGCTGCTGCGGCGACGACGAAGCCGGTCACCGGGAAGGCCCCGTGGCCGCCGAAGGGGGGTCCGGCGGTGGCCGATAGGATGACCGACGCCCTGCGCTCCGTGGGCCGGTTCACCTGGTCCATGTCGGTCTTCGGCGCCAGCCAGGCCGCCCAGATGGTGGCCGGGCTCGGACGCACCGGCGCCGGGGCCGAGCTGGCGGGGGGCCCCGCCCACCGGGCCGGGGGGCCGGGGCCGCCCCGCGCGCCGCCCCGGGAGGGGGTGAAGCCCCCCCCCCCCCCCCCCCCACCCCG
>JBCDIS010000033.1:0-49925 GCA_038748685.1 Acidobacteriota bacterium | reverse complement strand
GTCTGGATCGCTGGATCGTAGTCGGCGGCGGCACCTGAAGGGGCCCTGGCCAGGCCCATCGCGAGGGCGCTCCCCTTTAGGAAGTCACGTCGTGCCAGACTGGACCAGTCCACCCCCCAGTTGCAGGACCAGCCCCGGTCCGCCTTCGCTTTCAGGGCACGTACTTTCTCGTTGTGACCTAGGAACTCCCCGAAAAATCCGTTATAACACGCGCATTCATACGTTTCCCGAGCCATCAACTCCCCCCTAGATTCACATGTGGTGATCGTCCGGCCCTCGACTGTGAATCGTGAGCTATCGGCGAACTTTCCTAGATTCGATTGCCGGGTTTATATCACGGCGCCGAAGCCGCCACGGCGTCGGCCGGGCCCGACCTCCCAGTCCGAAGGCTCAGGTCGAAGCGGTGGTCCCCGGGTCGACCTTGGGAGCGGCAACCGCAGGGATTCCGATCGACGACCCTGAAACACCGAAGCGACCGCCGACCCCGGGGCGTTGGATATAGTTCCACCAGCGGCGGGCCGGATCCCCGTCGACCCACAGTCCGACCGACCCTCCACCGTCCGCCGGATCTCCTCAGCCCCGCCCCTTTTTCTGTACCGGAGACCCTCTATGCTTCGCCACCTCGCCGTCGCCCTCCTGCTGGTCTCCCCGATGTACGCCGCTCCAACCGCATCGGCGGAGGACGGCATCTCCATCGAGGCGCTCAACGGCACGTTCGAGCAGCTCGACGGCGGTCTCCAGCCGATCCAGCAGGGGCCGGTGACGATCGTGATCACCTCTCCGGAGCACCGGCTCCAGGTTTTCGCCAACCGCTTCAAGCTCTCCCCCCATGCGTCCGGGGACGGCACCCTCGACGCGGAGCTGGACGTCCGCCTGGAGGGCTGGGGGGAGCTGGTGGCGGAGCTGGTGACCGGCGCCGGCGAGCCGACCCGCTTCGAAGACACGGTGACCGCGGGACGACAGTGGGTGCGGGCCGCCGCCCGGGTCAAGCTGGAGAAGGCGGAGGGGGGCTACGAGCTGACCTTCCTCGAAGCGGAGCGGCCGTCGGTGGACATCGTGATCAAGAGCGGCCTGGCGAAACAGCTGGTGGACACCTGCCGCGCCTTTGCGGCCCTGCCCCTTTTCGGCGGCGGCCTCGACTGCGACAGCGTGGCCGCGTCGCTGGCGGTGGCGCGGATCCCCTACCCCGACCCGGGCACCGTCTACCTCGTCCACGGCGAGCTGCTGACCTCCGAAGAACGCATCTACTTCGACGTCCACGCCGCGTCGCCGTGAGGCTCCCCGGATCGTCGCTACGGCCTTTGGCCGCCGCCGCGGCCCTGCTGCTGCTCCCCATTCCAGCCGCGGCCGACACCGTCGCCGAGCGGTTCCCGCCCCCCGACGGCTACGCGCGGGTCGACGCCGACGCCTTCGGCCGGTGGCTGCGCAAGCTTCCCCTCTTGCCCGGACGCCCCGAAGTGCACCTCCACGACGGGCGTCCCAAGGCCAACCAGAGCGCCCACCTGGCGGTGATCGACCTCGACGTGGGTCGGCGGGACCTCCAGCAATGCGCCGACCTGGTGATTCGCCTGCGGGCTGAGTTCCTGAAAGGCGCCGGCTGCGACGACCAGGTCGCCTTCGACTTCACCAGCGGCGACCGGGCCCGGTGGAGCGACTACCGGACCGGCGTTCGGCCGAAGATCGACGGCAATCGCGTCAGCTGGGGTCGCTCCGCATCAGCGGACGCCTCCGACGCCAGCTTCCGCCGGTACCTCGACCTCGTCTTCACCTACGCCGGGACCCTGTCCCTCAAGGCGGAGCTGGAGCCGGTGGCGGACCCCGCCGAGGTGGAGGTGGGTGACGTCTTCATCCAGGGGGGCTCGCCGGGGCACGCGGTGCTGGTGGCGGACGTGGCGGAGAACGACGCCGGTCGACGGGTCTTCCTGTTGGTCCAGAGTTACATGCCCGCCCAGCAGGCCCACGTGCTGCGTGGACCGACGGGTCGGGTCGGCGATGGCCCCTGGTACGAAGCCAAGCCTTCGGGTCCGCTACGCACGCCGGAGTGGCGCTTCGAGCACGGCGACCTGCGCCGGTTCCCCGCCACCCCGGGATGCGCCGCGCTCCGTTGAGCTCGACGCCGACCGCAAAACGCCGTTGACATCCGAAAGGCCCAACCGTATCCTGATCGGGCTATGAGTCAGCGCCTCCCCCACTCCGCCGCTTCGTCCATCCTCCGGCTCCGCGCCGCGGGTGCCGGCGGCGCAATGGCGGGAGCCCAGATCCCCACCTCGATCCGCAGCCTCGCCAAGGGCCGCTCCATGGGCATGCGCATGTACATGTGCATGTGTCTCAAGGACATCGGCACGGCCACCGTGCGGACTCGAACTGCGGAGGAAGCCACCTGAGCTAGCCCCAAACAGGTACCCGCAGCAGACGAACCCGCCGAGGCCCAAGGCCGAGGCGGGTTTTTCTTTTCCCACCGACGCCGGCCGCCGAGGCCCACCGCTCCGTCATCAAAAACCTTTCCACGGAGGATAGGAAAAGTGCGTCCAGAAAACGAGAAAACCTTGCGCTTCGAGACCCTGCAGGTCCACGCCGGACAGGAACCCGCTGAAGGTACCCACGCCCGGGCAGTGCCGATCTACCAGACCACGTCGTTCACCTTCGACGACGCCGACCACGGCGCCCGGCTGTTCGCGCTCCAGGAATTCGGCAACATCTACACCCGGATCATGAACCCCACCACCGACGTTTTCGAGAAGCGCATCGCCGCCCTCGAAGGGGGGGTCGCCGCCCTCGCCACCGCCAGCGGCCAGGCGGCCCAATTCCTCGCTGTCACCACCCTGGCCCAGGCGGGGGACAACATCGTCGCCACCTCAAACCTCTACGGCGGCACCTACAACCAGTTCAAGGTGACCCTCCCCAGGCTGGGGATCGACGTCCGCTTCGTCGACGGCGACGACCCGGAAGCCTTCCGCCGCGCCATCGACGCCAACACCAAGGCCCTCTACGTCGAGTCCCTGGGCAACCCCCGATTCAACGTCCCCGACTTCGAGGGCTTGGCGGAGGTGGCCCACGGAAACGGCATTCCCCTGGTGGTGGACAACACCTTCGGCGCCGGCGGTTTCCTTTGTCGCCCCATCGACCACGGCGCCGACATCGTGGTGGCGTCCGCCACCAAGTGGATCGGCGGCCACGGAACGTCCATCGGCGGCGTCATCGTGGATTCGGGCAACTTCGATTGGGGCAGCGGCAAGTTCCCCATGTTCACCGAGCCGTCCCCCGGCTACCACGGCCTCGTGTTCAACGAGGTCTTCGGGCCAGATGGCCCCTTCGGCAACATCGCCTTCATCATCCGCGCCCGGGTCGAGGGGTTGCGGGATCTGGGGCCAGCCCTGTCCCCCTTCAGCTCCTTCCTCTTTCTTCAGGGCCTCGAAACCCTTTCGCTACGGGTCCAGCGCCACGTCGACAACGCCCTCGAGCTGGCCCGCTGGCTGCAAGAGCACCCCGCGGTGGCGTGGGTCAGCTATCCGGGGCTCGCCGATCACCCGAGCCACGGCCTCGCCCAGCGCTACCTGCAGCACGGCTTCGGTGCCGTGCTCACCTTCGGCATCGAAGGGGGCGCCGAGGCGGGTCGACGGTTCATCGACTCGGTGGAGCTGGCGAGCCACCTGGCCAACGTCGGCGACGCCAAGACCCTGGTGATCCACCCCGCCTCCACCACCCACCAGCAGCTCACCGCCGACGAGCAGGTCGCCTCCGGCGTGACGCCTGACCTGATCCGGGTGTCCGTCGGCATCGAGCACATCGACGACATCCGGGACGACTTCGAGCGGGCCTTCTCGAAGGCCCACGTCCGGAGCGTGGCATGACCGACCCCGAAACCCCGAGGACGTTGCGCCTCTCCGGAACCTTCGAGCTCGACGGCGGCGCCGTCCTCGAAGGGGTGGAGATCGCGTACCGCACCTGGGGGCGCCTCGACGACGCGGGCTCCAACGCCATTCTGGTGTGCCACGCTCTGACCGGCTCGGCGGATGCGGACGACTGGTGGACCGGCCTTTTCGGGGCCGGCCGCACCTTCGACCCCGAGCAGCATTTCATCGTCTGCTCCAACGCCCTCGGCAGCTGCTACGGCACCACCGGCCCCACCTCCCCCCATCCCGACACGGGCAGTCCCTGGTCCGCCGATTTCCCCGCCGTCACCGTCCGCGACATGGTCCGCCTCCAGGGTCGGCTCCTCGACGTCCTGGGGGTGCGCCGGCTCCGGCTGGTGATCGGCGGTTCCATGGGGGGCATGCAGGCCCTCGAATGGCCGCTCCTCTTCCCGGAGCGGATCGACGCGGTGGTGGCCGTCGCCACCTCCGCCCGACACTCGGCGTGGTGCATCGGCATCTCCGAAAGCCAGCGCCAGGCGATTTACGCCGACCCCGCCTGGAGGGACGGCCGGTACCCCGCCGACGATCCCCCACGGGCCGGCCTGGCGGCGGCGCGGTCCATGGCGATGCTGAGCTACCGCAGCTGGCAGAGCCTGGAGGAGCGGTTCGGCCGCTCCCCCAGGGGCTCGGACGGCTTCCAGGTGGAGGGCTACCTGCGTCACCAGGGGGCCAAGCTGGTGGATCGTTTCGACGCCAACGCCTACGTGACCCTCACCCGGGCCATGGACCGCCACGACGTCGGGGCGGACCGCGGCGGCGCCGAGCGGGCCCTCGCGGCGGTGGCGGCGCCGGTACTGGTGGTGTCCATCGACTCCGACGTCCTCTACCCGCCGGTGGAACAGCGGCAGCTGGTCCGCTGGCTACCCCATGGTGAGCTGGCCCGCCTGGACTCGATCCACGGGCACGACGGCTTCCTGATCGACACCGAACCCTTGGACGCCCTCGTCGCCGGTTTCCTCGACCGGCGGCGGGCCGTCGCCTGACCTCGGAGACCTCGACCATGCGCGTACTGAAATTCGGCGGCACCTCCTTGGCCGACGGGGAGCGGATGGCTGATGCCGCCCAGAGGGTCGAGGAGGCGCGGGGAGACGGCCCGGTGGTGGCGGTGGTCTCGGCCCTCGCCGGCGTCACCGACGACCTTACCCGAGCCGCCGAGCACGCCGCCAAAGGAGGACGGCGGCGGGCCCAACGGCGGCCCCCCCGGGGGGGCTCCGAGTCCCCCGGCCCGGAGGAGGTGCGATCCCGCCTCGGGCTGCGGCACCTGCTGTGCTTGGAGGAGCTGGGGCCGCCGGCCGACGTCAAAGCCCGCACCGCGGCGCTGCTGCATCGGCGCCTGGTGAGCCTGGCGGCGGATCTCCAGCGCCTGGCGACGGCCGTCGCCCAGGGGGAGAGTGGCCGGCGGGAGCGTACGGCGGTGGTGCTGGCGGCCGGCGAGCGCCTCGCCGCACCGCTCTTCACCGCCGCTCTGGCGGCCCGGGGACTCGACGCCGAGGTCGTCGACACCGCTGAGCTGATCGTCACCGAAGGGCCGATCCTCGACGGCCGGGTGATCGCCGCGGCGACCCGGGATGCGGCGCGGCAAAGGCTCGCGGTGCCCCTCGGCTCGGCCACCCCCCGGGTGCAGGTGGTCCCGGGATTCGTCGCCGCCGACCGCCAGGGGCGCACCACCCTCCTCGGCCGCGGCGGCTCCGACGTGACGGCAACCGCCCTCGCCGCTGCCCTCGACGCCCATCGGGTGGAGATCTGGACCGACGTCGACGGCGTGATGAGCGCCGATCCGAAGGTGAACCCCGGCGCCGCCCTGCTGCCGAGGCTGCAGTGGGGGGAGGCGGCGGCCCTCGCCAAGGCGGGGGCGAAGGTGCTCCACCCCCGCGCCGTGGAACCGGCCGCCGCCGCCCGCATCCCCATACAGGTGCGCAACAGTCTGCGGCCGGACGGCCCGGGGACCTGGATCGGCGACGCCGGGGAGGACGCCGGAGAAGATCCGAAGCGCCTGGTGCGCAGCGCCTGAGTGCTACGGGGTCTTCACCCCGTAGCACTCGGCTAGGGCCCGTAAGGCCTCCTCAGCACTGGGCGATGCAGGCCTCGTACTCGTCGACACAGTTGCAGTAGGCCCCCATCGGAAAGTTGGGGCCGCCGCTGCCGTGGGCACCCTGGCGGCAGGCGGTGAACTCGTGGTGGCAGTCGAGATCACAGCCCTCCGGAGCGTTGAGGAAGACCTTGTCCACCTCCGGAAGTCCCGTCGCCTCGGCTCCCTGGCCCTGCCCCGGATCCACCGCGGGGGTGGTCAGCTCGGGAGAGATCTCGGGGGTCGACACCTCTGGAGCCGCCGTCGGCTCAGCGGCAGCGGCTCCAGCGAAGACGGTCAGGAGGGCGAGGCAAGCCAGGGCGACGACGGCTTTAGACGGGTTCAGCATGATCTTGATCCTTCCGGGTACCGGCCCCTCGGGGGTCCGGCGGGTTGAGGAAGCGCCTATTCGCTTTCCATACCCCCTATGCGAAAACCGCGACCTCTTCGTGTCACCGCCGCTCGTCCCGGAGCCTTCATCCGAGGCCGTCCGGCGAACCACAGCGCCGGTGGGACCTGCTTTTCGCAGGTCGGATAGAGTCTCGACATCCGATCTCGATCGAGCAAGGAGACGCCGATGGCGCACCATGCCCCCACGGAGCCGGCCCCCGGGCCGCCGGCCGACGATCTCGGCCGGCTCTTCGATGCCACATACGACGAGCTACGTCGGGTCGCCCGCCGCTGCTTCGCCGGCGAACGGCAGGGGGTCACCCTCCAGCCCACCGCCGTCGTCCACGAGGCCTATCTGCGCCTCTCCCGCCACCCCGAGGCCCACTGGCACGACCGGGTTTCCTTCCTCACCTTCGCGGCGCGGATCATGCGCCAGGTGCTGGTGGACGAAGCCCGGCACCGCCAGGCCCAGAAGCGCGGCGGCGGCGCCCGCATCACCCTGGTGGACGGCATGGGGGCCGAGTCGTCCCGCTGCCTCGACGTGCTGGTGCTCCACGACGCCCTGACCCGACTCGAAGCCATCGATGAACGCAAGGGGCAGATCGTCCTGCTGCGGTACTTCAGCGCCATGGGCATCGCCGAAGTCGCCGAGGCCCTCGGCGTATCCGTGGCGACGGTCAACCGGGAATGGCGGGGGGCCCGGGCGTGGCTGGGGCGCGAGTTGGGGGAATGAACACCCTCGAGCGGTGGCGTCGGGTGGACGAGGTGCTGGTGGCCTGCCTCGACCTGGATCCGGCGCAGCGGCCCGCCCACCTCGATCTCGCCTGCGAGGGGGATCCGGCCCTCCGCCGCGAGGTGGAGGCCCTCCTGGCGGTGGACGGCCGGGAGCTTCCGGGCCTCGACGCCGTCACCTGGGGTGAGCCGGTGGCGGGCCTGGCTCCGGACAGCGCTATCCCCGAAGCCCCAGTCCCCGAAATTGAAGAGGCGGAGGGTCCAGAGGGCACGAAGCCCCCGAGCCTCGGCCTCTACCGCATCCTGAAACCCATCGGCGAGGGGGGCATGGGCCGGGTCTACCTCGGCCGCCGTAGCGATGGGACCTACGAGCGCGACGTCGCCGTCAAGGTCCTCAAGGAAGGCATGCTCGGCCGGGAGACCCTCGGCCGCTTCCGCAACGAGTGCCGGGTCCTGGCGCAGCTGGAGCACCCGGGCATCGCCCGCCTCTACGACGCCGGCTGCACCGCCTCCGGCCTCCCTTTCCTCGTGATGGAGCACATCGAGGGTTCTCCCCTCGACCGACACCTCGAACGGAGCCCTGGCGACCTGCGCAGCCGCCTGCGCCTGATGCAGGGGATCTGCCGCGCCGTCAGCCACGCCCACCGTCACCTGATCGTGCATCGGGACCTCAAGCCCAGCAACATCCTGGTGACCCCGGAGGGCCGACCGAAGCTACTGGACTTCGGCATCGCCAAGGTGCTGCCCGGGGGCGGACCCGACGTCGCCGACTGGACCTTGGGCCGTTCTCCGATGACCCCCCGCTACGCCAGCCCCGAGCAGCGCAGGGGGGACGGGGTGACCACCGCCACCGACGTCTACTCCCTGGGGCTACTCGCCATCGAAGTGGCCCGGGCCCGTTTCGGCGCCGAGCCGGACGACCCCAGGGACCTGGGCGATCTGCCGACGGACCTCGCCGCCGTCCTGCGCAAGGCCACGGCGGAAGATCCCACGGACCGCTACCCCTCCGCCGAGCAGCTGGCGGAAGAGATCGAGCGCTTCCTCGGCGGGCTGCCGGTGCTGGCGAGGGAGCCCAGCCGCGGCTACCGTGTGCGCCGCTTCGTCGGCCGTCACCGGGGGGCGGTAGCCACGGCGGCGACGGTGTTCATCCTAGCCCTGGCGGCCGCCGTCGTCCTGGCGGGGCTATCGCTGGAGCTGGCCCGCCAGCGGGACCGGGCCCGGGTGGAGAGCGCCGTCTCCCGCCAGGTGACCGACTTCCTGGTGGACCTCTTCGCCCAAACGGAGCCGGGCCGGCGGGGGGCGGCGGAACCGACGGCCTCGGAGCTGCTGCGCCGCGGGGCGGACCGCGTCCAGACCGCCTTCGAGAACCGCCCGGAGGACGCCCCGGTGCGGGCGGAGGTGCTCACCGCCATCGGCCGCGCCTACCACGAGCTGTCCCACTTCGACGATGCCCTGCCGGTCCTGGACCGGGCCCTCGGGGTGCGGCGCTCCTCCGGCGCCGAAGGGCCGGACCTCGCCGAGGCCCTGCTGCGGGTGGCCCAGACCGAATACCAGCGCTCCGACTACGACCGGGCGGCTTCCCTGGCCAGGGAGGCCTTGGCGGCGATCGCTGACCTCGAAGGGCCCCACCCCCTGAGGGCGCGGATCCACCGCTGCCTCGGTCTGGTCCTCACGCGTCGAGGCCACCTGGACGCCGCGGAGGGCTGGCTACAGGCCGCCGCCGACGCCGACCGGAAGCTCTTCGGCGAGCGTGGAGAAGCCTACGGCATGGACCGCCGCGCCCTGGCGACCCTCGCCTTCGAGCGACGGGATGCGGCCGCCGCCGAAGTCCACGCCGCCGCAGCCCTGAACGCCCTGGGCAGCGCCCTCGGCCCCGACCACCCTTTGGCGCTGACCGCCCTCAACGACCTGACCACGGCGCTACAGAACCAGGGCAAGCTCGATCGGGCCATCGCCACTTACCATGACCTCCTCACCCGGCAGCGGCGGGTGTTCGGGGAACGCCACGAGATCGTCGCCACGACCCTCAACAACCTCGGCACCACCCACTACGACCTGGGGGACTTCGCCGCCGCGGAACGGGCGATGCGGGAGAGCCTCGACCTGCTCGAAGCGTTAGGCGCCGGATCCTCGATGATCGCCGCCAGCGTCGCCAACAACCTCGCCCGGGCCCTGAAGGAGAGCGGACGCACGGACGAGGCGATTCCCTTGTATCGACGGGCCCTGGCCATCGCCCGAAGCCGCGTCGAACCGGACTCCCCCTCCCTCGGCTCCCCCCTCACCTTCCTCGGGGGCGCCCTGTGCTCGGAGGGCCAGGTGGCCGAAGGGGAAGCCCTCCTCGACGAGGCCCGGGACATCTACCTGGCGGCCCTCGGGGCGGACCACTACCGGCTGGATCTCCTTTCCGCCACCCGCTCCGTTTGCCGGGAGAAGGAAGGCCTGGTCGACGAAGCGCGGGCCCTCCTCGCCGGCGCCCTCGACGATCTCGTGGCCCACTTCGGCCCGGAGCACCGGATCGTCCACAAGATCCGCGGCCACTTGGAACGGCTCGGAGCATGAGACAGCTCTGGGACGACGCCTACCGGGGGGGGGAGCACGCGAAGCATTGGGAGGACCCGGAGCCACCGCAATACTTGTCGGAGCTCGTGCGGCGCTCGGGGCTGACACCGGGGGCCCGCTGCCTGGACCTCGGCTGCGGCGGCGGCCTCGAGGCGCTCCACCTGGCGGGCCTGGGGCTTCGGGTCGTCGGCCTCGACCTGAGCCCGGCGGCGCTGGCGGTGGCCCGTGGCCGCGGAGGTGGCGCCGCCTCGCCCCCCTTCTGGGTGACGGCCAGCGCCCTCGCCGTACCCCTGGCGACGGGGACTGTCGACCTGGTTCACGATCGGGGCTGCTTCCACCTGTTCGAGGAGCCGGGGACCCGCCACCGCTACGCCGCGGAGGTGGCCCGCGTGCTGGCGCCGGGGCGGGGCCGGCTCCTCCTCCTGGGGGCCGCGGAGGACGACGAAGAGCGGGGCCTGGTGGGAGTCGACGGTGCGGCCGTGGACCGCTTCTTCGAGCCCCTGGGATTCCGCATCGAGATCCTGGAGCCCCACACCCTGAGGGCCCCGGCCGGCGACGTCGCCGGCACCCTGGCTCTCCTAGCCTACGGCGGCACCCCCTTAGGCTACGTGCCCGACGCCGACACCTCGACGTCCTTCAGCTGACGCTCTAGGGACGCTTTCATCTCCGGCGGCAGCTCGTCCCAGTGGACGCCCAGCAGGGCCCCTTGGAGGGCCCAGAGCAGATTCCGCCCGGGCCGGAAGCCGGCGTCCAGGACCCGCAGGTAGGTTTCGACGGCCCCCAGCCCTTCGAGCTGGTCCCGGGTGGTGACGCCTATCGCCTCGAGCCAACGTCCGGACGCCGGCCCGAGGTTGCGCAGGCCGTTCCAGCTCAAGGGGTGGCGGGCTCGGCGGCGGGCATGGCGAAGACCCCCGCATCGATGGCCTTGCCCCACTCCACCGACTCGAGGGTATAGCTGCGGACGTGCTGGCGATCTTCCCGCTCGTAGTAGGACGGCAGCTTCACGCCGCCGTAGTCCGCCCACTCCAGGAAGTAGTAGACCCGCTGGTACTCCCCGGCGCGACGATGCTCCGCCGACGTGGTCTTGCGCACCGGCAGGAAGGTCGACGTGTCGAGGTACCAATGCTGGACCTTGCCGCCCGCCAGGGTCACCTGGAGGTGGTAGGTCGCGGTGCCGTCGATGTCCTCCGTCCCCACCAGCTCGAGGCGGTGGCCCTTCTCTTTCGCCTTGACCAGCGGACCGTCGAAATCCCCCTCGTCGGCGGCGAGGACCGCGGTGGCGCTGTCGTCAAAGGCGCGGAAGCCGCCGCGCCTCGCGCTTCCCCATGCCGCCTCGCCGTCGTAGCCGACGACCCCTTCTCGGCCTTCGAGGGTGGACTGGAAGCGGTAGTGTCCGGGGCGCTTGCGCTGCAGGACGAAGGGACCGTCGATGCCGTTGAAGTTCAGGGTGCCGCGGATCTCCACCGTGTCGTGCCCCTTTAGGGCGTCGTATCCGGTGGCCTTCAGGTATCCCTGGACCACCTGTTCGGCGGTCATCTCGGCGGCAGGGGCGGAGGCGGCGGTGAGCGCCAGCCCCAGGAGGGCGGCGAGGAGGGCGGCGGAGAGGCTTCTCTGTGGAAACTGTTTCATCGGCGGCTCTCCTCGCTGGCGGCCGGCGCGGCCTTGGGGTCAGAGCCCCCGGGGCCCGACGCCTTGAGGTCGAAGGCGACGGCCTCCTCCCGATTGCGCAGGAAAACCTTGCCGTCCCACAGCGTCGGGGACGTCCAGCAGCGACCGCTGAGCACCTTGGCGGAGGCGATCTCGGAATAGGCGTCGGGCTTGGCCTCCACCAGCTTGAGGGTCCCGGTCTCGGTGAGGAGCACCAGGAGCCCGTCGGCGTAGACGAGGGAACCCTTCCCCAGGCCGCCCCGCTTGGCCCAGGTCTGCTCACCGGTCTTCGGATCGACGCACTTGAGGGTGGCGTTGTCGAAGCCGTAGACCATGCCGTCCACCTGCACCGAAGAGTTGAAGTGGTTGCGCATGACCTTGTTCTGCCACACCTTCTCGACCTTGCCCTCGGCGCCGAGCCGCAGCCCCAGGGCGCCGATGTCGTACGAGGCGGAAACGAAGAGTCGATCCGGCTCGACGAAGATCGGCATCGAGGGCTTGACCCCCTCCCCTTCCGCCCACGGGTGACTCCACAGGGCCTTGCCGTCGGGGCTCACCCCCAGGACGCCGGCCCGGTTGGCGAGCACCAGCTGGGGCTCGCCGGCCACCTCCACCAGAATCGGTGAGCCGTAGGCGGCGCCGCCCTCGCCGGCCTGCCAAAGAACCTTGCCGGTGGCCTTGTCGAACGCCACCATGGCCCGTCCCTCGGTGGCCCCGACGTCGACGATCAGCCGGTCCCCGAGCACCAGCGGGGAGGTGGAGAAGCCGAAGTACATCTGCTCGACGCCGAAGGTCTCCTTGAAATCCACCGACCAAAGGGCCTCCCCGTCGCTGGACCGGAGGGCGTGCAGTCCGCCGGAGCCGCTGACCACGAACAGCCGGTCGCCGTCGAGGGTGGGGGTGGCGCGGGGACCGTTGCCGAAGTTGTTCTCGAAGGTGCCGGCGATCTTCTGCCGCCAGGCGTTCTCGCCGGTGATCGGATCCAGCTTGAGGACGTACTCCCCTTCGGCGTCGGACTCAGTGGTGTAGAGGTGCCGGTCCACGGCGGCGAAGCTCGAGAACGCCGGCCCGATGGGGCGGCGCCAGAGCTCCTGGGGACCGGCGTCCGGCCAGGTTCGGGCGAGGCCGGTCTCGGCCGAAATGCCGTCGCGGTTGGGGCCGCGGTACTGGGGCCAGTCGGGGGCTTCGTCGGCCGCCGCGGTCACCGCGACGGGGGCGATGAGGCCAACGAGGATCGAGACGAGCAAGATTCGGAGCATGGAGACCTCCTCGGAACCTGGGTGGCTAGGTAGCCACATTTTGCCCCAAGGTTCCAGGGAGGTCCGCACCGACGCTGTAAGGATCCTGTAAACGCTGCCCCCGCAGGGGCAGCGCGGCGGAGTCAGGCGTCGTCCGCTTCCTTGGCGGCCGCCACCAGCTTCTGCTGGAGCTGACGCGGCACCTCTTCGTAGCCGTGGAACTCCATGGTGAAGCGGCTACGGCCCTGGGTGATGGAGCGCAGGGCGGAGGCGTAGTCCAGCATCTCGGCCATCGGCACCAGGGCCTTGATCACCTGGTTGGAACCCTGGGTGTCCATCCCCTGGGGCTTGCCCCGCCGCTGGGACAGATCCCCCATGATGTCCCCCATGAAGTCCTCGCTGGTGACCACTTCGACCGCCATCACCGGCTCCAGCATCGTGGCGCCGGCCTTGGCCATGGCGTCCTTGAACGCCAGGGACCCGGCGATCTTGAAGGCCATCTCGGAGGAGTCCACGTCGTGGTATTGGCCGTCCAGTAGGACAACCCTGAAATCCACCACCGGGAAACCCGCCAGGTAGCCGCGGGAGCGGGTCTCCTGGATGCCCTTCTCCACCGCCGGCCGGAAACCCTGGGGGATGGATCCGCCGAAGATCTTGTCGACGAATTCGAACTCTTCCCCAGCCGGCAGGGGCTCGATGCGGATCTTGCAGTCAGCGAACTGACCGCGGCCGCCGGTCTGCTTCTTGTGCCGGCCGTGGCCCTCCGCGGCCTTGCGGACGGTTTCGCGGTAGGGGACCTTCGGCGGGTGGAGGATAACGTCGACCTTGAAGCGAGCCTTGAGCTTCGCCACCGCCAGCTCCACGTGGAGCTGGCCGGCGCCGGACAGCAGGAACTCGTGGGTCTGGGGATCGCGGCCGGAGCTGAGGCCGAGGTCCTCCTCCATCATCCGCTGGAGGGCGTCGCTGATCTTCTCTTCGTCCCCCTTCGACTTGGGCTCGAGGGCGTAGGACATCGCCGGCGGTCGTACCACGATCCAGCCGAGATTCACCGGGTTGGCGGGGGCGCATAGGGTGTCCCCGGTGACGCTGTGCTTCAGCTTGGCGACACCGCCGATGTCGCCGGTCACCAAGGTGCCGGTGGCGGTCCCCTGCTTACCCTGCATGAGCATGACGCTGCCCACCTTCTCACCGGCCTCTTCGCGGGTGTTGTGGACCATCGTGTCGGAGGACACCGAGCCGCTGACCACGCGGAAGAGGTTGATCCGACCCGAGAAGGGATCGTTGAAGGTCTTGAAGACCAGGGCGGTCATCGACGCCGTGGCGGAGGTTTCCACGTCAGCCGACTCGCCGCCGACGTTCGTCGCCGGGAAGGTGTCGCGGTCGGTGGGGGTGGGCAGGTAGGCCACCACCGTATCGAGGAACGTCGACGTCCCGATGGCGTGGGCGGCGGCCCCGAGGGTCACCGGGAAGAGATCCCGCGCCAGGATGCCCGCCCGCAGACCTTCGGCGAGGTCGTCGCCGGTGAGGTCCCCCTCCTCGAAGTACTTATCCATCAGCTCTTCGCTGGTTTCCGCCACCGCCTCCACCAGCTGGTTGTGGGCCTCTTCGACGGCGTCCGCCAGGTCCGCCGGGGTGTCGATGGCCTCGGCCTTGCCGTCGCCGTCCTTGGCGAAGCGGTAGGCCTGTCGGGTCACCAGGTCCACCACCCCTTCGAAGCCCTGCTCCTCGCCGATGGCGAGCTGCAGGGGGATGGCGGTGACGCCGAAGACTTCGGAGATGCTCTCCAGGGCCCGGTCGACGTGGGCGTTCTCGCGGTCCAGCTTGTTGAGGTGGAAGAGCACCGGCTGACCGATCTCAGAGGCGTAGGACCACATCCGCTCGGTGGTCACTTCGACCCCGGAGGCGGCGCTGAGTACGAGGACCATGGCGTCGGTGGCCCGTACGCCGGCCCGGGCTTCGACCCCGAACATGCCGGCGCCGGGGACGTCGACGATGTTCACCTTGTGCTTGTTCCAGGGCACGAAACAGGGGGCGAGGGAAATCGAATACCTCTTCTCGATCTCCTGCTCGTCGAAGTCGGTGGTGGTGGTGCCGTCCTCCACCCGGCCCATGCGATTCACCACGCCGCCGGTATACAGCGCCGCGCTCGCCAGGGTCGTCTTGCCCGTGTCGGCGTGACCGGCCAGGGTGATGTTGCGAATCTTGTCCGGGCTATCCACCTGCATCCTGGAATCCTCCTGATCAGCGACGGGTTCAGCGTCTCGGTCTGCGGCTGGGATCAAGGGTCGATGAAACAGCGGTGAATATACCATTCACCCGGACGGTCGCCAGGGGCATTCCCGCGGTCCTCCCCGCCGGCCCAGGGGATTCTCTACGCGGAGTTGCCAAAGCGTAGTATCCTCGACCCGCGAAGCGTGGGAAAGGCCGCTATCAAAGCGAAAACCAGAGCGAACTTGAGCCATGACGGACGGCCTCCGTCCTTGCCATGGCAGCGGATTTCGCGAGGAAGATGACCCCGGAAAAGCTAGGCCGGTACGAGATCATCGATGAGCTCGGCAAAGGGGCGATGGGTCTCGTCTACCTCGCCCTCGATCCGCTCATCGGCCGGAAGCTCGCGCTCAAGACCTTCCGTCTCGGCCTGTCGACCCAGGACGCCGAGCGCGATCAATTCCGCCAGCGCTTCCTCCGCGAGGCCCAGTCCGCGGGCATCCTGAGCCATCCCAACATCGTCACCATCCACGATGTCGTGGTGGACGACGGCGGCGATTTCTTCATCGCCATGGAATACGTCAAGGGGACGGACCTGAAGCTGCTCATGCAGCGGCAGGGCCGACTGACCCTCCGATTCGTCGTCGACATCGTGGCCCAGATCGCCGACGGCCTCGACTACGCCCACCAGAAGGGTGTGGTCCACCGCGACATCAAGCCCGCCAACATCATCATCACGGACCCGGACAAGCAGGCGAAGATCACCGACTTCGGCATCGCCCGGGTGGACGCTTCGAATCTGACCGTCGAAGGGCAGCTCCTCGGGACGCCGAACTACATGGCCCCGGAGCAGATCCAGGGCAAGGAAGTCGACCACCGCGCCGACCTCTTCTCCCTCGGCGTCATGCTCTACGAGATGGTCACCGGCATGAAGCCGTTCCACGGCGAGAACTTGACGGTGGTGACCCACCGCATTGTCTACGACGCCTTCAAGCCGCCCCAGGAGATCGTCCGCGACCTGCCCCCCGCCATCCTCGGGATCCTCGAGAAGGCGCTGCAGAAGGACCCCGCCGAGCGCTACAACCGCGGCGCCGACATGGCGCGGGATCTGCGGGCCGTCTTCGAGCCGCGGCAGAGCCGCTCCGCCGAGACCACCACCGCCTCCTTCCTCACCGACGACTCCCCGAAGCCGCCCCCCCCGGCGGCGCTGCCGGCCCAGCCGGCGCCGGGCCAGGCCCCGTACCCCACCGCCCGCCCCCCCAGGGCCGACGCGCCGCCGCCCCCCCGGGCTGCCCCCGCCAGTCGGACGCCGCTCTTGGTGGGGGTCGCCGTCCTCGTCCTCGCGGTCCTCGGAGCCGCCGGCTGGTTCGCCTTCGGCCACCGAGCCGCCGACGCCGAAACCCAGCCCCGGGATCCGCGGCAGGAGATCGAGAGCCAGTACCGTCCCCTGGTGGAACGGGGTCAGCAGGCCATGACGGAGGGCGAACCGGTGCGCGCCATCGAGCTCTTCGACCAGGCCCTCACCATCGTGCCCGGGGACAAGGACATCCGCCGACTCCGGGAGGAGGCCGAGCGGATGATCCTGGAGGGGGACCTCACCCTCGAAGAGGCGATGATCCGGGAACGGATCAGCGAGGCGGAGACCGCCCTACTGAGCCGCGAGTACGCCGAGGCCCGGCAGCTCGCCCAGGCCATCCTGGAGCTGGACCCGGAGAACGAGAAGGGCAAGGAGCTGCTCGACAGCGCCCAGGAAGCCCAGCAGCGGGAGGATCAGGCCAAGGCTAGGGTTAAGGGTCGGTTCACCAAGCGCCCGGTGGTGGCCGGCGAAACCGCGGCGGCCGAGGCTCCGGCCCAGAGGCCCGGCACCCCCCAGCCCGAGCGCATCTCCAACCTGCAGGTCGACTTCGCGTCCCAGATCTCCGACGGCATCCTGACGGTCTACGTGGGCTCCCAGAAGTTCTACCACCAGAAGTGGAAATTTGTCGGCGAGCGTTCGGGGCTCCTGCGGCGCCCGAAAAAATCCTCCGGCAGCCTCAGCCACTCCGGCACCCTGCCGGCGGGGGACAAGAAGCTGCGGGTCTACGTCTTCCGCGACGGCTCGACGGACACCCAGGAGATCGACGGCAACTTCCCCGCCGACGGCACCCGGACCCTACGGATCCGCGTCGCCAAGGACGGGCGGGTGACGGTCAAGCTGGAGTAGCCGGACCGTCGGCGGCACCGTCGCCGTAGGTCTCCGCCCGATCCGAGTTGAACCAGGCGTCCAGCACCTCGACGTCCCCCCCCTCCACGGCCCAGTGGCAGGGGCGGTGGAAGTGTCCGAGGAGCAGCACATCCCAACCCTCGGCGGCGAAGCGCTCCTCCGCGTAGCGACGGATTTCCTCCTCGGGAACCCGTTTGCGGAACTTCCAGTTGGTCTTCGCCAGCCGCTGCTCGGCGGCGTCCACCAGCCTCCGGGCCAGCCACCCCGGGAGATTCAGGATCAGAAACCGGATCGGCGGGCTCTTGGACAGCCAGCGCCAGAACAGGTACTGCCGGTCGTTGCGATTCAGGCCGTCGCCGTGGACCGCAAGGTAGCGCTTGCCACCGGCTTCGAATCGGGTTTCAAACCCCACGTGGTCGAAGGCGTCGGCGTAGGGGCTGTCGGCGATGAAGAAGTCCCGGTTGCCCTCCACGTAGTCGATCCGCATCCCCCCGCGGCGTAGCTCCCGGAGCACCGGCACGATCCTCCTCACCTCCGGCGTCTCGAACTTCTTCGAACCCACCCAGACGTGGAAGATATCCCCCAGGAGCACCAGGTGCCGGCAACCCGCCTCGGGCAGCCCGCGCAGCTGCTCCAGCATGCGCTCGCCGTCCCCACCGGGGCCGCCGAGGTGGGAATCGGCGATGACCGCGACCTTCACGCCGGCCTCAAACGATGGTCAGCTTCGGCTGCTGACGTTTCGTGATCTGCGCCAGCACCGATTCCGCCACCTGGCGGAAGGCGGCGGCGTGGGACCCCTCCGGCTGGCCGACGACGATCGGCTCGCCGGCGTCGCCCCCTTCAACGATCGCCGGATCGAGGGGAATGGCGCCGAGGAAGGGACACCCCAGGACCTCGGCGGTCCGGCGACCGCCCCCCTTCTTGAAGACGTCCACGGTCTCGCCGCAGCAGGGGCAGGTGAAGCCGGACATGTTCTCGACGATGCCCGCCACCGGCACGTTGACTTTGCGAAACATGGCGAGGCCCTTGCGGGCGTCGATGAGGGCGACGTCCTGGGGGGTCGACACGATCACCGCCGCCGACAGCGGAACCCGCTGCGTCAGGGTCAGCTGAGCGTCACCGGTGCCGGGGGGTAGGTCCACCACCAGCACGTCGAGCTCGCCCCAATGGACGTCCCCGAGCATCTGCTCCAGCGCCCGCATGACCATCGGGCCGCGCCAGATCACCGGCGTGTCGGTGTCGACGAGGAATCCGAGGGACATCAGCTTGACGCCGAACTTCTCGAACGGCTGCAGCTTCTCGCCGTCGGTTTGGGGCTTCTCGTGGATGCCGAACATGGTGGGTAGGGAGGGACCGTAGATATCGGCGTCCAGGAGGCCCACCCGCTGACCGAGGCCCGCCAGGGTCACCGCCAGGTTGGAAGATACCGTCGACTTGCCGACCCCCCCCTTGCCGCTGGCCACGGCGAGGATGTTGGTGACCCCGGGGAGCAGTCCCGGGTCGGCGGTGATCGCTTTCTTGACCGGCTCCTTGCGGGCGGGCTCGCTCACCGCCAGCTTCACTTCGGTGGCGCTCACGCCGTCGATGCCTGCGACCGCCGACTCCACCGCGGCGCGCACCTGCTCGGCGGCGTCGGGGTTGTGGGTCGACATCGCCAGCTCCACCGAAGCCGTCGCGCCGTCCACCTGGACCTGGCGGACAAAGCCGAACGACACGATGTCGCGGCTCATGCCGGGGTAACGCACCGTCTTGAGGGCCTCCCAGACGAGCCCTTCCTTATCTTTTGCCATCTTCGGGCCTTTCTTCTGTCGCTCGGGGGTCCCGGACCGGCGAAAACCGAAGCTCCGGGCAGGACCCGTAGAATACACCGCCGGGCTGAAGGCGGTGGCCGTTGTGAGAAGATCGGCGTCCAAACGCCTATCCCCAGGGACGCCCCCGAACCATGACCGTTTTCCTCCAACAGCTGGCCACCGAAACCGTGCGCATGCTGTATCTGGCGGCGCCGTTCCTGCTGCTGGGCCTGGTCATGGCGGGCTTCATCCACGTGCTCCTCCCTTCGCGCTGGATCGAGCGTTGGATGGGAAGCCGGGGTCTGGGGGGCGCCACCCTGGCGGCCCTGGTGGGGGTTCCGCTACCGGTGTGTAGCTGCGGTGTCGTGCCCATCGCCATCGAAATGCGTCGCAAGAAGGCCAGTGACCCCGCCAGCCTTTCGTTCCTGGTGACGACGCCGGAATCGGGGGTCGACTCGATTCTCTTCACGTGGGCCCTGATGGGCCCGGTGATGGCGATCGCGAGGCCCATCGCCGCCTTCTTCACCGCCCTATTCGGAGCCGTCCTCGCCATCGCCTACCTACCCCCGCGGATCGACGACGGGGCCGCGGACCTGCCCGAGGACACCGGCTGCGACCATCACAGTCACGGACACCACGACCACGGGCACCACGACCACGATCACGACGGTCATGATCACGGGCACGACCATTCACACGGGCACCACGGGCACGACCACTCCCACGACCTGACGTACTCCAAGGCCGACGAGGCCCTCGCCGCCTTGGCCGCCGGCTGGCGCCGACTCCGCCGCTTCGGTCGGCGGGCCGAGGGGGAGCCCTCCCCCGACATCTGGCGGAAAGTCGTGAAGCCGGCGTTCCGCTACGGCTTCGGCGAGCTCTTCGACGACATCGCCTTCTGGCTCGGCGCCGGTCTGGTGCTGGCGGGCCTGCTGTCGGTGATCCTACCGTCGGATCTGGCGGACCGCGGTCTGGGGCAGGGTCTGGTGCCGATGTTGGTGATGTTGGCGGTGGGCATTCCCCTCTATATGTGCGCCTCCGCCAGCACCCCCATCGCCGCCGCCCTATTGATGAAGGGGCTGTCCCCCGGGGCGGCCCTAGTGTTCCTGCTGGCGGGCCCCGCCACCAACGCCGCTTCGCTGGTGGTGCTCACCCGCACCTTCGGCCGCCGTTTCATCCAGATCTACCTGTTGAGCGTCATCCTGGCGTCGCTGATCTGCGGCCTGGCGCTGGACGCCTTCGTGGTCGCCCTGGGGCTGGAGATGGCGGTGCCGCTGGTGGCGGCGGAGGAGATGACCTACGGCTGGGTGGGCATCGCGTCGTTCGTGCTGCTGGTCCTCCTGCTGCTGCGGGCGGGCCTCCGCGGGGCCCTGCGATCGGGGTGGAACGAGGCCGTCGACGGCTTCCGCGCCCTGGCGGCGACGGCGGCCTCCCGGGGCCTTCGCCTGGGTCGCCGGAGCGCCACAGTCGCGGCGTTGGCGCTGGCCCTCGCGGCGTGGCTCGCCGCCGGCCTGGTGACCATTCCCGCCGACTCGCAGGGCTTCGTGCTGACCTTCGGCGCCGCCTCCGGGGAGCCGCTGGGGCCGGGTCTCCACTGGACGCCGCCGCCCCCCATTTCGCGGGTCGAGGTGCGGCGGGTGGGCTACCCCCGCAAGGCCGACGTGGGATTCCGAACCGATCTCCAGACCCTCTCCCAGCGTCAGCTCCTCACCCGCTTCGCCAACCCCGCCGACTGGCACAGTCCGGTGGCCGCGATGAACCCGGACCCGGAGCGGGCCACCTTCCTGACCGCTGACGAGAATCTCCTGGAAATGAGCTTCTCGGTCCACTACCGCCCCAAGGATCCCCGAGCGTTCTTCTTCCGCTTCGACCACGGGCGGGACTTCATCGCTCTCTACGCCGAGGCGGCGGCCCGACGTCTCATGGCCTCGAAGACCCTCGACGAGGTGTTGACCTCGGGCCGCCGCGACGTCGAGGCGTGGATCCAGGGGGCCGCCCAAACCCACCTCGACGGACTCGGCGCCGGCGTCGACGTGGTGACCGTACGGGTGGTGGACGTCCATCCGCCGGGCCAGTCGGTGTACTGGTTCCGCGACGTGTCGAGCGCCTGGGAAGACATGGAGACCACCATCCACCACGCCGAGAAGCAGCGCGCGGAAGAGCTGCCCCGCGCCCGGGGTCGGGCCCGCCTGATCGAGGCGCAGGCCCGCGCCGAGGCCGCATCCCGCGGCGCCGAGGCGAAGGGGACCCTCCAGGGCTTCGCCGCCCGCGCCGACGCCGTCGCCACGGCTCCCGGCATTTTGGAACATCTGCTGTGGATCGAGAGCGTGGAGCGCGCCCTCTCCGGCAAACGCAAGTACGTGATCCCAGGGGACGCCGCCCAGGACGTCACCCTTTGGCACGGCGCCTCCCGCGCCGAGGACGAGGCCCCCGAGCCTGGAGGACATCGACCATGAAGGAAAGCCCGAGATGAACGCCAGGCGGGGGCTGATCATCGCGGTGGTGGCGCTGGCCGTCGCCCTCCTACCCACCTGCCTGTTCACGGTGCGGGAGGGGGAGGTGGCTTTGGTCACCCGCTTCGGGGCACCCCAGCACGAGGCGGAGCCTGGACTCCACGCCAAGCTCCCCTGGCCCATCGACTCGGTGATCCGGGTGGACCGCCGTCTCCTGGTGTTCGACAACGAGCCCACCGAGATGCTCACGGGCGACAAGAAGAACGTGCTGGTGGACAGCTTCCTGGTGTGGCGGGTGGACGACCCCCTGCGGTTCGCCCAGACCGTCAAGACGCGCCTCGAAGCCGAAGCCCGTCTCCTCGACCTCACCGTCTCCGAGCTCGGCGCCGCCGTCGGCGGGCGCCCCATGGACGACTTCCTCGCCGCCGGCGCCGAAGGGGCGGAGCTCGTGACCACCGCCGAAGAGGCGCGGATCGGGGTCGACGGCGTGGCCCGCGAGAGCTTCGGCATCGAAGTGGTGGACCTCCAGATCAACGGCTTCGTGCTCCCCCTGCAGAACCGCAAAAGCGTCATCGAACGTATGCGGGCGGAGCGCTCCCGCATCGCCACCACCTACCGCAGCGAGGGGGAGGAACGGGCCCTCGGCATCGAGGCGGAGTCGGCGGCGGAGGTGGCGGCGGTGCTGGCGGAGGCCAGATCCAAGGCCGAGGCGGTCCGCGGCGAAGGGGAGGCGGAGGCCCTCCGCCTGCTGGCCGAGGCCTATCGCAAGGACCCCGAGCTCTACCGATTCCTGCGCACCCTGGAGACCTACGAGACGATCCTCGACGAGGACACCACGATCTTCCTCGACGCCGATTCGGACTTGATGGAGGCCCTGGATGGCCGATGAGGCCCCCTGGGGCGCGCCGGACTCGCACGACGAAGGCCGCGCACAGGCCCTACCCCCCTCGGTCCGCCTAATCCAGGGGTTTCGCGACCTGGTCCACCGGCGCTGGCGGGGAACCCTCGGCATCCTGGCGGTCCTGGGGATCGTGGTCTGGGTGGGCGCCGGCGTCTACACCGTGGCCAACGACGAGGGGGCCGCCCAGCTCCGCTTCGGGGCCCTCGCCGAAGACGCCGTAGGACCGGGCCTGCACCTGGCGCTGCCGGGGGTCCACGAGGTCTTCAAGGCTCGGACCCAGGGGGTTTCGCGGCTGGAAATCGTCGGTGACGACGGGCAGCCACTCCCCTTGCTCACGTCCGACAGCAACCTGATCCTCGCGGCGCTGGTGGTCCAATACCGCATCGGCAACCTCGGCGACCACCTCTTCGCCACCGAAGACCCCGCCCAGCTCGTCCGGCAAACGGCCCGGGCCGCCGCCGTCGAGGTGTTCACCGGCACCGACGTCGATTCCGTGCTCACCTCCGGCAAGGCCCAGGTCCAGAACCAGGTCCGCGACTCGGCCCAGAAGCGCCTCGACGCCTTCGGCGCCGGGGTCATCCTGGTGGCGGTGAACCTCCAGTCGGTGGATCCCCCCACCGAGGCCGCCACCGCCTTCCGCGATGTCAGCAACGCCCGTGCCGACGCCGCCCAGCTGGCCAACAAGGCAGAGGGGGAGCGGGAGCGGGCCCTGCGCCTGGCCCGCGGTGAAGCGGAGCAGCTGCTCTCCGCCGCACGTTCCCAGGCCGACGCCCGCATCCAGCGGGCTAGGGGCGCGGCGGACCGGTTCACGTCGCTCCTCCGCCAGCACCGCGCGTCCCCCCAGCAGGCCCGCACGGAGCTCTACCACCGCACCCTGGCGCAGGTCCTGCCCCGGGCGAAGCTGGTGGTGCTGCGGCCTGGGGACGGCTCGGTGTCGGTCCACCTGCTGGACTCCGGCGGAGACGCCCCCCCGATGCCAACGGGTCCCATGGCCCGGGACCAACGCTAGGCCGCAACCTCCGCTCCGGGTCGCCCGCCTGGGCCACGGAGCGGCGTCGACATCGCTGCCCTAATCCCCGACCCGGCGGCGGAGCTCGGCGGCTTCTTCGGCGGTGGCCCGGCGCCAGATCTGCTGACGCTTCTTGCGGGCCACCGAATCGGGGCTGTAGCGGATCGATGTCACCAGCTTGCCGCTTGGATTCCAAACGTGGGCCCGGCCCCGGTCCCCGAGGACCACGAAGGTCCCCTGGCGTTCGTCGTGCAGCACATCCTCGGCGCTGGCCTGGGAGAGGTCCTGAAGGGCCATGCGGGTCGGCCGCTCACCCTGACGGTGGCGCTCCTCGGCGTGGCGGGTCCGCCGGTCCCGGGCCCGTCGACCCTGTTCGAGGCGACGGGCGACGCCGCCGAGGATGCCGTCCAGCCGTCCGCCGAGCTTGCCGGCGACCTGCCCATCGCCTCCGCGGCCTTTCCCTGCGCGGCCATTTCCACCGCGGCCGTTCCCACGGCGGCCCTGGCCCCCCTCCACGGTGGCCAAGGCCTGCTGGCCCCAATCCACCGCCGGCTGCCACGGAGCCTCGGTCCCAAGGCGGTCGAGGACGGCCTCCAGGGGCTCACCGTCGGGGCCGACGCCGAGCACGTTGAGGCCGAAGCGGCGGTGCCCCTTGGTGCCGCGGGACGACGACACCAGCTGCACGGTGAGGGCTAGGAGGGCCTTCGACCCGTCGCGGCGGGGAACCTCGAACCAGCCCGCCACCACCTGCCCGTGGATCCGGTAGTCCGCCGCGGTACCGCGGAAGGCCGGCAGCAGCTCCGACTCCAGATCCTCTCCGCGGGTCATGGCGGTCACCAGCGCCGGCGGACGGCCGTAGACGCGGTCGAAGTCGGGGTGCTCCAGGTCCATCAGCCACTGGCCGAAGTTCCGGTACTTGGGCACCCCGGTGGGCCCGTAGCCGGCGAAGACGGAGCGGGCGTCCGGGGGCACGGTGGCCTCCCCCTCCGCCGAACCGGTCCGAAGATTCAACACTCGGCCCGGCTTGAACGCCGCGCGGTGGGCGATCAGCGCTTCGAGCTCCGCCCGCAGGGCACCCCGAGCCTCTTCCACCGCCGCCGCCGCGACCTCCCCTTCAAGGGGCACGGTCAGGGTCACTTCGAGGGCGTCCCCCGGACGACGCACCAGGTGCCCCGGAAGGCGGGCCTGCTCGCGGCGGGCCGCCTCACCGAGGGCGCGGAGCGCACCTTCGACGGGATCTTCGGAGCCTGGAACGTTCTCGGAGCTCATGGGGTGGCGCGGCCTCGGGGAGGACTGGGAGCGGAGGGGGGACTGGGAGCGGAGGGGCGGGCGCGGACGCCCGAGCCCTGAGTCTACCAGCGTCGGATCGCCGGAGACGGTGCTAGGGTTCCCCCATGGCCACCCGCGGGCGCTATGCTCCGACCCCCTCCGGACTGATCCACGTCGGCAACGCCCGCACGGCCCTGGTGGCCTGGCTGGCGGTCCGCAGCGCCGGCGGCACCTTCGTCTGGCGCCTCGAAGACCTCGATCCCCCCCGCACCGTGCCCGGCGCCGCCGAAGCCGCCATCGACGACCTCCGCTGGCTGGGGCTGGACTGGGACGAAGGTCCTGACGTCGGGGGCCCCTACGGTCCCTACGTGCAGTCCGAGCGCTCCGATCGCTACGACGACGCCCTGCGCCGACTCGCCCAAGATGGCCGGCTCTTCCCCTGCCGTCATTCCCGCAAAGATCTCAAGGCCCTTGCGGTGGCCCCCCACGGCGGCGGCCACGGTCCACGGGTCAGCCCCTACCCCGCCCACCTTCGCCCAGACCCCGGAACCCTCTCCAAGGGTTGGATCGAGGATCACCTGGGGCCCTCCAACGCCGACGACGCTTCCCTCCGTTTTCGGGTCGACGGGGAACCGGTCCGGGTCGAGGACCGATTCCTCGGGCAGCAGACCGAGCGGGTCGATCAAGCCGTCGGCGACTTCGTCCTGCGGCGGCGGGACGGCCTCTACGCCTACCAGCTGGCGGTGGTGGTGGACGACCTCGCCATGGAGATCGACGACGTCGTCCGCGGGGTCGACCTGATGGAGTCCACGGCCCGCCAGGTCCAGCTGATCCGCGCCCTCGGCGGCACCGTTCCAAACTACGGGCACGTTCCCCTGGTGCTGAACGCCGAGGGGGAAAAGCTCTCCAAGCGGGACGGCGGGCTGACCCTGCGGTCGCTGCGGGAACGGGGCGTCGCCCCCGAAGCTCTGGTGGGCTATCTGGCCTTCTCCCTCGGCCTTCGGGGTCGCCCTACCCCAGCGAAACCTCGGGACCTGCTGGCGGACTTCCGGTGGGATCGACTGCGGCGGGAGGACTGGACTCTGCCGGCGGACCTAGCCTCCGCCCTCGTCGAGGGATCGCCCCTCGCGGGCTATCCTGCGTTAACGTAGGTCGCCCACCGATCCACCCCGAGGAGGAAGCCTGCATGATCTTCGAGAAATCCGAGCGCGTCCAGGACCTGGAAGGGCGACTGCGGGCGTTCATGGACGACTACGTCTATCCCGCGGAGGAGGCGTTCAACCGCCACCTGGCGGAGGCCGAGGACCGCTGGCAGGTGCCTCCGGTCGTCGAGCCCCTGAAGGAGAAGGCGAAGGCGGCGGGACTGTGGAACCTCTTTCTCCCCGACAGCGACGACGGGGCCGGCCTCACCAACCTGGAATACGCCCCCCTGTGCGAGATCATGGGGCGGGTCATGTTCGCCCCCGAAGTGTTCAACTGCTCGGCCCCCGACACCGGCAACATGGAGGTCCTCGCCCGCTACGGGACCCCCGGGCAGAAGGAACGGTGGCTAACCCCCCTCTTGGCCGGTGAGATCCGGTCCTGCTTCGCCATGACCGAGCCCGCCGTGGCGTCTTCCGACGCCACCAACATCCAGGCCTCGATCGAACGTTCTGGAGACGAGTATGTGATCAACGGCCGCAAATGGTGGACCTCGGGGGCCGGCGACCCGCGCTGCAAGGTGGCGATCTTCCTCGGCCGGTCCGGCGGCGAGGGCACCCCCCGCCACGGCCAGCACTCCATGATCCTGGTGCCGATGGACGCCCCCGGGGTCCATATCCGCCGCATGCTGTCGGTCTTCGGCTACGACGACGCACCCCACGGCCACGCGGAGATCGACTTCGAAGACGTCCGGGTGCCGGCGGACCACATGCTGCTGGGGGAGGGCCGGGGCTTCGAGATCGCCCAGGGGCGCCTCGGTCCCGGCCGCATCCACCACTGCATGCGTCTCATCGGCGTCGCCGAGCGCGCCCTCGAAGCCATGTGCCGACGGGCCGAGGAGCGGGTGGCCTTCGGCCGCCCCCTGGCGGAGATGGGGACGGTCCGCGCCGACATCGCCGACTCCCGGATCGAGATCGACCAGGCCCGCCTCCTGACCCTCAAGGCCGCCCACATGATGGACACCGTGGGCAACAAGGTGGCCCGGGCCGAGATCGCCATGATCAAGGTGGTGGCCCCCAGCGTCGCCCTCCGGGTCCTCGACCGGGCGATCCAGGTCCACGGCGGCGGCGGCGTGTCGAGCGACTTCCCCCTCGCCCACCTGTGGGCCCAGTCCCGGACCCTCAGGCTCGCCGACGGACCCGACGAGGTCCACCGCGAGGCGGTGGCCCGCCTCGAGCTCCGGCGGCAGCTGCGCCAAGGGGGATCGTGATGGGCCGGACCCGCCGAGCCTCGAGCGGACCGTCCCGGATCGCCCCGGCGACGCTCGGCCCCCTCCTGCTGGGGACGGTTCTACTCGCGGCTCTTCTGCTCGGGGCCGGGTGCGCGGCCCCCGTGCCCCCCGGCGCCGCCAAGGTGGGGGAGATCGTGCCGGACTTCGATCTTCCCTCCCTCGCCGGCGACTCCATGGCCCGCGCGGACCTACTGGGGGAGGGCCCCGTCGTGCTCAATTTCTGGGCCACCTGGTGCGGGCCCTGCCTGCGGGAGATCCCCGCCCTCCAGGAGCTCCACCGGGCCGGCTCCGCCCGGGTGGTGTCCATCGCCCTCGACCAGGGGGGCGAGGAGATCCTGCGCCCCTTCGTCGAGAAGGAGGGGATCGGCTACCCGGTCCTCATCGGAGATATCGCCCTGCTCCAGCAGTACGGCGGCTCCGGCATTCCCTTTACCCTGATCCTCGACGAGTCCCTGCAGGTCCGAGAGATCCACCGCGCGATGGTCAGCCTGCGCACCCTGGAGCGGGGCCTCCGCAAGGCCATGGAACCCCTCTGAGGTCGTCGCCGCCCGTTCCCGGGCCTCAAAGTCGGGCGAGATCGAGCTTCAGCTGCTCCAGCTCTTTGGCGTCGAAGGCGTTGTAGTAGCCGCGGATCCGGTTCTCCCCGTCCACCAGCACGAAGCGATTCGAGTGGACGATGGGCTCCTGCCCCTCCTCGACCCGGGGGGTGGGATCGAGGACGAGGAGAAAACCCTCCCGGATTAGCGGGTACATCTCCGCCTCGGCGCCGGTGAGGAAGAGCCAGTTGTCGCCGGCGCCGTGCTTCTCGGCGTAGGCCTGAAGAACCTCGGGGGTATCGTGGGTCGGGTCGACGCTGAAGGAGACGAACCGAACCCCGTCGGCGGGGAGGTCCGCCGCCAGCTCCGACATCCGCTGGGTGAGGATCGGACACACCCCCGGGCAGCGGGTGAAGACGAAGTCGGCGATCCAGGGTCGACCGGCCAGGGTGTCGAGGGTGACCTCCCCACCGTCCCGATTGGTGAGGGCGAAGCTCGGGGCCTCCTTCAGCACCGGAAGGGGTGGCTCCGCGACGAGGGTTTCGGCTTTCTGGGAGCGAAACCAAAGCACCCCCACCACCAAGGCCGCCATGCCGAGGGCCCAGAGGACCCAAAGCAGGCGCCGCAGGGTCCTGGCTTCTGGAGAACGGGTTTCGGCGGTCATCGGCGTCTCCGTGGAGCTCAAAGGGCGCTGCGGTCCACCACCATCAGCACGAGGACGGCGGGGAGGTACAGCACCGACGCGAGGAGAAGTCGGCGGGCCGCACGGGACACGACACCGCTGCTGGCGGCGTCGTCCCCGAGGCTGCGTCCGAAGGCGAAGGAATAGCCGAGGAAAATCAGCCCCAGCACTATGGCCCCCGCCAGGTAGGCCACCCCCGAGAAGCCCAGCACGCTGGGCAGCAGGCTCACCGGCAGGAGGGCGGCGGCGTAGAGCACCATCTGGCGGGCGGTCCGCCGACCCCGCAGGTCCCCCACCGGCAGCATGGGGAAGCCGCCGCGCTCGTAGTCGCCGCGGTAGAGCCAGGCGATGGCCAGGAAGTGGGGCATCTGCCAGAGGAAAAGGATGCCGAAAAGGGCCCACGGCAGGGGTCCCAGATCTCCGGTGGCGGCGGTGCAGCCCATCATCGGCGGCATCGCCCCGGGCACCGCCCCGACGAGGGTCGACAGGGAGCTGCGCCGCTTCATGGGGGTGTAGACCGCGACGTAGAGCATCAGGGTGGCGGCGCCGAGCCAGGCGGTCAGCGGGTTGACCAAGAGCGCCAGCCACGCGGCGCCCGCGCCCCCGAGGACGAGGGCGAGACCGGTGGCCGTCCCCGCCCCGATCCGGCCAGCCGCCAAGGGCCGGTTCGCCGTCCGCTGCATCAGCCCGTCGACCCGCCGCTCGACGACCTGGTTGAACACAGACGCCGCGCTGGACAGCAGGGCCGTTCCGAAAACGGCGTGGATCAGCCTCCAGGGATCGAACATCGGTGCCGCCAGCCAGTAGCCGACCGCCGTCGTCAACACCACCATGAGGGTGATCCGCGGCTTCGTGAGGGCCGACAGATCCTCCGACCACGAGCGGTCTCCACCGGCGCGGGGTCCCGGCGCGGTGGGGGCGGCTTCGGAGCTCACGTTCGCGGTCCTCGGCATCGGCGTGGTTTCGGGCGGAGGGAACGGGGAGGATCTGGGGACGGCGGGGCCCCAAAGGGCTCCAGCTTCTGGAATCTTATCGCGCCCCGGGGCCGCGGGAAAGATCCTCCGCCCCGGGCTCGATCAGCCGCTCGATGTCCCGCCGTACCTGCTCCGTCAGCTCCCGTTTGCGCCCGAGGGCTCCGTCGCCCACCTGGATCGGAGCCCCGTACCGCACCCGCACCTGGCCGGGGACGGTGAGCCAGCTCTTCTTGGGACGAATGTGCCGCGTCCCACAGATGCCCACCGGCACGATCGGGAAGCCGGTGCGCAGCGCCAGCAGCACCCCCCCCCGCTTGAAGGGAAGGAGCTCTCCGTCGTCGGACCGGGTTTCCTCGGGGAAGATGAGCAGCGACGCCCCCTCCTCCAGTCGCTTGACCGCCACAGAGAAGGTCTCCCGCGCAGCCTCCCGATCCCCGCGGTCGACGGGGATGAACCCCCCCGCCGCCAGGCTCCAGCCGAAGATGGGGATGCGGAAGAGACTGCGCTTGGCCATGAAACAGACCCGCCCCGGCATGCCGGCGATCAGCACCGGGATGTCGTACATGCTCTGGTGGTTGGCCATGAATACATAGCCCTTCCGCGGGTCCAGCTCCGACTCGAAGGACTGCTCGAGGCGCACCCCGCTCGACGCCAGGAGCAGGCGACTCCACAGTCGCGCCAGTAGGTACATCCAGCGGCCCCGGGGCGGCAGCCAGCCCACCACGGAGGCGAGGACGCCGAGGACCACCGTGCTGGCCACGAGGGTCAGGTTGCTGACCAGCGACACCAGGAAGGTAACGGCGGCGGAACCCGGGCCGCGGGGCGTCGGCGGTGGCTCGGGGGATGCTGCTTCGGAGGCCGGTTCGTGCATATGGAAAGTTTATCCCCAGCGGGCCGCGGCATCACCGGTCGGTTCGCCCAATCCGAATCTCCTGCTATGCTGCCGATATGTCGTCCCCCCTGCGCGGCCTCCCCCGGCACAACGCGTACCTACGCTGGTTGAAGATCGGCCTGGTGGCCGGAGCGATCTACGACTTCGTCTTCGCCGCGTTGATGCTGCTCGCCCCGGAGCTACCGGAGCGGCTGCTGGGGCTGCGCCCCCCCGGGGACGCGTACTTCCTGTGGCTGAACGCCGTCTTCCTCACGATGCTCGGCTGCTTCTACCTTTACGCCGCGTACGATCCGCTGACCTACCGCGGCAACGTCGTGGTGGCCATCGTCGGCCGCTTCGCGGGGTTCGTCGCCATGGCGTGGGCGGCCTACTCCGACCCGTCCTTGAAGGGCCTCTACCCGCTAGCCTTCGGCGACCTCTTCTTCTCCGTGGCCCACGGGGTCTGCTGGTGGCCGCTCCGGCGCTGAAGCCGGCTCTAGAGGGAAGCCCGTGATCACGACCTGGCTCGGCACCATCGGCGCCCTGGGCCTCCTCACCGCCCAGGCCTTCGTCGCCCTGGTGAAACCGCCTTGGGATCTCCGCGAGTGGATCCGGCAGGCCGAGCAGATCGGCGTGCGTTCCCTCGGCGTGGCGTCGATCACCACCGTGTTCACCGGCATGGTGCTGGCGCTACAAACCGCCTACAGCCTGCCCAGCCTCGGCGTGAAGTACTACATCGGCACCGTGGTGTCGAAGTCCCTCACCCGCGAGCTGGGGCCGGTGCTAGTGGCCCTGATCGTCGGCGGACGCATCGGCGCCGGCATGACCGCCGAGCTCGGCACGATGAAGGTGACCGAGCAGATCGATGCCCTGCGGGCGATGGCCGCCGACCCGGTGAAGAAGCTCGTCGCCCCCAAGCTGGCGGCGACCCTCGTTATGCTCCCCTGCCTGACCATCCTCGGCGACGTCCTGGGGATCCTCGGCGGCCTGATCATCGCGGTCTTCCAGCTCAAGGTCTCCGCCGGTCTCTACCTCAACGACGTCCTGAGCGCCCTCACGATCGAAGACGTCGCCTCCGGCGTCGGCAAATCGTTCTTCTTCGCCTACTTCATCGCCATCATCGGCTGTTACCACGGCCTCGGCGCCCGCGGCGGCGCCGACGGCGTGGGCCGGGCCACCACCAACACCGTGGTCCTCGCCTCGATCATGGTCCTGGTGTCGGACTTTTTCCTCACGAAGCTCTTCTACCTGCTGTGACGTCGGACGAGTCGACCGAGCCTCGGCAAGACACCGTCCGCCACGCCCTGGTGGTGGGGATCGACGACTACGCCGAAGTCGGCTGGGCTTCCCTGCGGGGCTGCGTCAACGACGCTGAGCTGTTCCACTCACTGCTGGTGGAGCGCTTCGACTTCGACCCGGAGCGGGTCATCCTGCTGCGCAACCGGGAGGCGACCCGCGACGGGATCCTCGCCGGCTTCGACCGGCTGGAGGGGGCCGTGGGCCCGGGGGACGTGGTGGTGTTCTTCTTCGCCGGACACGGCTCCCGCATCCTCGACCCGCGGGATCCGCAGACCTTCCGGGAATCCCTCGTCGCCCAGGACAGCGGTCGCGGATCGGTGGAGGGGGACGGATCCGCCGGGGCGCCGAGCTCCGGGGCACCGAACCGGGACATTTTGGATCTGGAGATCCTGGGGTGGACCCGCCGCCTGAACGAGCGCACCCCCCATCTCACCCTGATCTTCGATTGCTGCCACTCGGGGGCGGTCAGCCGAACGGAGGCCGCCAGCGAGCTGGGTGGATTCGCCGCGGCGACCCGGGAGCTGGAGCCGGACCTGCGGGACGTGGAGGCGATGTTCGGCGACAAGCCGCCGGAGGTGCTCCGCCGGAGTGGCGACGGGGTTCCGGAAGCCGCCGGGGACGCCGGCTGGCCCCTCGGCGGACGGCGGGGAACGGTCCTGGCGGCCTGCCGCGGTGACGAGCTGGCCAAAGAGCTCCGCAAGTTCGAGGGGGGCGAGGTGGTCCACCACGGGGCGTTTTCCTACTTCCTGGGGAAGACCTTGGCGGACTCGGCGGGCTCCGTGACCTGGCGGGACGTCTACGAGCGGGCGGCCCCCCAGGTGTGCTCTCGGTACGGCGATCAGCACCCCCAGCTCGAGGGGCGTCGGGACGCTGTTCTGTTCGGAATCGAGGACCTGCCCCCGGCTCCGTACCTCCGCCTGCGCTCCCTCGCGGACGGCCGCGCCCAGCTGGCCGGCGGGGCGGCCCACGGGGTCGCTC
This sequence comes from Acidobacteriota bacterium, assembly GCA_038748685.1. Lineage (GTDB taxonomy): Bacteria > Acidobacteriota > Thermoanaerobaculia > Multivoradales > J023 > JAUIJL01. The sequence continues at coordinate 17,773 of JBCDIS010000033.1, read as the reverse complement.
CGGGTTCCCGCTGGAGCGTCCGGGCCGGCGCCACCCGCCATCGAGCTTCGGGCCTGGAGGTGGGGACCTTGACCGTCGAGACGGCGGACGCCACCAGCTCCGACGGCCCTTTCGAAGGCTCCCCCCCCGAAGACCCGGTGGCCGAGCTCCGTGCGTTCCTCGTGGATCGCCCCCCGGAGGACCCACTGCTCCGGGTGGCAATCCACAATGCCTCCAGGACCGAAGGGGAGGCCGGCGCATGGCGGGACGTGGCGACCCACATCGCCGACGCGCCGCTGCTGACGGCGACCGACGACGCGGCGGACGCCGACGTGGTCCTCCGCCGGACGCCACCCGGCTCCGGGGACTCCGCCCAAGCCTCCGGCACGTGGGAAGCCCTCGGAAACGATCTTCGCCCGGTCGCTCGCCCCCGGCCCGACGACGCCACGGGGCGGAGGGGGCTGGTGGAGGATCTCGGCCGGGTCGCAAGTTTCCGCAACCTGCTTTCCCTCGAGAACCCGGACCGCGCCAGCCCGCTTCGAGAAGGGATCGAGCTGCGGATCTCAGGTTGGGACGAGGCTGATGGGCGCTTCGTACCCGCCGTCGCCGCGGCCGGCGACGTGGCTCCCCGCTTCGCCGAAGGTGAACGCGCCGAAATCGAGATCCGCAACCGATCCGACCGTCGCCTCTTCGTCCACCTCCTCCAGCTGGGGGCCGACCTGCGGGTGGATTCGATGCTCCCCTTCCAAGGCGACGCCGATATCGCCGAGGGGCTACCCCTCGAAGCCGGCGACGCCTACGCCGTCGCCGCCCGCTACTTCGACCATCCCCAGGGTCTGCCCCTCCGGCTGCCGGAGGGGTTTCCGTGGTGCGGGGACTCATCAGACGGCGATGCCGTGGGCACCCTCTACCTCAAGGCCCTCGCGACGCCGATCCCCACCCGCTTCGATTTCCTCGAACAGCCCGCCACCCGCCCTAGCCTCCACCATCCCCTACAGCAGCTCGTCCACCTCTGCGCCCGCGGCGGTCGTCTTCGGACATCCGAGGCTACGGCGGCCCAAGGGGACGACGACTGGACGCAGACCACCGTCGCCATCGCCGTCCGTCGCTGATCCGCCTCCATTCCCCTTGATGGGATCCCCCCGTCGACCGCGCACTCCCCGGGGGGCCCAGCACGCGTTCGCGGAGGCGGACCAGCTGACCACGATCGACCCGTATGCCGGCGAGGTTCCGGACGGGCTCGACCCGACGACCAACCATATCGCCCGGGAAGCGGAGCACGGCGTCGTCGAGGTGAAACCGGACGGCACGTTCGTCTACATGCCGATGCCAGGCTTCGTCGGCCTGGACAGCTTCACCTTCAAGGTCTGCGAATGGGATGGCGAATGCCACCGCGCAACCATGACGGTGGACGTCGTCCCTGCGGATCGTTAGCCGTGCCACGCCGGTCCGGGTTGGCCCGGACCGGCTCTTGCCATCGCCTACCCGATGTCGATACGCCCCTGGCCGATCTGCACCAGCGACACCTCGTTGTAGCGTCCCGCCATGGGTCCGTTCTCGAGCCTCAGCACGCCCCGCGGGCACACCTGGGAACAGATCCCGCAGCCGACGCAGGACGAGCGGATGATGTTCTGGCCCCGCTGCGCGTACCAGCGCACGTCGATCCCCTGCTCGCAGTAGGTCGAGCAGTTGCCGCAGGAGATGCACTGGCCCCCGTTGGTGGTGATGCGGAAGCGGGATTGGTACTTCTGCACCATGCCGAGGATCGCGGCCAGCGGACAGCCGAAGCGGCACCACACCCGATTCCCCATCAGCGGATAGAAGCCCGTCCCCACCACCCCGGCGAAGATGGAGCCGATGAGGAAGCCGTACCAGCTGCGCACCTTCCAGCTGTTACCGCCGAAGAGGGCCTCCCCGCTGCGTCCGGTGAAGAAATCCGCCAGGACCGCCGCGGTCATCACCACCGCGAACACCAGCACGGCGTGGATCAGCCAGCGCTCGATCCGCCACGCTTTGACGCTCTTGTCCGAAAGGTGCCGGTAGGGATCGCCGAGGGTCTCCGCCAAACCGCCGCAGCCGCATACCCACGAGCAATACCACCGCTTGCCGAAGAAGACGGCGAGGGCGGGGACCACCAGGATGGCCAGGGCGATGCCCCAGAGGAGAATCGCCCAGCCCAGGGTACCGCTGGAGATCAGGCTGTTGATGTTGTAATCGGCGAAGAAGCCGTAGTCGAGGGGCCAGGCCAGCTTCAGGTCATAGGACGGCTTGTTGAGGGCCACCATGATCGCCGGGATCAGGAACGCGAAGCCGAGCTGGAAAAACGTCACCGAAGCGGTGCGGACCAGCTGATACTTGCTGTGGCGGTAGTTGACGGCGAAGCGCACCCCCATCACCAGCACGCAGAAGGTGTAGAGCAGGCCGTAGAAGAACCACCGGTCCGCCGCCTGGCCCCGCAGGGCGTGGCTCACCGGATCCGCCAGCCGAATCCAATTGGTGATGTAGAACGGGTAGAAGTACAGCAGGATGTAGAAGCCGATGAAGAAGACGCCGGCGGCGATGCCGATCCAGCCCCGCGACTTCGCCTTGCTGTGAAAAATGCCGTTGTTCTTGATCCCCGCCGGCTCCAAGCGCAGCCGGGCCAGGAAGTCGATCAGGGCCCCCGCCGAAGCGAGCATGAAGGTCAGCCAGAAGAAGAGGGTGACGTTGGCCGGCACCGGCCCCGTCGACGCCGCCTTGGCGACGGCGGTCTTGTAATTGTCGACGTCCCACTGCGAAATCCACGCCTCGCGGGCGTTCGCCTCGACGATCTTGGCGTCCAGCTGGGCGACGAAGGCGAACGGCGAGCGAAAGCTTTGATCCTTCAGCTCGCCGAGCTCCTCGAGGAAGATTCCGTTGGTGACGGCGCCGCTGTCCGAGAGGCCCTGGATCACCTCGTCGGTGATGCGGTACTCGCTGAGTCCGAGGGACGCCACGAAGACAGCGAAGCCGAGTAGGAAGAGGCCCTGACCTAGCTTCTTGAGGAGGGCGGCGGAGGGGTTGGAAGTCTCGCTCATCGCTCTATCCTCACGACGCCCGGCGCAGTTGGAAGAAACCCTTGAGGCCGCGCCTGCGCTTCAGCCGTAGCGGTGCGTCGGGATGCTTCTGGTTGTAGATCGAGATCAGGTCCTTCTCGTGCTGGGCGTAGAACTCGGGGTCGAAGTTCGCCGCCCCCAAGTTCTCCAGCACGGTCCGCACGTCCGCTCCCTCTTCGAGCCACTGATGACACAGCTCGTGCCGGTAGCGGATCCCCATCACCTGGAAGCCGGTAACCGTGCGGTCCCCTGTCCGGTAATTGATCCGGATCGCTTTCTTGCCCCCCGGATCCTGCCAGAATAGGGTCTCCTCGCCGTCCGCCGGGGTGGCGCCGACGTTGCCGTAGACCTGCCATTCGAGCTCGAAGAACTTGGCGGAGTTGAACCAGATCCCCGGATCGTAGGGGAGGTCCTCGCCGGTGATCACGCGGGCCACCGTCTCCCCCATCATCCGCCCGGTGTACCAAAGGGGCTCCACCGGACGACGCCCCGGCACGGGGTCCCGCACCTGGGCGCAGTCGCCGATGGCGTAGACACCCTCCTGGTTGGTGCGCAGGTGCCCGTCCACCAGAATGCCGCGGTCGGTTTCGAGATCCGTGGTTCGCAGGAACTCGATGTTGGGGGAGACCCCCACCGTCAAGCCCAGGAACTGGCAAGGGATCTCTTCGCCGTCGGTGGTCACCACCGAGCGGACCCAGCCCCGGTCGTCCCCCTCTACCCGTTCGAGCTCCGTGGCCAGCCGAAGGTCGATGCCGTGGTCGCGGATCTCCCGGTTGATCATCTCCGATTCTTCCCGCGGATAGACCCTTTGCATCCAGGTCTTCTCCCGCACCAGGAAGGTCACGGGGATACCCCGTGAATGGAACATCTCCGTCATCTCGATGCCGATCAGCCCACCACCCACCACCACGGCGCGGTCCACCCCGCGGCGCGTGGAGGTCTCCATCTGCTCCAGGTCCTGGAGGCTGTAGAGCCCCTGGACGCCGTGGAGATCCTGGCCTGGCCAGCCGAATTTATTGGGTTTCGAGCCGGTGGCCAGGATGAGGACGTCGTAGCGCACCGTCCGCCCGCCCTGGAGGGTGAGGGTCTTGGCGGCGAAGTCGACGCCGGTGACCCAGGCCCGCAGCAGCTGGATCCGGTTGTCGTCCCAAAAATGGTCTTCGTAGGGTTTTGTGTTTTCGTAGGCCATGTGCCCCATGTAGATGTACATGAGGGCGGTCCGCGAAAAGAAATGATCCGACTCCCCCGAGATCACCAGGATCTCGTCGTCGCACCGCTTGCGCAGATGGCGGGCGGCGGTGATGCCCGCGATGCCGTTACCGAGGATGACAATGTTTCGCATGTCGAGTGTCGTGGCTCCGTGTTCGAAAAGCGGACTTTCGGTGGACGGTGGATCCACCGGAAGCGCCGCGGTGGCGCGCCGGTCAGGGGGCGGCGAGGCTGCACGGCCGTGGAACGGACTGGGTCGGGTCGGGACATTACGGCGACGATACCAGCTCGGCGGCGCCGACCGCGGTTTCGTCCCGGTGTACGGCGACCTCGATGCGGCGGATTCCCTACGGACCCCCGGGGACTGGGGTAGCATCGAAGGATGAAAGTCCGCGACGATGCCATTCTCCGACCCGCCCAGGCCGACTACCTTGGGCGCCTGCTCCCGGACCGGGACCCCATCCTGGCGGAGATGGAGCACCTCGCGGCGCCGGGGGGCATCCCGATCTCCGACCCCGAGGTGGGGCTTTTGTTGGAGATCTTGGTGAGGTCCGTACGGCCGGGTCTGGTGGTAGAGGTGGGGACTGCCATCGGCTACGGCACCCTGTGCCTGGCCCGCGGCGCGGCGGACGCGAGGGTCTTGAGCATCGACCCCGACGCCGAAGGCCTCGACATCGCCCGCGGCTTCCTGACCCGGGCCGGCGTCCAGGACCGGGTGGAGCTAGTGGAGGAGCCCGCCCTCGACGTCCTCGCCCGCCTCGAAGGCCCGGTGGACTTCGTCTACCTCGACGCGGTGAAGACGGAGTACCGCCAATACCTGGACCTGCTGGTCCCCAAGATGTCGATCGGCGGCATGGTGGTGGCGGACAACCTCCTCTGGCAGGGTTGGGTGGCGGACCCTCCCCCGGAAGCGGCGAGGGACCCCAACACCGAGGCGCTGCGGGCGTTCAACCGCTACCTGGTGGGGCATCCCCAGCTCCGCGCGACGGTGCTGCCGGTAGGGGACGGTCTCGGCGTCGCGACCCGGGTTTCCTGACCGCTCGGAAAATCGGCCGAACTTTTTTTCGTCCGATTTGGGAGACGGCGGCGTAGGGCAGTTCGAAACGGTCACGGACGATTCCGGGGCCGTCCCAGAACCGACTCCAAGGAGCCCGTCCCCATGACCATCCGTCGCTACCCGTCGGCCCTAACGCTGGCCGCCTGTTGTCTCACCATCGCCCTCGGCCTCACCGCCGGCACCGCCGCCGAAGCCTCTAGCCACCGCGAAGCCCCCGCCATCCTGAGCGCCCCCCAGGTGGACGGCACCGACTTCTACATGTTCCGCAGCTACGAGCCCGGCCGCGAAGGCTTCGTGACGCTCATCGCCAACTACAACCCGCTGCAGGACCCCTACGGCGGCCCCAACTACTTCCCCCTCGACGGCGACGCCGCCTACGACATCCACATCTCCAACGACGGCGACGCGGTGGAGGACCTGACCTTCCGCTTCCGTTTCGTCCAGGAGTCCAAGGACATCTCCCTCCCGGTGGGCGAGCCCGGAAGCGTCGAGGACGTGCCGGTGCCCCTGATCAACGTAGGTCCCTTCGGGCCCTTCTTCGGCAACGGCGCCGCCAACGCCAGCCGCCGCTACCGGGTTCTGGTGCTGCGGGGTCCCGCCGACGCCCCCACCAATACGTCGACAGCCGTCAACGGAGCCTCTGGAGGCCGGCTGTTCGGCATGCCCCTCGACAACATCGGCACCAAGTCGATTCCGAACTACGAGCGCTATAGCGAAGGCCTGATCCGCCCGATCCAGATCCCCGGCTGCGCCGGTGAGGGTCGGGTCTTCGCCGGCCAGCGAAAGGAATCCTTCGCCGTCAACCTCGGCGAGGTCTTCGACCTGGTGAACCTCAACCCGGTGGGCCCGGCGGACGGCGAGACGTCCGACACCGCCGACAAGAACATCACCAGCTTGATCCTGGAGCTGCCCATCGACTGCCTCACCGGCGGCAACGGCGACGTCATCGCCGGCTGGACCGCCTCCCGGCTGCCGCGGACCCGCACCCTGGGCAGCGTCGACTCCGGCACGCGGCTCGGTGACCAGAGCGGCGACTTCGTGCAGGTGTCCAGGCTGGCCAACCCGCTGGTGAACGAGGTCGTCATCGGCCTGCCGGACAAGAACCGCTTCAACGGCAGCCAGCCCAAGGACGACGGCCAGTTCCTCAAGTACGTCACCAACCCCACCCTGCCAGAGCTGCTGGAGGCCCTCTTCGGCGTCACCGCCCCGAACCTCTTCCCCCGCCAGGATCTTGTGCAGATCTTCCTCACCGGTATCCCGGGGCTGAACGAAGACGGCTCGGTGGGCGAGATGATGCGCCTCAACACCGCCATTGCCCCGACCCCGAGGGATCAGCAGGAATCCCTGGGCGTCCTCGGCGGCGACCTGGCGGGCTTCCCCAACGGCCGGCGTCCCGGGGACGACACGGTGGACATCGCCCTGCGGGCGGTGATGGGGGTCCTCCTGGACGAGACGGCGGCCCCCGCCGGCCAGCTGCCCTACACCGACGGCGCGGCCCAGAACGCCGGCCAGTTCTTGAACCGCTTCCCGTACCTCACGACCCCGATGCCCGGCTCCCCCAACTGAGCCCGGGAATCCCCATCCGTTCCTTGGCCCCCGCCCCAACCGTGCGGGGGCCTTTCTTTTCACCCCTCGACCAAGCCCCTACCCTGGAGCCCGCCATGCCCGTACCCCTTCGAGGTTCGATCCCCGCGATCGTCGCCCTCCTGCTTTCGCTCCTGCCCCTACCCGCCTTCGGGCACGACATGTGGATCGAGCCGGTGCCCGGCCCCATTGAGCCCGGGGACCTCGTGCGCATGGACGTCCGCATGGGCCACGGCGGAGCCGTGGAGCCGGTCCTCCGCAACGAAGGCCGCCTCCTCCGCGCCGAGGGCCACAGCCCCTCCCGCACGCTGGACCTGCCCGGCCTCCACGGAGCCCAGCCGATGGGGGTCCTACGGCCGGACGAGCCCGGCACCTGGATCCTCGCCTACGAGGGAAACGCGGCCCCCCACCGGCTGACCCCGGATCGTTTCGAGGACTATCTGGCGGAGGAGGGCCTGGAGCACATCGCGGAGCTGCGGCGACGGACGGGCACGACGGAGACCCCCGGCACGGAGCTGTACTCCCGCAGCCTCAAGGGCCTCGTGACCGTCGGAGCCGACGTTCACGATGGCCGAAGTCCCGAGGACCGGAGGATCGGCCTCCCCCTGGAGCTGGTGCTGGAACGCATCGAGGGGGACGGTCACCTGACCCTACGCCTCTACGCCGACGCCCCTCCGCGGGGCCCGCTGGCCGGGTCGAGGGTCGACTTCAGGCGCCCCGACGGGCCCGAGCCGGAAACCTGGGGTCGTACCGACGACGACGGCCGGATCCGCGTCCGACTCGATCCGGGCCCCTGGGTGGCGGCGACGGTCTGGATGCGGGAAGAGCCGTCGGAGGCCGCGGACTGGCGCACGGTCTTCACCACCCTGACCTTTGTGCTGCCGGCCAAGGTGCGATGACCCTCGCCACCGAAAGCGGCGTCAACCTAGAGATCTACCTGCCGCGACGGCGGGGCGCCGTGTCTCCACGGCGCCGGGGCGCTATGATCGAGCCCACGGTGGACCATCAAACTTTCGAATCCGCGACGGGCGAACCCGGGCGACTGGGCGGGCCCGAGTCCGACGAGGGCCTGCTTCGACGGATCGCCGTCGGAGATCGGGATGCCTTCCACCGGCTCTACCTGCGCTACTCCGGCCGGGTGCTAGCGATGCTGCGGCACCTCTGCCGCGGCGACCGGACCCCCGTCGAGGACCTGCTCCAAGAAGCGTTCCTCGCCATTTGGCGCAAGGCCGCCAGCTACGACGCCTCCCGGGGGGACGCCGCCGGCTGGCTGTTCACCATCTGTCGCAACAAGGCCATCGACCTGCACCGCCGACGTCGCCCGACGGAGGAGCTGGACGCCGCCGAGCCGGGTTCGAAGGGGGCGGATCCGCCGACGGAATGGACCCCAGGTCCGATCTCCCGGGACCTGCGTATCAGTTTGGGACAAGCCCTCGCCAACCTCAGCGACGGCGAGCGCCGCGCGCTCCTCCTGGCCTACTACGGCGGCTACACCTACGAAGAAGCGGCCCACCATCTCGCCATCCCCCTCGGCACTCTGAAATCCCGCCTGCGCTCCGGCCTCGGCAAGATCCGAAAGACCATGACCCAATGACCCCCCGTCATACCCCGACCCACCGCCCCGACGACGAGCTCCTCGCCGCCTTCGCCGCCGGGCAGCTTCCCCTATGCCAGAGGGTGGTCCTGGAGGCCCACCTGGCCCTCTGCGACGTCAGCAGATCCCGGGTGGCGGAACTCCAGAATCCGGGGGGCGACTGGCTGCGGTCGCTGCCGGAGGAGCCCTCCCCAGATCGCCTCTGGCGGGCCCTGGAGCAACGCCTGACCCCACCGACCCAAGCCACCGCAGAGGCCGAGGATCCCTTCGCGGGCGTTCCCCTCCCCGCCGCCGCCCGCCTGGAGCTGCCCCCGAGGAGCCAGCCCCTGGAATGGTCGTCCCTGCCCGGAAGCTACTCCCGCACCGCCCCCCTGGCGACGGACCCGGCGGACGACCTCCAGCTGCTCCTGGTGATGACCCCGCCTGAGAAGCGCTTCCCGTGGCACCGCCACCTCGGCGGTGAGGATCTGCTGATCCTCGCCGGCGGCCTCAACGACGCCACCGGCCACTACCTGCCGGGGGACTTTGTCCACTACCCCGCCGGCACCGAGCACGCCCCGTGGATGGACCCCGGGGAACCCTGCTGGGCCATCGCCTGCATCGCCGGCGGCGTCGACTTCCAAGGCCCCTGAGGACCCCTGAATGCCGATGGCCGAAAGCATGAGCCGGTCGCGGATGGAGGGGGAGGATCGCCGGGATCCCCTGGCCGAAGTGCGGGGCCGATTCGTCATCCCCCGGGGGCTCCGCTACTTCGACGGCAACTCCCTCGGCCCCCTCACCCACGGCGCACGGGAACGCCTGCTCCGGGTAGTGGACGTCGAGTGGGGGCAGGATCTGATCGCCGGCTGGAACGACCACAGCTGGATCGAGCTGCCGCGGCGGGTGGGGGCCAAGATCGCCCGCCTGGTGGGGGCGCAGGACGACGAGGTCGTGAGCTGCGACTCGACGTCCGTGAACCTCTACAAGCTGCTGGCGGCCGCCGTGGACCTGCGTCCCGGCCGCCGAACGGTGGTCTGCCAGGCGGACCACTTCCCCACCGACATCTACCTCGCCCGGGGCCTCGTGGAGCTGCTCGGGGAACCCCACCGCCTGGTGCTCGCGGACCCGGACGACCTCGACGACGCGGTGGACGACGATACCGCCGTCGTGTGCCTCGGCCACGTCGACTTCCGGAACGGGCGGCTCCTCGACATGGGGGAGCTGACCCGGCGGATCCAGGATCGCGGCGCCCTCACCCTTTGGGACCTCAGCCACAGCGCCGGCGCCCTCGACGTCCGGCTGGGGGAACACGGCGTCGACATGGCGGTGGGCTGCGGCTACAAATTCCTCAACGGCGGCCCCGGCGCGCCGGCCTTCGCCTACGTCCGCCGCGACCTCCAGGACCGGGTCCGCACCCCCCTGCCGGGCTGGCTCGGCCACCGGGACCCCTTCGCCTTCGACGTCGAATACGTTCCCGCGGACGGCGTCGGAAGGCTGGTCTGCGGCACCCCCCCGATCCTCGCCATGGCCACCCTCGACGCCGCCCTCGACGCCTTCGACGGCGTGGACCTGGGGGATCTTCGCCGCAAGTCCGTTGCCCTCGGGGACCATTTCCTCTCCCTGGTGGAGGCGCGGTGCGGGGGCCTCGGCCTGGAGCTCGCCTGCCCCCGGGACGGCGCGGAGCGGGGAAGCCAGGTCTGCCTGCGCCACCGGGAGGGCTACGGGGTGATGCAGGCGCTGATCCACCGCCGGGTGGTGGGGGACTTCCGCCCCCCCGACGTGATGCGGTTCGGCCTTTGCCCCCTCTACACCCGCTTCGTCGACGTTTGGGACGCGGTGGAGTCGCTGCGGGACATCCTGGCCACCGGCGCCTGGCGGGACGAGCGCTTCCGGCGCCGCGGGGTGGTGACCTGAATCGGAGCGCCGCCGGCGGGACGTTGGCATAAACTGAGCGGCGTCGAACCGACGCCCAGACCCGCCGCCCCCGAAGGAGGATCCGTGCCCGATTCCAGTCCAGCCAGCTCCCTGGAGCTCCCCGAGGGCCTGCGCCTCGAGCGGGTCCTGAAGGTCAGCGCCGGCAACATCAACGAGATCGCCTGGTCCCCCGACGGACGGTTCCTCGCCTCCGGCAACCCCGACGGCCAGATCGGCGTCTGGGACGTCGCCTCGGGCAACCTCCACCGCAGGCTTGAACGGGACGACGAGGTGCTCGTGTGGAGCGTCGCCTTCTCCCCCGACGGGCGTCGTCTGGCCTCCGGGTCCCACCGCGGCACCGTCGGCATGTGGGACGTGGAGACCGGCGCCCTCCTGCGGGTCTTCGAGCGGCACGACGACTGGGTCCGCAGCGTCGCCTGGTCCCCCGACGGAGCCACCCTCGCCACCGCCTCCAATGACCGCACCATCGCCCTCTGGGACGCCGAAACCGGCGAGCGCCGACGGCTCCTGGAGGGGCACCGGGATCGGGTCCTGAGCGTGCGCTTCTCCCCCGACGGGCGGCGCCTCGCCTCCGCCTCCGGAGACGGCGCGGTGATCCTGTGGAACGCCGCCACCGGCGAAACCCTGCACTCCCTGCCGGTCCGCTCCAGCTGGCAGCGGTCGATCTCGTGGTCGCCGGACGGCCGGCTCTTGACGTCGGCCTCGGAGGACGGGGTCCTCCGGCTCTGGCGGGCCTCCGACGGGCAACCCGCGGCGGTCCTTGAGGGCCACCGAAAGAGCATCGGCTGCGCCGGCTTCGACGCCTCCGGACGGATGCTCGCCTCCCGCTCGGTGGACGGCGAAGTACGCCTGTGGAGCCAGAGCCGGGGCTCCTGGCGCCCCCTCGCCAGCTTCAAGGAACCCGGGACTTTTCCAATGCAGAACCTCGCCAACCACCCGGGGGAGCCCCTGATGGCGACGGTGGCCCAATCCCAGATCCACCTTTGGCGGGTCGACCTGGACGCCCTGCGGGCCTCCGCCGAAGGGCAACCCACCTCCCCCCTCGCCACCGCCAAGGTGGTCATCCTGGGGGAAGCGGAGGCCGCCACGGGACTGGCCCACGGCCTCGCGGCGCCGCGGGTGGGGCGGGGGGAGCACGGCCCGGGGGTCTACGCCCTCAGCTGCCGGGAGCTGGACGGCGTGCGCCGGGAGATCCTCCTCTGGGACCTGCCCGAACGGGGGGTCGACGACGCCCTCCGCTGCCTCGACCTGGGGGACGCCGACGTCGCCCTGCTGGTGTTCGATCCGAGCCGCGGGGACGACCCGACCCCGGCCCTTCGGGACGCCGTGCGGGACTTGGAGCGGGCCTGCCGCGGCTCGGACCGGGAGCCGGTGGTGCTCCTCGTGGCGGTGGCCGAGCCCGCCGCGTCGCAGCACCGAAAGGCGATCCACGGGCTCCTGCTGGAGCTGGACCTCGAGGGATTCTGGGTGGTGGAGCGTGGGGACTCCCTGCGGGCGGCGCGGCTCGTCGAGCAGATCGACACCGTCGTCGCCACCCGCCGGCTACCCCAGGTCGAATCCCAGGCGGTGCTCACCGACGTTGAAACCTTCCTGATCGAGGAAAAGCGGTCCGGCCGCCGGCTCGCCACCGAGGACGACCTGTTCCGCACCTTCGCCACCCGCTTCCAGCTCGGCAAGGCGGAGGGGGCGAGGCGCGCCCTCTTCGACGCCTGCCTGCACCAGCTGGAGCTGCGGGGCCTGGCCCGGCGCCTCCGCCTCGGGGACCTGGCGGTGGAGCCCGGCGTCCTCCACGCCTACGCCCGGGCCATGCTCCGGGCCGGCGACCCCGCCGACGGCGGCCTGGGAGCCCTGCCGGAGGAACGCGCCACCGGCGGCGAGCTCCCCTTGGAGCCCGGAGAGGGTCTCGGCGACGCCCCGATGGAGCGGCTGCTGCGGCTCGCCGTGGTGGACGAGCTGGTGCGCCTAGGCCTCGCCCTGCGGCACGCCGAGGGCGGCGGCGCCCTCCTCGTCTTCCCCTCCCGATTCCGCGCCGAGGGGCAGGATGCCCCCCCGGTGACGGGGGCCACGGTGGAAGTGGAGTACCGCGGCGAGGTGCTGGAGGTGCTGGTGGGTCTACTCGCCCGTCTGCAGCACAGCGACCTGCTCCAGACCCGCGCCCTCTACCGCGACGGCGGTCACTTCGACGCCCGCTTCGGCGGTTCCTGCATGCTGTGGTCGACCCAGGTCGGTCAGCGCCACGGCCGCCTGGTCCTCGGGTTCGACCCGCAGACCGGTCTGGAGACTCGACGCTTCTTCGAGGAGCTGGTACTCGCCCACGTCACCCGCCACGCCGACAGTGGGTCCTTGGACCGCCGACGCCTCTACGTCTGCGACGTATGTTCGACCCCCTTCACCAAGCTCCAGGTGGAGCGCCGCCGGGCCCGCGGGGCCGACGCCATCGTCTGCCCCGTCTGCGGTGCGTCGGTCCCCCTCGAAGACTGAGCCCGCCGCCGTCAGCCCTAGGCGTCCGTCGGGGGGTGGCAGATGATCTGCCGCACGCCCTTGGCGAAGCTTTCGAGGAGCGACGGGGCGTCGGCGAAGTGGGACCCCAGGTCGGCGTCCTCGTAGCGGTAGCCGAAGCGGTCGAGGAACGGCAGCACCACGGCGGCCACGGCCTCCCCGTGGATTTCGAAGAGCAATAGGGGCCGCGCCCGCTCCAGCACCGCCTCCATGCCCGGAAGCAGGGCGTGCTCCGCCCCCTCGACGTCGATCTTCATCACCGTCGGATCCGGCAACTCCATGTCGACCGTCAGCCGGTCGAGGGTGCTGCCCGGCACCAGGACCTCCTGCCCCACCTTGGAGCCGTAGAAGGCCGAGTTGTGGGACAGCCCGAGGAGGGTGTTGGCGAAATTGATCGTGAAGGGGACCCGATCCTCGCCGGCGGTGATCGCCAGCGGCAGGATCCGGCAGTTGTCACAGCGGTTCCGCTCCAGGTTGGCCTGGAGATAGGCGATGCAGACCGGGTTGGGCTCGAAGCAGAGGACCTGGCCATTCTCCCCGACCGCCCGGGACAGGGGCGCCGCGTAGAGACCGATGTTGGCGCCGATGTCGTAGACCACGGCGCCCGCGGGGACGAGCTCCGACAGGCGGGCCAGGAGGGCGCTTTCGTAGGCGGAGATGCCCTGGGCCTCGTTGGCGTTGGGGGCCCAGTATTCCAGCCCCTGGCGGGCCCCGGCCCGGGTCGGCTGGAAGCTGGAGCCCGCCGGGTTCACCAGGAACCGATGGCGGACCCACCCTCCGGAGCCGTCCACGTCCCGCCACTGGATCGCCAGGGTGTAGTGACCCGGCGCCTCGGGGAAGAGCTTGAGCTCCTCGTGGTGGGTCCAGTCACAAAGGGGTTTGACGTTCCAGATCCGGTTGTGGTTCAAAAACCAGCGGGTTTCGACCGACGGGCGGCTGCGATCGAGGTGGAAGCCGCAGAAACGCCCCAGGGGCATCTCGCCGTCTTGGAGTCCGTCGGTGGGGATGATTTCGATCATGTGAGGTCTCAGGTCGTTCGGGGCGCCCGATTGTATACCGCACCGCGGAATCTTTTTTGAGGGAACCCGAGACGCTTCTCCGCCTAGCAGCCCGTGGTGGGGGCAATCGGATCCCGCGGCGCGGCCTGGGCCGCGGCGGAGACGTTCGAACCCGCCACGACATCCGATTTGATCTTTTCCTGTCGCCAGCCGCAGCCGAGCCCGAAGGCCCCGCCGCCGACGGGCCCATCCGCCGGGTTGTCCATCCTCGAAAGGAGTCCGCTTTGCACTTCGACGACAACCGTAGCTTCGTCCTCATCCTCCTATTCCTGGCCTCGATCTTCGGCGCCACCGGCTCCGAAGCCGCACAGACCATCACCCAAGAGCCGCGCAACGCCGGCTACTGTTCCCTCGGCCTCGCCGAGCTCGTCATCATCACCGGAACCGCAACCGACGGCACCAACCTGGTGGCCTCCGTCCGCTGGGGGACCGACCCCGGCCTTCCCCCCACGGCCGAGATTCGGCTGCTGGACGGAGCCGGCACCGTCCTCGCCAGCACCCTGGTGCCGACGTGGCCCGGGGGAGCCACCGACCACGTGCTCCCCGGGGCCCTCGCCGGCCCCGCCCTCGGGACCGCCTACCGGCTGATGATCCTCGACCCCGGGACGTTGCAACCCCTGTCGCCGGAGCATCCGTTCCGCCTCACCCTCGCCCCGTCCGGCGGCAGCTACATCTACAAGACGGTCCAGAGGCTCGGGACGAGCTCCACCTGGATCAGCACCGCCATGCTCCAGGCCCTGGACAACGCCGAGGCCGCCGCCGCCAACGACCTCCTGGGCCACGTGCTCGCCAACGCGCCGCAGCTCACCGGCGAGGTGTGGGCCCTCGCCTGGCTCCTCGACCAGCTCGACGCCCAGACCGGCTGGGGGAAGGAACCCTGCGCCTGTTTCTGGCTCCCCGCCGTCGGCGCCGACCCTTCCGGCTCCCAGCAGCTCTACCAGCAGACCAACTTCCAGGTCCCCAACTACCCCGACTGGAGCCACGGCGGCTGGCGGGGCCCCGGCGCCGAGATGGGCCTCGGCCTGCAGGCCGTCGACACCTCCACGTCCCTGAGCCATATCGGTACCTCCGAGGTGGTCATGGACATGCGCTGCTGGCGGCTCGACGCGTGGTCCAACAAGAGCGCCCAGATCGAAGGCCCGGGGTCGGCGACGGTCACGTTCCGCCTGCCCAGGGCCGAGCCCTGCGATTCCGAATGCGAAGGCCGCATCGAGCAAAGCTCGGAGTGGTTCGCTCGGGCGGACTTCGAGGCCTACACCTGGGACCCCATGGCGGAGAGCTCGGCGACCTCCATCGCCGAGGCGGAGTATCGGGTCGCGCAGCGCTCCCTGTACTCGGGGGCTGCCGGCGGATCGGTCCACTCCCCGAAGGACGAGAGCTCCGCCTCGGATCTGATCTGCACCTTCAAATCGGGGCGGGAGCAGCACCGAGGACGGCGCTTCGCGGCGGAGCTGGAGGTCCACTCCACCATCAGCCTCCAGGTCAACCCGGGAGCGTACGCCTACACCGAGGTCAACACCCGTCCGTTCCTGCAGGCCGAGGGTCTCTCCGCCTGCACCGTGGAGGAGGAGTCCACCGTATCCTTCGGCACACCCGCTTTCACCTCCACCGGAAAGGACGGCGGGCTGATCCTCGACAAGTGGATGCCCTGAGGATCGACCCCTCGGCAAGACGAGAAACGGCGCGGCGCGGAACCACGCGCCGCGCCGCACCCGCCTTCGGGTCGAGGGGATCTGCGGGTCGACGGGGTCAGCAGGCCAGCTGCAGGACCGCTCCGGAGCACGGGCCCACGAGCCACCAGGCGATGACGTAGGCCACCAGGATCACCAGTCCCTGCACCACCCCCCAGGCCACCGCCGCCGCCGGGCTCGCCCGCGCCACCCGGATCCCGAGCCATACCAGGGGCAGGCCGAGCAGCGCTTCGCCGACGATGATGTACCAGGGGGCGCTGAAGATCATCGGCGTGTTCTGGTAGATCCACCAGTCCGCCATCTTGGCGAACTGCTCGTAGAGCGGAATGTTGATGCCGCTCACCGCGGCGACGGTGATGGTCGCGCCGACGAAGCCGAAACGCCAGTACAGCCACTGCCCCAGCACCCCCATCTGCAGCAGGATCAGCATCCAGGCGAAGGGCATGTAGAAGGGGGATGCGGCGATCATCGGCTCCCCCGGCGCATAGACCAGGCTCCCGGTATGGTGCACCAGCCACCAGTCGGCGATCAGCTCCGTGAAACCGGCGGCCAGGCCGAAGATCATGAAGCGAAGGAGGAAGTCGCTTCGGTGGCGAACGATGTGGACGAGAAACACCACCGAGACCAGCGCGGTGTTGAACGCCGCGGACCACCACTGCAGGTTGAAAAACGCTGCCGGCAGGTTGAGCAACACCATGAGGCCGATCATCACCAGGGTGAACCGCGCGTCGCGGGCCTGCTCGGGGGTCGGAGCTCTGTCGGGGGACTTCATGATTTCTCCTCGGGCATTGTGGAGCTCGGAGTGCCGCCCCCCCGCCTCGGCCCGGCCCCACGGGGGCTCAGACCAGCCGCGTTCGGACGTCGTCGAGGTTCTCGGGCACCACGAACGTCACCTCGCCCTTGCGGCTGACGTTGATGATGCCCTGGAAGAGCAGCGGAGACAGGGCCGCGGCGAAGCGATCCTTGAGCGACGGCGGGACCCCTTGACTTATGCGCAGGATCAGCCCGAGGTGGGCCACCTGACCACCGTGCCCGTCGAGGGGCTCGACGCCGACCCGGCGCATGCCTTCCTCCCCGAGGAGCTCCATCATGACCAGCTGCGGCGCCCGCCGGAAGCCGATCCCGCGCTTCCAGGCGGGGATCATCGCCTCCATCATGTCGAGGTTGATCCTGGCCAGCTCGACCCCGTCGGGGTTCTCCGCGGCCCCGGCGAAGTGGCGCCGCGCATAGGACCGGTAAAAGGCCGCCGCGTCGTCCCGGGTTTCGGGGATCAAGGAGGGGTCGTCGGGACGCCCCTCGGGGTGGATACCCATGTCGAGGCAAAAATACCGCCACAGGTACCAGATGTCGTCCGCCTCGTCCTCCGACAAGTGGCGGCCGAGCTTCTGGATCCCCTCCACCACCAGGTGCGAGAACCCCATGACCGTGGCCAGCATGTCTTCGTGGTTGACCGGCGGTCCGAAGCGGTCGATGTACTCCGGACGGAACCGGGGCACGATGCGGCGGATCCCGGCGTGCAGGAGGCGCAGCTTGCGGGCCGTCAGATGGGCCTGGCTCTCCGCCGCGGATGAGCCCTTCGCCATCACCTGGACCACCAACTGGAGCACCCCCATCAAGCGCCGGAAGGGGTGATTCTGGAGGTTCCCGGAAACGGTGAGGATCCGGGCCAGGCAGGGGGCGGCGTAACCGCTGGGAAGGCTCGACGCCAGCATGACGATGGCGGCGGCGAAGGCGTGGCCCCGGAAGGCGAAGGCGCCGCGCTCCAGGCGCTCCGAGTCGAAGTCACCGCAGCGTCGCCGGGTGGCCTCGAAGAACTCCCTGGCCGGCCCGGGTATCTCTTCGACGTCGAGGTCCACGTCGGTGAGCAGCCTCGGGAAGAGGGTGTTGAGGGACTGCAGGCCGTGCTCGTCCGCCAGGCGGGCGACGGTGCTATCCGCCAGGGGATCCGCCTGCCGCCTCAGATCGTCCAGGAAGGCGTCGTCGGACCATTTCGGGTCGGCCATTCGGGGGTCTCCTCGGGTGATTGGCCCACGAATCTTAGCAGTCCCGGGCCCAGGCCAAGCGCCCTCAGCGCACCTGATCGAGGGCCAGCACCGCCCGCACCTCGACGTCCC
>JBCDIS010000032.1:0-50030 GCA_038748685.1 Acidobacteriota bacterium | reverse complement strand
GCCCTGGAGAAGGTGCTGGCGCGGCTTTGGCGGGAGAACCTCGGCGCCGAGGCGGTCGGCCACGGCGACAGCTTCTTCGAGCTGGGCGGCCACTCCCAGCTCGCCACCCGCGTCTTCAACGACATGGCGGAGGAGCTCGACCTGGACCTTCCCCTGCAGCTGATTTTCCAGGCCCCCACCCTCGGCGACTTTGCCCGGGCGGTGGAGACGGAGCTGCGGGCGACCCCCGACGGGGAAGAGACCCTGCAGCTTCTGGACGATCTCGAAGCTTTGAACGACGACCAACGGGCGGCCCTGCTGGACGAAGGTCCGGACGGGGGCACCGATTCAGATATCCAGGCCGCAAGGGGCGGCTGACGGGGGAGACGGGACATGTCGAACCAGGAAAGCTCCGCCGCGAAGCGGCGACGCATGCTCGAGAAGCTGCGGGCGAAGAAGAAGGCCCAGGGGGCTTCGCCGGCGCCGGACGGGGCCCAGCCGAAGGGAAGAGAAGCCATCCCGAAGCTGGACCGCGGGGGGCTCCTGCCCCTGTCCTTCGGCCAGGAGCGGCTTTGGCTCCTCGACCAGCTGAGCCCCGGCGGTAACGCCTTCAACATGTCCTTCCCCCTGCGCCTCGCGGGGGAGCTGGATCCGGAGGTGGTGCTGCGGGCCCTGCGGGAGCTGGTGGCCCGCCACGAGGCCCTGCGGACCACTCTTGTGACAGAAGACGGGGTGACCCGTCAGCGGATCCATTCCCCCGAATTCGTCGAGCCCTGCTTCGTCGACCTCTCGACCCTGGGGGATGCGGAGCGCGACGATCGACTGCAGGAGCTTCGCCGGGAGGTCCTGGCGGAGGGCTTCGACCTCGCCGTCGGTCCCCTGTACCGGGCGGTCCTCGTACGCCTCGCCCCGGCGGAGCACATGCTCCTACAGTCTGTCCACCACATCGTCAACGACGGCTGGTCGATCGGCATCCTGTTCCGGGAGCTGCGGACGCTGCTGGAGGCCTTCGGTAAGGGTGAGCCGTCCCCCCTGCCGGACCTGCCCCTGCAGTACGCCGACTTCGCCGCCTGGCAGCGCGGCCGGCTCCGGGGGGTCCATCTCGAAGACGGCCTGGCCTACTGGCGGGATCGGCTCGCCGGCGCCGCCGGCACCCTCGATCTGCCGAAGGATCGTCCGCGGCCCCCCCGCTCTTCCGAGCGCGGGGTGCAGATCCAGGCCACGGTGAAAGCCGATCTGGCCGCCCGCCTGCGGGCCCTGGCGGCGGACCGGCGGGCGACCCTCTTCGTCGCCATGCTGGCCGCCTTCGACGTCCTGATGCATCGACTGAGCGGTCAGGACGACGTCCTCGTGGGGTCCCCCGTGGCGGGCCGACACCGCCGGGAGGTGGAGGGCATCGTCGGGTTCTTCCTCGACACCCTCATCCTGCGCACCCGGGTGGAGGGGAAGGACACCTTCGAGGAGGTCTTCGCCAAGACCCGGGAGACCGTGCTGGGGGCCACCGCCCACCAGGACGTGCCCTTCGAGAAGCTGCTGGAGGAGCTGCGCCCGGAGCGGCACCTGAGCCAGACGCCGTTCTTCCAGGTCCTGTTCAACATGGCCAACATCCCCGACATGCGCTTCGAACTGCCGGGGCTGGAGGCGACCCTCGACGAGATCTCGGACCAGGGGGCCAAGTTCGACTTCACCCTCTACGTGCTGGAGGAAGGCGACGGCCTGGCGGTGGATCTCCACTACGACGCCGATCTTTTCGACCGCGCCCGCATGGTCCACCTGCTGGAACAGTACGTGGGCCTCCTGGAGCAGGTGGCGGCGGACCCGACCCGGCGGGTCGCCGACTACGACCTCGCCGTGGGTGTCGCCAAGGGGCGGCTGCCGGACCCGACGGCGCCCCTCGCCGACGACTGGCGGGGGACCGTGGGGCAGGCCCTGCGTGCACGGGCCGCGGAGCACCCGGAACGGATCGCGGTGTCGGATACCGAGTCGGAGATCCCCTACGCCGATCTGGACCGCCGGGTGGATCTCCTCGCCCGTCGCCTGCGGTCCGCCGGCCTGCGCCGGGGGGACGTCGTCGCGATCTGGGCCCACCGCGCCGCCGAGCTGGTGGAGGCCATTGTGGGGGTGCTGCGGGCGGGCTGCGCCTTCACGGTCCTCGATCCCACCTACCCCACGTCCCGTTTGGTGAGCTACGTCGACAAAGCGCAGGCCCGTGGATTGGTGAAGGTCCCCGGGGCGGACGACCCGCCGCCGGAGGTACTAGGGGCCCTCACGCCCCCGGCGTCGGCGGCTGGCAATGCACCGGTTCTGGACATCGGCGCCGATCTGGAGCCCTCCGTCGACTGGGACGCGGACGACGGGGACGCCCAAATTGGACCGGCGGACCTGGCCTACGTCGCCTTCACGTCGGGCTCCACCGGCGAGCCGAAGGCCATCCACGGCGGCCAAGGATCCCTCACCCATTTCATCAAGGCGTTCCGGGAGATCTTCGGCCTGGGGTCGGACGGGGACCGCTACTCCATGCTGTCGGCCCTGTCCCACGACCCCCTGCACCGGGACGTCTTCCTACCGTTGTGCCTCGGCGCCACCATCGTCGTGCCGGAGCAGGAGCGGATCGGGCAGCCTGGGTACCTCGCGGATTGGATCCGGGACCGGAGTGTGACGGTGGCGAACCTGGTGCCCTCGATGCTCCAACTTCTGGTGCAGTCGACGGAGGACCGCGGGCCGAACGAAGACAGGGCACCGATCGACTCCCTGCGGCGGGTCTTCACCGTCGGCGAGGTGCTGACCCGCCGCGACGTGGACAGCCTCTACCGCCTCGCCCCGCGGGTCCGCTGCTTCAACCTCTACGGCGCCACCGAGACCCAGCGGGCTGTCAGCTACGTGGCGGTTCCCCGGGACGCCGACCCGGATCCGGAGTCGGATCTGGGGACCGGCGGCCTCGACCACGCCGCCCTGCCCCTGGGGCGGGGCCTCGACGGGGTCCAACTCTTGGTGCGCAACGGCGCCGGCCACCTGGCGGGGATCGGCGAGCTGGGGGAGATCTACGTCCGCAGCCACCACCTGGCCCTCGGCTACGCCGACGAAGACGCCACCCGGGATCGGTTCCTGCCCAACCCCTTCGTCGACGGGCCGCAGGCGGGGGACCGGCTCTACCGGACCGGCGACCTGGGGCGCTACCTGCCCAACGGCGACGTCGAATTCGCCGGCCGGGTCGACGCCCAGGTCAAGATCCGCGGATTCCGCATCGAGCTCCAGGAGATCGAGGCGGCCCTCGAGGGTCACCCCGGGATCGCCGGGACGGCGGTGGCGGTGCGGGGTGAAGGGGGGGACCCCTTCCTCGCCGCCTACCTGGTACCCGCCGATGGAGCCCCGGCGCCGGAGCCGGGGGAGCTGCGGTCCGCCCTCTCAAAGCGGCTGCCGGAGTACATGGTGCCGTCGGCCTTCGTCGTTCTAGATCGCCTTCCCCGGACCCGCACGGGCAAGCTCGACCGCCGCGCCCTGCCGGAGCCGGAGCTGGGGGAAGGGGTCGAGTTTCGGGCCCCGGAGTCGGTGGAGGAGAAGGCCCTGGCGGCGATCTGGGGCGAGGTCCTGGGCCGCGACGGGGTGGGCCTGGACGACCACTTCTTCGGCCTCGGCGGCCACTCCCTGCTGGCGGCCCAGGTTCTGGCGCGGCTGCGCCGGGAGCTGGGGGTGGAGGTTCCCCTGCGGCTCCTCTTCGAGCGGCCGGTGCTCGTCGACCTGGCGGCGGCGGTGTCGACGGCCCGGGCGGCGGTCCGGCTGGACGACGAATCGGCGACGTCGGATCCGTCCCCCATCGAAACCCTGCCGCGGGATCCGGACGGCGGGCTGGCCTCGGGGGCGCCCCTGTCCTTCGCCCAGCAGCGCCTGTGGTTCCTCGACCAGCTGGAGCCCGGCAGCGCCGCCTACGTGCTGTCGTGGGCCCTGCGTCTGCGGGGTCCCCTCGACGCCCAGGCCCTCGGCCGGGCCTTCGACGACCTGGTGTCCCGGCACGAGGTCCTGCGCACCCGCTTCGTGGCGGCGGAGGACGGCGAGCCGGTCCAGATCGTCGACCCGCCGCGGCCCCGGGCACTGCCGGTGGTGGACCTCACCGCCCTCGGTGACGCCGCCTTGGGGGAGGCCCGCCACCGCGCCTCGGCGGCGGCGACCCGGCCCTTCGAGCTCCACCGCGGACCCCTGCTGAGGACCGAGCTGCTGCGGCTCGGGCACGACGACCACGGGCTCCTGCTGTCGCTGCACCACATCGTCGGCGACGGCTGGTCCATCGGCGTGATCCTGAGGGAGCTCTCGGAGCTCTACGACGGCCACCGCCGGGGCGCCCCGGTGGAGCTGCCGGCGCTGACGGTGCAGTACGCCGATGTCGCAGCCTGGGAACGCCACGATATCGACGAGCGGCTGGAGGGCCAGCTGGCCTTTTGGCGTCGCCATCTGGCCGCCGCGCCGCCGGTGCTGGAGCTGCCCACCGACCGGCCCCGGCCGGCGCAGCAGACCTTCGCCGGGGATCGCATCCAAGTGGAGCTGGACCACGCTCTGGTGGCCCGGCTGGAGGCCCGCTCCCGGGAGCTCGGGGCCACCCCCTTCATGACCCTGATGGCGGCGTGGGCGGTGGTGCTCGGACGCCACGCGGGTCAGGACGCGGTGGTGATCGGCTCGCCGGTGGCCCACCGCCAGCGCCCCGAGCTGGAGGGGTTGGTGGGGCTGTTCGCCAACACCTTGCCCCTGTGCACGGATCTTTCGGGGGATCCGACCTTCGGCGAGCTGGTGGAGCGGGTCCGGCGGGACGTCCTCGACGGCTTCGCCCACCAGGACCTTCCGTTCGAAAAGCTGGTGGCGGAGCTGGAGATCGAGCGGGACCTGGCCCACGCACCGGTCTTCCAGGTGATGTTCGCCCTCCAGAACCTCGGGGGTCTGGCGGACCGCCTCGGCGATCTCGAAGTCGACGGGCTCGACGCCGAGGTTCGGCGGTCCCAGTTCGACCTGTCCCTGGCCCTCCAATCCCAGCACGCCGCGGAAGGGGTGGGGCTATGGGGCTATCTCGAATTTAACACCGACCTCTTCGACACCGCCACGGTGGAGGCCCTCCTCCGGCGCTACCGTCGGTTCCTGGAGCAGGTGGCGGACCACCCCCACCGACCCCTCTCGCGGGTCGATCTGCTGGACGACGCCGAGCAGGAGACGGTCCTCCGGTCGTGGAACCGCACCGCCGCGGCCTTTGACCTCGAAACGCCGATCCACCGCCGCATCGCCGCCACCGCCGCCGACCGCCCCGACGCCGTGGCGGTGGCCATGGAGGGGGATCCGGCGACGACCTACGGAGAGCTGGTGGAGACGTCCCGCCGCCTGGCGCGGCACCTCGCCGGCCTAGGCGTCGGCCCCGGCTCGCGGGTGGGGGTGTCGATGGAGCGTCGGCCGGAGATGGTGACGGCCCTCCTCGCGATCCTCGAAACGGGGGCGGCCTACGTACCCCTCGATCCGTCCTACCCCGAGGACCGGCTCCTCTATATGCGAGACGACGCCGCGGTGAACTGCATCCTGATCCACTCCGGCGGGGTCGAGCAGCCGCCTGCGTCGCTGCTGGCCGGCGCCCAGGTGGTGGACGTGGCGGAATCCGGCCCCCGAGGAGCCGCCGGGGCTCTGGACGTCGAGATCCACCCCGAATCCCTCGCCTACGTGCTCTACACCTCCGGCTCCACGGGGCGCCCCAAGGGGGTGCAGATCCCCCACCGGGCCCTGGTGAACTTCCTCGACTCCATGGCCCTGCGTCCGGGCCTCGGTCCGCAGGATCGCCTGCTGTCGGTGACCACCCTGTCGTTCGACATCGCCGGCCTGGAGCTTTACCTGCCGCTCCTCGTGGGGGCCCGCCTGGAGCTGGCGTCGCGGGACACGGCCTTCGATCCGGACGCCCTCGGAGCCCTGCTGGAGCGGGTCGGCGCCACCGCCATGCAGGCCACCCCCGCCACCTGGCGGCTACTGGTGGAGGGAGGATGGGCCGGCCGCCCCGGGCTCAAGGCCCTGTGCGGCGGAGAGGCCCTGGCGGTGGACCTGGCGGCCGGATTGAACGCCCGAGGCGTCCAGCTCTGGAACCTCTACGGACCCACCGAGACCACCGTCTGGTCGACGGCGCGGCCGGTGCCGGCGGGGGAAGAGTCCCCCTTCGGCGGCAGCGTCCTGCCGGTGGGGGGACCGATCCACAACACCCAGGTCTACACCGTCGACCGCGGCCTCCGGCCGGTGCCCGTGGGGGTGGCCGGCGAGCTGGTGGTCGGCGGCGACGGCCTGGCCCGGGGCTACCGCGGCCGCCCCGGCCAGACCGCCGAGCGGTTCGTGCCGGATCCCTTCGGCACCCGCCCCGGGGCCCGGCTGTACCGCACCGGCGACCTGGCCCGCCGACGCGCCGACGGTGATCTGGAGTACCTCGGCCGGCTCGACCAGCAGGTCAAGGTGCGGGGCTTCCGCATCGAGCCGGGGGAGATCGAGGCGGTCCTGCTGGCGGCGGAGGAGGTCGCCGAGGCGGCGGTGGTGGTGCGGGAGGACGTCCCCGGCGACGAGCGCCTGGTGGCCTACGTCTACCCCTCCTCGCAGCCGTCGGACTCCCTGGGCTCGGAGCTTCGGGCCCGGGCGGTGGAGGCCCTGCCCCCGTACATGGTGCCGGCGGCGGTGGCGGTCCTCGACCGCCTGCCCCTGACCCCCAACGGCAAGGTGGACCGCCGGGCCCTCCTGGCCCTCGATCCCCCGGCGACGTCGGCCCCAGTGGCGGCGGTCGGCGACGGCGCGGGTGGCCTGGAGCCGCCGCGGGACGATCTGGAGCGGGACCTGGCGGCGGTGTGGGCGCAGGTCCTGGGGCTGACGGACGTGGGCGTGGACTCCAACTTCTTCGACCTCGGGGGCCACTCCCTCCTCCTGCCGCGGGTACGCATGGCCCTGGCGGACCGCTTCCCCCAGCTCACCATCGTCGATCTCTTTCGTTTCCCGACCGTCCGCCGCCTGGCGGAGCACCTGCGGGGGGACGGAGCGCCGGCGCCGGACCGCCGGAGAGCTCGCCTCGACGGGTCGCGGAAGGACTCCGACGCCGTCGCCATCATCGGCATGTCGGGGCGTTTCCCCGGCGCCGCCGACGTCGACGCCTTCTGGCGCAACGTCGCGGGGGCGGTGGAGTGCATCACCCCCTACGACGAGGAGAGCCTGCTGGCGGCCGGGGAAGACCCGGAGCGGATGGCTCGCCCCGACTACGTGCCCTACGGCGCCGACTTCGTGTCGGCGGCGGACTTCGACCCCGCCTTCTTCGGCATGACCGCCGCCGAGGCCGCCCTCACCGATCCCCAGCATCGACTGTTCCTCGAATGCTGCTGGGAGGCGATGGAACGGGCCGGCTGGGCGGGGGATCCTCGGGCGGGGGCGGTGGGGGTCTACGCCGGCGCCTCCTTCAACACCTACCTGGTGAACGTGCTGTTGACCCGGCCGGAGGTTCTCGACGCCCACGGCGGCACTCAGGCGCTGATCAGCACGGACAAGGATTTTGTGGCGACCCGGGTCGCCTACAAGCTCGATCTCACCGGCCCGGCGGTGACCGTCCAGACCGCCTGCTCCACCTCCCTGGTGGCGGTTCACATGGCGTGCCGCGCCCTGGTGGACGGCGAGTGCGATCTGGCCCTGGCGGGGGGCGCCACGGTGCGGGTGCCCGAGGGTCGGGGCTATGTCCACGTGCCCGACAGCATCCATTCCGCCGAAGGCCGCTGCCGGGCCTTCGACCGGGACGCCGACGGCACCGTGGTCAACAGCGGCGTCGGCGTGGTGGTTCTCAAGCGGCTGGCGGACGCCGTCGCCGACGGCGATTCCATCACCGCGGTGGTCCGCGGGTCGGCGATGAACAACGACGGCGCGGCCAAGGTGGGCTTCACCGCGCCGAGCGTCGACGGGCAGGCGGCGGTGGTGCGGGACGCCCTGGCCCGGGCCGACGTCGATCCGTCGACCCTCGGCTACGTCGAATGCCACGGTACCGGCACCCGCCTCGGAGACCCTATCGAGGTGGCGGCTCTGCGCTCCGTCTGGGGAGAGGGGGCGGGCCCGGGGACCTGCGCCCTGTCGTCCCTCAAGACCCAGGTGGGTCACCTCGACATCGCCGCCGGCGTCGCCAACCTGATGCGCGCGGCCCTGGCGGTGGAGCACGGCCTGGTGCCCCCCAACCTGCACTTCCGGGAGCCGAACCCCGAGCTCGGCCTCGAAGGAAGCCCGTTCTTCATCAGCGCCGAACCGGCGCCGTGGCCCGCCGCCGAAGGCCCCCGGCGGGCTGGTGTCAGCGCCTTCGGCATCGGCGGCACCAACGCCCACGTGGTGCTCGAAGAGGCCCCGGACCGGGGACCGTCGGGCCCCGGGCGCCCCCACGTGCCGATCCTCCTGTCGGCCCGCTCGGAGTCGGCCCTCGACGCGATGTCGGCCTCCCTGGCGGACCACCTGGAGGCGAACCCGGAGTTGCCCCTCGCGGACGTCGCCTTCACGCTGCACCGGGGCCGCCGGCGGCTGCCGAAGCGGCGGGCCCTGGCGGCGGCGGATGTCACCGAGACGGTGGCCCTGCTGCGGGGCTCGCAGCCGAGGAGGCTCCTCGATGGGGAGGCCCCCCAGGCCCCTCCGAAGGTGCTCTTTCTCTTCCCCGGCCAGGGTACCCAGCACGCCGGCATGGCCCGCGGGCTGTATGCCGCGGAGCCGGTTTTCCGCGTGGAGGTGGACGCCTGCTGCGACGTGCTGGCGGGTCCCCTCGGGTTCGACCTGCGGACCCTGCTGCTGGCGGAGGGGGACGCCGCCGACGAGGCGCAGCAGCGGTTCACCGGCACAGACCTGGCCCAGCCGGCGCTGTTCGTGGTCCAGTGGGCCCTGGCCCGCCTGTTCCTCCACTGGGGGATCGAGCCCCACGGCATGCTCGGCCACAGCCTCGGTGAGATCGTCGCCGCCACCCTCGCCGGCGTCTTCGACCGCGACCGTGCCCTCCACCTGGTGGCCGCGCGGGGTCGGCTGATGGCCGCCATGCCCGCCGGCGACATGCTGGCGGTGACCCTGCCGGAGGCGGAGCTGCGTCCGCGGCTGGTGAGCGGCGTTGACCTCGCGACCGTCAACGGTCCGGGGGACGCGGTGGTGTCGGGCCCGGCGGCGGCGGTGGCCCGGATGGCGGAGGCCCTGGCGGCGGACAGCATCGAAACCCGTCCTCTGCACACGTCCCACGCTTTCCACTCGGCGATGATGGAACCGATGCTCGACGTCCTCCGCGGCGAGGTGGAGCTGGCGGCCCCCCGTCCGCCGGGTCGACCCTTCGTGTCGAATGTCACCGGGCTCTGGATCGGCGACGAGGCCGCCGACCCCGAGTATTGGGT
This sequence comes from Acidobacteriota bacterium, assembly GCA_038748685.1. GTDB lineage: Bacteria > Acidobacteriota > Thermoanaerobaculia > Multivoradales > J023 > JAUIJL01. Next base: position 40,671 of record JBCDIS010000032.1, on the reverse strand, counting down.
CCGCCACGTGCGGTCGGCGGTGCGGTTCGGTGAGGGCCTCGAAACCCTCTTCGAGGTAGACGGGGCGGTCTTCCTGGAGGTGGGCCCCGGGCGCACCCTCACCAGCCTGCTCCGTCGCCATCCGGAGGGCCGTGGACGCACGTCGGTGCCCACGCTGCCCCATCCGCGGGAGGACCGCTCCGCCGCCGAGGTGGTGCAGGAGGCGGTGGGGGCCCTGTGGCTGGCCGGTGTCGAGGTCGATGACGGGGCGTTCTGGGGCGGGGAGGACCGCCACCGAGTGGTCCTTCCCACCTATCCCTTCGAACGTCGTCGCTGCTGGGTCGAGCCCCGGGCCGTCGCCGCCAACCCGGACGGGTCGGTGCAGGGGATGGATGTCGCGGACGACGGCCGGGGTGACGGGGCCACGGCGCCGAAGATCCCCGCCGGCATGTCGGCGACGGAGGCGAAGGTGGCGTCGGTGTGGCGCGAGTTGATGGGGACTGAAGACATCGGTCCAGATGACGACTTCTACGACCTCGGGGGCCACTCCCTCCTGGCCACCCAGGTGGCCAATCGTCTGCGGCAGGTGTTCGGCGTCGAGCTCCGGGCCAACGAGATCCTGGCGTCGGCCCTGTCGGTGGCGGAGCAGGCGGCGCTGATCGACGGTCGGCTGCCGGAAACCGAGTCGGAGGAGCCGGAGGGGCCGGCCCCTGGTGACGGCGCCCCCCTCTCCTTCGCCCAGGAGCGGCTGTGGTTCCTGAGTCAGCTGGGGGACGCCGCTTCGACCTCCTACAACCTGGCGTTCGTCGGCCGCTTCTCGGGGCCCCTCGACGTCGCCGCCCTCGGCCGCGCCTGGGCAAGGCTCGTGGAACGGCAGGGGGTCCTGCGCACCTCATTCGTCGAGATCGACGGTGCTCCGGTGCAGAGGCTAGGCGGCACCTTCGAGAAGGGCCTCCCGGTCCTCGACCTGGAGATGCCTCTAGGGGCGGGGGCGGAGGACGACGCTATCGACGAGCTGGTGGAGGCGGAGCTGGGTCGCCGCGTCGCCGAACCCTTCGACCTCGCCAGGGCCCCGCTATGGCGGATGGAGCTGCTGCGGGCCGGGGCGGAGCGCCACTACCTGACCTTCGTGATCCACCACACCATCTTCGACGGCTGGTCCTGGGGGATCCTCGTCGGCGAGCTGGCGGCCCTCTACGGCGAGGAGACCGGCGGTCCGGCGGCGGCGCTGCCGGAGATCGGGATGCAGTACGCCGAATACGCCGCCTGGCAGCGGCGTCGGTACGAAGCCGGCGAGCTGGAGGGGGAACGGGAGTATTGGCGCCGTCAGCTCCAGGGGGCGGCGCCGATCCTGGAGCTGCCGTGGGATCGGCCGCGGCCGGCGACCCAGAGCTTTGAAGGGGACCGGGTGCTCTTCGATGCCCCGGCGGAGCATCTCCAATAGCTGCACCGGCTCGCCCGCGCCGAGCGCACCACCCTCTTCGCGGTGCTGGTGGCGTCGTTCCAGGTCCTGCTCCATCGCCTGAGCGGCCAGCGGGACGTCTCGGTGGGGACGCCGGTGGCGAACCGCGACCGCCTAGAGCTGGAGTCTACGGTGGGGTTCTTCGTCAACACGGCGGTGCTGCGCACCGTGATGGATCCGGCGTGGACCTTCCGCCGGGCGGTGGGGGAGGTGGCCAAGGTGGTGGACGGAGCCTTCGCCCACCAGGAGCTGCCCTTCGAGCAGATCGTCGACGAGCTGCGGCCGGAGCGCGGGGGCGGCCACAATCCTTTGTTCCAGGTGATGTTCGCCTACCAGGGGGCGGGGGGCGGCGGCCTCGCCCTCGGCGACGCCCGCCTCGACGGCCTCGGCATGGAGAGCCGCGGCTCCCACTTCGACCTCACCCTTTCGGTGGCGGAGCTCTCCGGCGACGGCCCCGACGCCGGCAGCCTCTCGGGGGCGGTGGACTTCGCCACGGACCTCTTCGACCGCGCCACCGTGGAACGGTTCTTCGCCGGCTACGGGGCCCTCCTCGCCGCCGTCGCCGAGGATCCGGATCGCCGGATCTCCGAGCTGCCGGTGATGGCGCCGGCGGAGCTGCGGCGTCAGCTCGACACCTGGAACGCCACCGCCATGGCCTATCCGCGGTCGGGGGCCAGGCTCCACGGCCTGGTGCTCCGGCAGGCGGCGTCCACGCCGGATCTGCCGGCGGTGGCGGACGGGTCCGGGGAGTGGACCTACGCTGAGCTGGAAGCGCGTTCGCGGCGCCTGGCGGACCGCCTCGTGGACCTCGGGGTCGGCCCGGGGGCGACGGTGGGCCTGTGTCTGCCCGGGGGGCGGGACGCGATGGCGGCGGTGCTGGGGGTCCTTCGGGTCGGCGGTGCCTACGTGCCCCTCGATCCCGAGACCCCTCCGGATCGGCTCCTGCGTCTTCTCAACGCAGCCAGGTGTACGGTACTGATCGCCGGGGACGGAACTCCGGCCCCCTACGGCTACGACGGCGAGCTGCTTTCCATCGACGGATCCTGGGCTTCGTTGCCGGAGCTCGCCGAGTCAGTGGACGCGGAGGTCGACGTCCCCCCGGACGCCGCCGCCTACGTGATCTTCACCTCCGGATCGACCGGTGAGCCGAAGGGGGTCGTGGTGAGCCACCGCACCGTGGTCAACCTGACCCACGGCTTCGTCGACCGCCACGGCTTCACCGAAGGTCAGCGCTGGCTGGTGATCCCACCCCTCCACTTCGACGCCTCGGTGGGGGATCTCTTCCCAGCCCTGGCCACCGGCGGCTGCCTGGTGTTCCATCCGGACCCCGGCCAGCTCACGGGGCCGACCCTCGAAGCCTTCTGTGAGACAGAGCGGATCGCGGTGGTGGACACCGCCGCCGCCCTGTGGAAGCAGTGGGTGGACGACTGGTTGGCCCTCGGCCGCGGCGACGTGTTGCCGGACCTCGACGTCATGATGGTGGGCGGGGAGGCCGTGGACGCGGAGCGGTTGCGGGCCTGGGCCGGGCTCACCGGCGGGAGGGTTCGCTTCTTCAACCACTACGGACCCACCGAGGCGACGGTGTGCGCCACCCTCTTCGAAACCCGCGACGCCTCCGGGGTCGCCCGATCGGCGCTGCCCATGGGCCGTCCCCTGGGGAACGTGCGGGTCTACGTGGTGGGGGATGACCTTCGCCCGGTGCCCACGGGGGCCGGCGGGGAGCTGGTGATCGGCGGCGCGGGGGTGGCCCGGGGCTACCTCGGGGAGCCCGCCAAGACCGCCGAGGTCTTCGTTCCCGATCCCTTCGCCCGCGAAGGCGGCGCCCGGCTCTACCGCACTGGCGACCTGGTGCGGTGGCTGCCGTCCGGCGATCTGGAGTTCGTCGGACGCCGGGACCGCCAGGTGAAGATCCGCGGCTTCCGCATCGAGCTGGGGGAGATCGAGGCGCTGCTGCGGCGTCACGACTCCGCCAGGGAGAGCGTGGTTCTGGCCCGGGAGGACCTACCCGGCCAGAAGACCCTGGTGGCCTACGTGCTGCGGGATCCGGAGCACCCCGCCGACGAAGGGGAGCTGCGGTCCTACCTGCGGGAACGCCTGCCGGCGTTCATGGTGCCGGCGGCACTGGTGATCCTGGACGTCTTCCCCCTGACCCCCAACGGCAAGGTGGACCTCCGGTCCCTGCCGTCGCCGTCGTCGTCGGGCCCGGAGGCTCCGGCGGAGCCACGCACCGCCACCGAGGCGGAGGTCCTGGCGGTGTGGCGGGACGTGCTGGGGGTGCCGGACCTCGGGGTCTTCCAGGACTTCTTCGAGCTCGGCGGCAGCAGCCTCCTGGCCATGCGGCTCAAGATCCAGATCGACCGCGACCTGGACCTCGACGTCCCCCTCGCCAAGCTGTTCGAAGCCACCACCGTGGCGGACTACGCCAGGGTGGTGGAGGAGCTGCGGACGGGGGGCGGCGGGGAGCTGGACCTCGAAGCGGAGGCGGTTCTCGACGAAGCCATCGTGCCCCGCCCCGGCGCCGAGCCGGCGGAGGGCGTCCTGCTCACCGGCGGCACCGGTTTCCTCGGGGGCTTTCTGCTCCACGAGATCCTCACGCAGATGCCGGGGCCGGTGTTCGTGGCGGTGCGGGCGGCGGACGTGGAGGCGGGCCTGGAGCGGATCCGCGCCAACCTCGAGACGTACGGCCTGCCGGCGGATCCCGATCGCATGGCGAGGGTCCGTCCGGTGATCGGCGACCTGTCGAAACCCCTCCTCGGCCTCGGGGAGGCCGCCTTCGCCGAGCTGGCGGCGGCCGTCGGCCAGATCTTCCACAACGCGGCGTCGGTGAACTTCGTGCAGCCCTACGGGCCGCTGCGGCCGATCAACGTCGGGGGCACGGAGGAGGTGCTTCGCCTCGCCGCCCACGGCGGTGCCCGGCCGGTCCACTTCGTCTCCACCCTCGGCGTCTTCCTGACCGACGACAACGGGGGACGGGTGGTGGACGAAGACCGGGCCCCCACCCCGGTCGGTCTCGAAGACGGCTACAACCAGAGCAAGTGGGTCGCCGAGCGCCTGGTGGAGATCGCCCGCGGGCGGGGGCTGCCCGCCAACGTCTTCCGACCCGCCCGGGTCACCGGCTCCGCCGACTCCGGCGCGTCGAACACCGGTGACCTGTTCTACAGCTGGATCAAGGGCTGCCTCCAGCTGGGGCTGGCGCCGGACCTCGACATGCCGATGGACATGCTGCCGGTGGACTACCTGGCCAAGGCCATCGTCCACCTTGCGGCGGTGACCCCGGCCCCCGGACGGGCCTACCACTTCTACAACCCCTCCACGGTGCCGTTCCGCGACCTCATGGCTTTCGCCGAGGGCCGCGGCCACAACCTCGACATCGTGCCCTACGGCCGGTGGGTCAAGGCCCTGCGTGCCGCCGTGGAGTCCGGTGGGGACAACGCCCTCTCCGCCTTCCTGGGCCTGTTCCCCGACGAGGTCGAGGGGGACCGTCAGCGGCCCACCTTCGACCAGCAGCGATCCCAGTCCCTTCTCGCCGCCGCCGGGCTCGAATGCCCGCCGGTGGACACTCCCCTGCTCGACGCTTATTTCGGCTTCCTGGAGACCGTCGGCTTTCTGCCGCGTCCCACGCCGATCGAGGAGACACGATGACCGAAGCGCTCCGTGCGCGTATGAGGACCTTCTACACTGTCTGGACCGGCCAGGTGGTGTCGATGGTGGGAACCGGCTTGACCTCCTTCGCCCTGGGGGTCTGGGTGTACCAGAAGACCGGTTCCGCCACCAGCTTCGCCCTCATCTTCCTTTTCATGGAGCTGCCGGGGATTCTGATCTCCCCCCTCGCGGGGGCCCTGGTGGACCGCTACGACCGCCGACTGGTGATGATCTTCTCGGATCTGGTGGCGGGGCTGGCCAGCGCCATCGTCCTGGTGTTGGCGCTGATGGGCAGCCTGGAGGTGTGGCACATCTACCTGGTGGTGGCCATCGGCTCGGTGGGCAACGCCTTTCAGCTCCCCGCCTACCTGGCGACCCTGCCGCTGATGGTGCCGGAGGAGCGCCTGGGGCAGGCCAACGGGCTGACCCAGACCGCCCAGGCCATCCGCCAAGTACTGGCGCCGGCGATGGCCGGCTTCCTGCTGCTGGAGATCGGCATCCAGGGGGTGGTGGCGATCGACGTCGTCACCTTCTTGGTGGCCCTCGTCACCCTGATGATGGTCCGCTTCCCCCGTCCGGAGCCGGCGGAGGGTGAGATTCCGGGGGGTATGAAGCGGGAGCTGACCTTCGGGCTGGCCTACATCTTCCGCCACCCCGGGCTGCTGGCGATCCTCCTGGTGATCGCCTGGTTCAGCTTCATCCTGTCGATCATCGGGCCGCTGATCACCCCCATGATCCTCGAGTTCACCACCCCGGCGGTGCTCGGCATCCTGACCTCCATCGGAGGGGTGGGGATGCTCTTCGGCGGCTTCGCCATGAGCAGCTGGGGCGGTCCGGAGCGCCGGATCCACGGAGTTCTGGGGTTCCTGATGCTCTCCGGCATCGCCCTCATGGCCCACGGTCTGGCGCCGTCGTCGGTGCTGATCGGCATCTGCGCCTTCTTCTTCTTCGGCACGCTGCCGTTCGTCTTCGCCTGCAACGACATCATCTGGCAGACCAAGGTCGCGCCGGAGGTTTTGGGCAAGGTGCTCGCGGCGCGCCAGATGCTGACCCGGCTCACGGCGCCGGTTGGCTATTTCGTGGCCGGCCCCCTGGCGGACCACGTCTTCGAGCCGATGCTGGAGGAAGGGGGCTCCCTGTCCGCCAGCGTCGGTCAGGTCATCGGAGTCGGAGCCGGCCGCGGCATCGCCTTCATGTTCATTCTCGGCGGTGCCAGCGTGCTGCTGGTGGCCGCCATCGGCTACCTCGTCCCTAGCCTGCGTCGGGTCGAGGACGAGCCCTCCGGTGCTGGCGCGTGAGCGCCCGTAGCAGCGTCTGTTTCTTGTAATTCGTCTCTTGGTGGAAAGATCATGAAACCTGAAAGAGCCCCTCAGAGCGACAAGCACGTCGGTTTGACGACGGCGTTGTCCAAACGCCGCCCATCCGGGTCGAGCTCGGAATCCGCCACCCCCCCGTCGGAGCTGTTCCGGGTCTCGGAAATCGATTCCGACAAGCCGATGGGCGACGACCTCGCCTCGCTGCGGACCATTGTTCGCTGGCTACGGGGTTTCCTCGCCAATCCCCATCCGGAGCTCGGGCGGTCCGGGCCCGTGTGTCCTTTCATGCCCAAGGCGCTTCGCCTCGACACCCTCTACCTCACCTGCGTGCGGAACCCCGGGGGCCAACCGATGGTGGATCAGATGACCGACACGGTCCGCCGCTACCGGGACGTGTTCCTCAACCTGGAGCCGAGGACCGGTGACGAGGCCATCGACAAGTCGCTCCTGATGCTCTTCCCCGACGTCCAATGCGACCAGGCGAACGAGCTCATTGATTCTGTACAACAACGATTGAAACCCGATTACACTCGCTTCGGCCTGATGCTCGGCGAATTCCACGAGCGAAACATGACCCCGGGTCTGCGCAATCCGGAATTTTTCCCCCTGCGCAGTCCCGTGTGCATGCTCGTGATCCGTCACATGGTCGAGTCGGATCTGCCGTTCCTCGAACGGCCGGACGACTCGCCGGGGGCTCGGGTCGGATTCCTGCGCTCCTACCTGCGTCGCCTCGGCGGCCGGATGTCGGAACGCAAGCTGGACCTCGCCATCGATGCCCTGGTGAACGCCGAGATCGAGCGTCGCGGATTGGCTTCCGCCGCCGGGGCTCCGGGTTGTCCGTTGAGCCACGAACCCAGTGCCCGTAGCTAGCTTGAGGAGCCCCGAATGCCGATTCCCTTGAACGACGACGAACGCCGCCTGTTCTTCGAATCCAACGAACGCCCCGGGCCCTATCTCGACCTGCTGGGCACGGCGGGCTTCCGCATCGCCACCTCGGCCCTTCGCCTGGGGGTCTTCGAAGCGCTGGCGGACGGCCCCAGCCTCGGCGAGCCGCTGGCGAAGCGCCTCGACCTCGATCCCCTCGGCACCGAGATTCTGCTCGAAGCCCTGGAGGGCTACGGCTACGTCGAGCGCGGGGACGACGGCTTCGGCCTCACCGACATGGCCCGGACCTGGCAGCTGCCGGCGAAGAGCGGCTACGACTACACCCTCGTCCACAAGTTCTGGTCGCTGCTGCTCTTCCAGCTGTGGGGCGACCTGGAAGGCACCATCCGCCGGGGCCACCCTGGAATCCACCTCTACAGCTGGCTGGACGAGCGTCCGGAAGCGCAGCGCACGTTCCAGGCCATGCTCGGCATGCTGGCGGAGCTCAACGGCGACGAGATCCTCACCCACCTCGATCTGCCGGCGGGTCCGGTGCGGCTCCTGGACGTCGGCGCCGGCCACGGCCGACACGCCCTGGCCTTCTGCCGGAATCACGCGGAGGCCACCGCCACCCTGGTGGATCTGCCGAGCTCCCTCGAGGTGGCCCAGGAAAACGCCGAGGCCGCCGGACTGGCGGACCGCGTCGAATGCCTGGCGGTGGATTTCCTGCGGGAAGACATGGGCAGCGGCTTCGACGTCGCCTTCCTCTTCAGCATCGTCCACAGCTTCGAGCCGGCGGAGAACCTCGCCCTGCTGCGCCGGGTCCACCGCAGCCTGGCTCCAGGCGGCGTCCTGCTACTCCTGGAACAGCTGGCGGGGGAGACCCGTCAGCAGCTGCCCCTCTTGGCTGAGGCATTCCACCGCGCCTTCCGCCTCAACCTCTTCCACCTCCTGGGGGGACGCACTTATACCCAGGGGGAGGTCAGGGGATGGCTGGAGGAGACGGGCTTCGAGATCACCGAGGAAGCGGTGCTCGAGTCCACCGGTGACCAGCTCCTAGTGGCCCGCCGCGTCTGACCAGGCAACACCATGACGACCCCCCAGATCCAGATTCCCAAGACCGAGATCGTCCCGACCCCGATGACCCCGGGCCGCCGCGGCGGCCCCCGTTCACTGCCGAGGAAATCGATGTCCCACCCGACCCCCCACAAAGCCCCGTCGCCGGCCCGCTGGCTCCTCTGCCTGTTTTTCTCCTTCGCCGCGCTTCCCGCCGTCGCCCATGAGGCCTCCACCTTCGATTCGGTGCCGACCATCGAAGCCGCCAAGATCGACGGCTCCATCCGCCTCGACGGGCGTCTCGACGACGACGCCTGGTCCCGCGCGAAGCCCTTCGAAGGCTTCACCCAGCGGGAGCCCGTGGAGCTGGCGCCGTCCACCGAGCGCACCGTGCTGCGGGTGCTCTACAGCGACAGCAGCCTCTATATCGGCGTCGAGTGCTTCGACTCGGATCCCTCGGCCCTCATCGCCCAGGAGATGGAGCGGGACTCCCTGACCTTCCGCGATGACTCCGTCGGCCTTTTCCTCGACACCTTCCACGACCACCGTAACGCCTACTTCTTTGAGACCAACCCCAACGGAGCCCGCACCGACGCCCTGCTGACCGACGAAGGCCGGGATTTCAACCTCAACTGGGACGGCGTGTGGGGGACCGGTGTTCATCGACATGACCAGGGCTGGTCGATTGAGTTCCAGATCCCCTTCTCGACCCTTCGCTTCGACGACACCAGCGAGACCTGGGGCATGCAGATCCGGCGCATCATCCGGCGCAAGAACGAGGAGACCTACTTCTCCCCCATCGGCCTCGACGCCGATGTCTTCCGCATCTCCCGCGGCGGTCACATCACCGGTCTCGAGGGGCTGCAGACCGGCCTCCAGCTCCAGGTGCTGCCCTACGCCACCTTCTCCGACGCCTCCGCCGAGGATCCGATCCTCGAAGACAGCTTCGACGACGGATTCGACGCCGGGGTCGACGTCAAATGGGCGGTGACCAAGGAGATGAGCCTCGACCTCACCGTCAATACGGACTTCGCCGAGGCGGAGGTGGATGACCAGCAGGTCAACCTGACCCGCTTCCCCCTGTTCTTCGACGAGAAGCGGGAATTCTTCCTGGAGAACGCCGGCATCTTCGATTTCGGGCCGACCTTCGCCGGGACGCCGCTGTTCGAGCTCTTCTTCTCCCGCCGGATCGGCATTTCCGACGACGGTCGCCAAGTCCCCATCGACTGGGGGGTCCGCTTCACCGGCCGGGTTGACGATTGGAACATCGGTTTCATCGACGCCCAGACCGACGAGCTGAACGACGCTGCGGGTCCCCAGGTGGCGGAAACCAACTGGGGCGTCCTGCGGCTCAAGCGGAACATCGGCGAACGCTCGACCCTGGGTGTGATCTACACCCGCAGCGACCAGTCCGGCGGCAACCTGAACCAGACCTACGGCGTCGATCTCGACTACAAGCCGACCCAGCGCTCCAGCCTGTGGGCCTACGCCGCCCGCAGTGAAGACGACCTCTTCGAGCTGGACGATTGGAACACCGGAGCCGGCTACGCCTTTGACGGCGGAGAATGGGACTTCGATGCCTCCGTCATCGACATCGGCGAGGATTTCAACCCCGCCTCCGGCTTCCTCCTGCGCCGCGGCGTGCGTCGCTACCGGGCCGCCGTCGCCGGTGAGCCCCGTCCCGAGAACCGGCCGAAGATCCGCAGTTTCATCTTCGGCATCGACTCGGAGTACTTCGTGGACGACGACGACGAGGTGGAGACGTCGACCACCCAATTCGACCTCTTCGGTGTCCGCAACCAGCAGGAGGATCTGCTGGCGCTGACCGTCATCCGGGACGAGGACAACCTGGGCTTCGACTTCCCGATCCTCCCCGGCATCGTGATTCCTGCGGGGGACTACGACTGGTGGCGCGGCGGCCTGATCTTCCAGTCCGGCGCCGGCCGCAAGCTGGCGGTCTCCGGCAACGTGCTCACCGGCGACTTCTACGACGGCGAGAACGACTCCGCGAGCGTCACCCTCACCTGGCGCCCGTCCCGCCACTTCCGGTCCCAGACCCAGTGGATCCGCAACGACATCGAGCTCCCCGGCGGCGACCTGGCCTTCGACATCATCCGTCAGCGGCTGGAGTTCTCGTTCACCCCGGACCTGTCCCTCAACGGCATCCTGCAGTACAACGAGGTGGCGGATCTCTTCGGCGCCAACCTTCGCCTGCGCTGGGAGTACCGCCCGGGTTCGGACCTCTTCGTGGTCTACAACGAGAACTGGATCGCCCCGAGCCTCTCGGACCTCGACGGCCGAGACCGTCAGGTCATCGTCAAGGCGTCGTATCTGTTCCAGCTGTGAGCCTGAGCCGCCGCCCCGGACCCACGGTCCGGGGGCGGCGGCGAGCCCCTTGCGGTGTGTGGGGTCGTTCGTTTTGGAACCGCCGGAAAGCTCGGAGTTGCCCTCCGGCGGTAGCGCCCAGTCCGTCTTGATCCAGATCCAGAGCAACTGGAGCTACCCGAAACCGTATGGGATGTCATACGGTGTTCGGGCCCCGTGACGGTCCACCGCTGGCCGATCCACCGCCGACGGCCCTCCGGGCGTCGGTGGACTTGGCATCGGCTTTGCGGTGCTTCGGCCTAGGACCGTGCCGAGGAGGTGGATGATGGAACTGTGGACGACTACGTCTTGAACCGAGGGGAACCGTGGATCGGCGCCGCGTGGGCCGCGCTTTTGGCGTGCCTGGTGGCGTCGGTCCTCACGGTGGCGACCCCGGCGTCCGCCGCGGGGCTCGGGGAAGAGCCGACGTTTTTCATCGAGACGATCGCCGTCGAAGGGCAGCGGCGGGTGACGCCGTCGATCATCGTCGCCGAATCGCTGCTGGAGCCGGGGCAGCTCTACCGCGAGTCGGAGCTGCGGGAGTCGGTCTACCGCATCCAGCGGCTCCCCTTTGTCCTCGACGCCGGCTTCGCCCTGCGCAAGGGCTCGGAGCGGGGGCGCTACGAGCTGGTGATCACCATCGAAGAGCTGCGGCGCTACTTCTTCGGCACCGATCTCATCGTCACCCGTTTTACCAACTCGGTGTCCTTCGACACCATACCGGGGGGCGAATGGACCGCCTCCCTGGGGGGATTGGCGGGGATTCGGTTCTTCGTCGGCAACTACGGCGTGCTCTTCGGATCGGTGTCGACGGAGCGGGGCACGCAGCTGGGTTACACCCAATACAACCTCTTCGGTCGCCGGGCGTTCCTGAGCGTCGGCCTCACCTCCGCGGGGTGTTGTAACAATCGGGTGTTCTCCCTCGGCATCGATCCCACCTTTAGCAATTGGAACAGCGAGGGGGATTTCCGGGAGACCCAGGTGACCCTGGGGATGCCCCTCGGCGTCGACCAGGCGCTCCGCTTGAGGGCGACCCACAACTACAGCTCGGACGGGGTGCGCAGCAACCTCCTCGGGGTCGACCGCCCGAGGCGGGGACTGCTGTACGAGGATCTCCTCACCAACGAGTTGGAGCTGGCCTGGGTCCGGGATACCACCGACGACCCGATCTTCCCCAGGGAAGGGACCCTCCAGACCCTCGCGGTGGACATCCAGAGCGTCGAAACGGAGTTCTTCGCCCCCGTCAATTTCGATTTCTTCCTGCAGGATTCCGTGATCCTGCCCCCGGGGGTGATGGAGGGGGATCGGCTGCCGGAGACCAGGAACCGCCAGATTCGCCTCTCCGGCAGCGTCGAGCAGACCTGGAGCCTGGGTAGCCGCAGCACGGTCACCCTGTCGGCCCGGGCCGCCGTCGGCCAGAGCCAGGTGGAGAACCTGCCGGTGGTGGAGCCGAGCCCTCCCGGCTCCGAAGCGCCGCTGGTGCTGCGGATCATCGAAGACGAAGACCTCGATCTGTTCGAAGCCCAGGTCGCGGCCCGCTACTCCGTCAGCCTTTGGGGCCCCCGCAAGACCCGCGAGAAGGGGGATCTGCGCTGGGAGACCCGCTTCGAGTACGCGTACGACCGCGCGTTCCCCGATCTCGATCTCGAAGACAATCCGCTGCATCGAAAGACCGTCTACACCTCCGTCGTGTATCGCAACTCATGGGGGGTCTTCAGGTTCGGCTTCCAGGTGGCGGACTATGGCGCCTGATCCCAGGGCCGCGGCGGCGGCGCGCCTGCGGGGGGTGGCTTGGGCCTTGGCAGCCATCTTCATGGGGCTGCTGCTGGCCTGGCCGGCGCGGGCCCAGGTTTCCGACGGGCTGGCACCCAGGCTCGAGCTGATGGCCGGCGAATCCCTGGTGCTCACCGACCTGCCGCCGGTGCTGGGGGACGACGAGGTGCGCCGCCACCTCGGTACGGGCCTCACCACCAGCTTCGATTTCAGGGTCCGTCTCCGCGCCCCCGACGGCGCCGAGGTTCTGGGTTTCGCCCTGGTGGAGGTGCGGTACGAGCCGTGGGACGAGGTCTATGTGCTGGCCGCCCGCGGCCTCGACGGGAAGCTGGTGCGGGATCTCGTCCCGACCTTCGAGGTCCTGCTGGAGAAGTGGCGGGCCTTGCGGCTGGGGCTCCTGCGGCCCCGCGACGCCGAAGCCTTGGGGCGACGCCCGCCGCCTGGGGAGCTGCGGGTGGAGCTCAAGGTGATCCCGTTCTCCGCCGGTGAGCAGGACGACACCCGGCGGTGGTTCTCCGAGTCCCTCGATCGCTCTTCCCGAGGCGGCACCGAGAACGTCGCCAAGTCGAGCGAAGATCGCTCCGAAGCCCTGGCGGAGGTATTCAGCCTGCTGATGGCGACCTCCATCCAGCGCACGGCCCTCGTCTCGTACCGCTGGCCGGTGCCGGTGTCCGCCGGAGCTCCGAAGCGGTGAGCCGCCTGTGGGCCCCCCTCGTGGCGGTGGTGCTGATGGTGGCCACGGCGGCCATCCTCTTCCAGGCGTTCCAGCGCCAGGTGTCGAAGGCGTGGTTCGCCTTCGCGCTGCATCCGGAGGCCATCGAGCTGCTGGAGGCCAGCGCCGACGACCAGCGCTCCCTGGCCCGCGAGCACCCCGAGCGGGAGGCGGGCTATCGGAGCCGTTTCGACCAGATTCAAACCCTGCTCCAGCGCCTGTCGATCCTGGAGCACAGCCGGTTGGAGATGCAGCGCCGCTACGAGCAGGTGCTCCTGGCGCTGTTCGTCGGCACCATCGGACTCGCCGGTGGGCTGGTGCTCTGGCGCCAGACCCGGGACGAGCGTCGGCTCGAGGGGCTGCGGATCGCCCTGGCGGACCTGGCGTCGGGCCGCACGGACCTCGAACTGGGGGAGCGTCGGCGGGATGTCATCGGCCGCATCGCCCGCATGATCGAGCGGACCTCCCGCCGCATGGCGCGGGATCAGAAGCGGCTGCGGTCGCTCGAGAACCTCTCGGCGTGGCAGGAGGCCGCCCGCCGGCACGCCCATGAGATGCGGACCCCCCTGACCGGCGCCCGCCTGGAGCTGGAGCGCCTCGGCGGTATGGTGGGCACAGGCGAAGGCGATGGGGCCGACGACGTCCATCGGGCCATCCAGGGGGTGCGCCAGGAGCTCGACCGCCTGGCCCGCTTCACCCAGGCGTTCACCTCCTTCGCCCGGCTGCCCCGGCCCTCCATGCAGGAGATCGATCTCGACAACCTGCTGCACGAGTACGTCACCACCTTCGCCGCCGCGTGGCCGAACCTGGAACTGCGGCACGAGGCCGGCGCCCTGGGGCCCGATCCCCCGCAGGTGGCCGTCGACCGCGACATGCTGCGCCAGGTGCTGGTGAACCTGTGCGACAACGCGTCTCTGGCCCTGGAGGAGGACACGGGCTGCATGCGCTTCGGGCTCTCCCTGGCGGGGGACCAGCTGCTGCTGGACGTCGCCGACGACGGCCCCGGCGTCGCCGAATCGGTGCGGAACAGGCTGTTCGAGCCCTACACCACCACCCGCGGGATCGGTAAGGGGATGGGCCTCGGCCTCGCCATCTGCCGCAAGATCCTCCTCGACCACGGCGGCGACCTGGAGCTCTTCGCCTCATCTCCGGAGGGGGCCACCTTCCGCCTGTCCCTGCCGGTCCTCGGAGCGTCGACCACCAGCTCCATCCCCTCGACCCATGCCTCGAACCACGCCTCGACCTTGACCTCGCCTTCGACCGATACCGCCGCCGACGGCGTCCCGACTGGAGATTCTGTTCCATGAGCCAAGTGTTGATCGTCGAAGACGATGCGAAGATCCGCGCCAATCTGCTGTTCCAGCTGCGGGAGCAGGGGTTCGCCCCTTCAGCGGTGGAAAGCGCCGAGGCCGCCCTCGGCCAGCTCGATGCCGGACCCGCCCCCGACCTCCTGCTGAGCGACGTTCGCCTGCCGGGGATGAGCGGGGTCGACCTGGTGCGAACGTTGGCGGACCGCGGCACCCTGCCGCCGACGATCATCGTGTCCGGGGAAGCCTCCATCAGCGAAACGGTGGCGGCCCTAAAGCTCGGCGTCCACGACTTCATCGAGAAGCCCTTCAGCCGCGAGCGGCTCGTGCAGTCGATCCGCAACACCCTGGACCACGCGGCCCTTCGCCGTGAGGTGGCGGACCTGCGCTCGGAGCTGGACGTCGCCTCCGAGATCCTCGGCGACAGCCCCGGCATCGTCGACCTGCGGGACAAGATCCAGAAGGCCGCCCGCACCGACGCCCGGGTGCTGATCCTCGGTGAAAGCGGCACCGGCAAGGAGTTGGTGGCGGCGGCGCTGCACCGGGAGAGCCCCCGCCGCGAGGGCCCGTTCATCAAGATCAACTGTGCCGCCATCCCCGACCACCTGATCGAGGACGAGCTCTTCGGCCACGTCAAAGGGGCGTTCACCGACGCCCGCGCCGCCAAGCCGGGTCTCTTCGAAGAGGCCGACGGCGGCACCCTTTTCCTCGACGAAATCGGCGACATGGACTACGCACTCCAGTCGAGGCTCCTACGGGTCCTGGAGGATGGCCGGGTCCGCCGCATCGGCGACACCAAGGATCGGCAGGTGGACGTGCGGGTCGTGGCGGCCACCCACCAGGACCTGGAGGCGGCGGCCCGGGACGGCAAGTTCAGAGAGGACCTCTACTTCCGCCTCGCGGCCCTACCCATCGACGTGCCCCCCCTGCGGGCCCGGGGGGGCGACGTCCGCCGCCTCTTCGAGCACTTTCTGGGGCATTTCGGCCGCCGGCATCGGGTCCGTCCGAAGCAGGTCGAGGACGATGTCTGGTCCGCGGTGGAGACCTACCCCTGGCCCGGTAACGTCCGGGAGCTACGCAACATCTGCGAGCGGCTGGTGGTCTTCGGTGGAGACCCCATCACCGCGGATCAGCTGCCGTCCCAGGTCTTCGAGGGGGACGGCGACGCCCCCGACGGCGGCCAGGCGGAGACCGGCCTCGTGCGCCTCTCCCAGAGCCGAACCCCGTTGACTCTGCGGCAGTTCAAGACCCAATGCGAGAAGGAGTACATCGAAAGCGTGCTCCAGCGCACGGGGTGGAACGTCGCCGCGGCGGCCCGGCTGCTGGACATCCAGCGGACCTACCTGCACCAGAAGACCGCCGCCCTCGGCATCCGCCGCCCCCAGCCGTCGGTGCCCGAAGCCTAAGCGCAACGGCGGAGTGGTGGACATCCGCCGAGCGCTGCTCAAGATGAAGCTCGGACGTTGATTTTCATTTCGAGCCTTGGAGACACCATGGCATTGCTTGTTTGTACAGGCTCACGTTCTTCGACAGATTGGACAAACAAAGTCGCTTATCTAGGCCAGTCGTACTATTCGTGCTTGGTCGACAAGTGTTGGCGCTCAGCCACCTTCCCGTGGCTGAGCAAGATCGCCTCGCTCGACTATGGTGGAAAATTGACGATAGTGCCCGAGACGTCGGCAGAGCTGGTTGCCGAGCTCGACGCTTTCGACCCGGCCGGCACGATGGAAGGTACAAAGACGTTGCGCCGGGTCTGTGAAGAGACCGCCGCCTCTGGCAAGACGTTGTGGATCTCCGGCGACATGTACCCTGTTCTCACCCGCGAAGGGCGGTAGTCCAGCCGATCGCGGCAGCCGCGGGGGATTAGGGGCCCAAGCTGCTGCACCGCGATGCCGTGACAGATCCATCGAGCGCCCTTGGCTCAGCGCCATCCTCGGTGACAGTCCGAACCCGACCCTCCGGAAAAACAGGGAATTGGGTGTCATGAAGGCTGCTATCGATAAGTCGAGCATTGCCACGGCGATGAGATCGAAGTCACATCGTAGAGAGGCCGACAGCTAGGAAAAGTATCGAATCCAGCCTCCGAATCCGCGGACCTTAGTGAAGCCGGGGACCACGGTCCCCACTCGCTTTTCAAGCACCTCGGAGATGAAGATGCTATGGATTCGAAAGGTCGCGATATTGCTCCTGTCTTTGCTCGCCTTGCCGGTCGGCGCCGAGCCCCGTGTGCTGCTGGTCGGCGATAGCTGGGCCAATTTCATGTGGCAGGCGCGTAGCCTCCGTTCGGTGTTCGCCGCCAACGGGCGACCGGAGATCACCGAAGAAGGCCAGGAAACGGCGATCGGTGGAACCACCGCCAACCAGTGGCGACAGCCCGCGGCCCTCGCCTTGATCGACGGGGAGCTCAGCCGCCTTCCGACCATCGACACCGTTCAGGTGACGATCACCGGCAACGATCTCCTCGCCGGGCAGGCGGGCGGCGGCTACTCCACGGCGCTTTCGGAATCGGAGGTCGCCTCGCTGCTCCGCCGGGTGGTGGCGGACCTGATGGTCGTGGTGGATCACATCCTCGCCCGCTCCCCTGAGATGGAAGTGGTGATCAGTCTCTACGACTATTCGAACTTCGTGGACACGGTGGCGATTGGATCCTGTGTAGACGATTGGAGGAACCTCGGCTCACCGACGCCCCGTCAGATCAACGAGCTGCTCCGTCGTCTCGATGCCGAAGTCGCTGCCCAGGCCGCATCCCGTCCGCGGGCGACCTTCGTGGCCCACCGCGGAACCATGCAGCAGACCTTTGGATTCCCCGGGGACGGGATTCCGCCGGGGGCCTTGACACCCCCGGGCGATCTCGACCGGCCGAGCCCGGTGGCGGCCCTGCTGAATCCTCGGGACTGCATCCACCTGAATTCCGCCGGCTACGCGGCGATCGCCCGCAACCTCTGGCGCGACTACTACGACGAGCGCTTCAACGGCGGCGACGGCGGTGGGGGCGGAGGCGGTGGCGGTGGGGGAGGATCGGCGGCCACCGTCCGGTTCTCGAGCCCATCGGTCCAGGTCGGCGAGGGCGCATCCAACGTCTCCCTCCGCGTCGAGCTGGACAGAGCCCCTCAGGACTCCGTCATGATCGACTATTCGACGTCCGCCGGCACTGCGCGGCCCGGCGACGATTTTCAGGCGACGTCCGGCACCCTGGCCTGGGCCGCCGGCGACGGAGCGCCACAGACCCTCACCGTGCCGATCCTCCAGGATGCCGTGGAGGAGGGCAACGAGACCTTCTCCGTCGAGCTCTCGAGCCCGACCGCGGGACTGACCCTCGACCCGAGTGGTTCGGAGGTCGAAGTCGTCGTCCTCGACGACGACGGTCCGGGCTTCTGCGTCCCGGCGGAGGACGTTCTGTGCCTCCAGGAAGGGCGGTTCCGCGCCGAGATCGACTGGAACACCGTCGACGGCAACCCCGGACGGGGGAGAGCCGAAACCCTGTCGTCCTCCTCGGGGCTATTCTGGTTCTTCAGCCCCGGCAACTACGAGATGGTTTTCAAGGTTCTCGATGGCTGCGGGGTGGCCGGCGCCGAGGGGTATTGGGTTTTCTTCGCCGCCACCACCAACGTCGAGTTCACCCTGCGGGTCACCGACACGGCGACCGGCCGCATCAAGGAGTACGTCAATCCCCAGGGGCAGGCGGCGCTGCCGGTCCAGGATTTGGGGACCTTTGACAGCTGTCCCTAGCTCGTCCCCCACCCCGATCCGCGGTGGGTCGGGGATTCAGGTGGGGTTCGGGCTAGGGACAGTGGCAGACTCAGAAACGCCAGCCCAGGGCCGCCGTCAGCTCGGTGATCCCGTCGTCGATGGAATCGAGGTCAGAGCCCCATCGGTAGCGGAGATCCGGACGCAGGTAGAGGCGTTCGTTGAGATCGACCTGGATTCCCAGGCCGGCGTGGAAGGTCGCCGAGGTGCTGCTGATTCGAGTGTTGAAGATTCGGGTGTCGAAGTCGACGAACCCGGCGCCGAAGAGGGCGAACATCTCCGCCGATTTCCATTCGTAGGCCGTCACCCGGGCCGAAAGGTCGAAAAAGAGCGGGTCGTCGTCGGAGTCGAGACCATCTTGGACGGTGAGGCTGCCCTCCATGGCCCAGCGGGGGTTGAAGCGGACGTGGGCCCGTAGGCCGTAAACCGTCAGGTCCAGGTCGTCGGAGCTGGAAAGGTAGCCGACGCCAACGGGGACTTCGATGCCACCCTTCTCGTGCTTCGCCCAGGACGGGCTCGACGCGAGGAGGAGCATCAGCACCGCGGCGGCGGCGACCGTATGGAGGAGTGAGGACTTAGGGGTCGTGGACAGGGACATGGGGGTTCCTCTCAGGGCGATGAAGTGAAGTGCCGCGTCCCCTGCGGGGATCGGCTCACCGCACCACAGAGCAAGCTCCTTGCCACCTGGAAAGCCAGAAAGATCGAGGGTTCCGGGTCCTTCCGCCCGTCGCCCCGGCGATACCGTTCGATTCTCTAGTGGCAGCTGTCGACTTTCTTCGACGCGAGGGCAGTTTCCCAATCGGAGGCAGGCTCAGGCTGGCCGAGGCCAATACCTTGTGCGGGTATACCTTGGGGAGGTATTATCGCCCATGGCAATTCGGTCCTTTGCCCGCCGATCGGTGGAGTCGTTTTTCGAGACCGGCAAGCCGCCCCTGAAAGCAGGTTGGGCAGGGATCGCGAAAGTCGTCACCAGGAAGCTAGACCTCTTTGACTATGCGTTCGAGCTGGACGATCTGAGGACACCTCCCGGCAACCGATTGGAAGCCCTGAAGGGCAACTTGACGGGCAGACACAGTATCCGCGTCAATGACCAATGGCGAGTTGTCTTCCGGTGGACTCCGGAAGGGCCCGCCGAAGTCGATGTCGTCGATTACCACTAGAGGAAGTCACCATGGCAATCCCACAGCGTAGACGGCCGCCGACCCCTCCGGGGGAGATCCTCGCGGAAGAGTTCTTGGGGCCCATGGGCCTAACGCAGAAGCAGCTGGCGGACCATCTGGGGTGTGACGTCAAGGTCATCAACCGGATCGTCAACGGACGGTCCGCGGTCACCGCGGTGATGGCCGTGCGCCTCGGGGCCGCACTGCGAACGTCCCCCGAGCTGTGGTTGAACGCCCAGAAAGCCGTCGATCTCCACCGGGCGACTTTGGAAGTAGAGACGCTGCCGGATCCCCTACCGCGGACCGCTTGATGCCTGCGGGGCCTCGCGAGGTGCGTCGCTCTAGAGGACCGGTTCAGTCGTCCAGCGCTTCCTCGTCGGGGCGCCAGGGCTCCGGCAAGACGACGAAGACCAGCGCCGCGAGGACCAGGGCCCCGGCTCCGCAGACGCTGTAGGGGGCCGCCGGGCCGACGTGCTCGAACAGCCAGCCGCCGGCGGAGATGGAGATGATGGCCCCGAGGCCGAATCCCAGGGTGGAGACGAAGGTCTGGCCGGTGGCCCGCAGCCGCTCGGGGACCGCCAGCTCCAGGTAGAGGGGGCCGCCGACGATGACGCCGGCGACGCCGACGCCGTGTAGCAGCTGCAGCCACCGCAGTATTGCGAGGTCGTCCACCACGGCGCATGCGCTCCAGCGGATCCCTTCCGCCAGCAGACCGAGGGTGAGCAGGCCCCGGGGTCCCAGCCGCCGGAGCACCGGGCCGGAAAACCCGATCAGGGGAATCTCCAGCAGCAGCATGAAGACCCACATGTCGCCGATGGACGCGGCGTCGCCGCCGCGCTCGGTGATCAGCAGTGGGAAGAGGTTGATGGGTCCTTGGAGGCAGAGGTGGGCGGCGAAGAGGAAGCCCAGCAGGAGGGGGACGGGGCGGTGGCGCATCAGCCGGCCCACGTCGCCCGGGTGGGAGCGGATCTCGAGGGCTCGGGAACGGGGGAGGGCCAGGGCCAGCCCCACCGCCCCGAGGCTGGCGACGGCGACGGCGGGGAACATCCACCCCAGGCCCCGCCACGGTCCCCAGGCGCCGTCCCCCAGGCCCTCAAGGAGGCGGGGGAACGCCACCACCGCGGCGAGGAACCCGAGGGTCCCCCACATGCGCACGAAGCCGAAGGCGCTGGCGCCGGTCTTCGACTGGGCGGCGAGGGTCACCGCCGTCGCCATCGGCAGGGCGGCGGTGGAGAAGAGGGCGAGGGCGGCGGTGCCGAGGAGGACGGCGGCGAAGGTGTCCAAGAAGCCGAGCCACAGGTTGCCGCAGGCGACGCCGAGCACCAGCAGCGCCAGGACCCGGCGGCGGGAGCCGGTGCGGTCGGCGATCTGCCCCCAGAGGGGCTGGGCGACGAGACCCACCAGCGGCAGGCAGGACATCACAAGACCCACCTGGGTCCCCGTCAGCCCCAGGCCCTGGCTCAGGTGCAGGCTGTAGAAGGGGAAGAAGATCCCCAGGCCGGCCATGTAGAGGAACCAAAACGTCGACAGCTGCGGGTGCATTGGGGCTCCCCCGGACCCGCGGAGGGGCCCGAATCCTCCGGCGTCCCGCCCTTGGGCGCCGAGGTCTGAAGATACGCCGTGGACGCCGGAAGAGCCAGGGAAACCCGCGGAGGCCCGGACCCGAGCGGACCGCGGGGCCCTGGGGAGGGCGGGCCGCGGGCGGGGTCTCCGGCGGCCCTGGGGTATAGTTCCTCCATCATCTCGAAGACCGTGCGGGAGCCCACATGACTCTGTCGATCGCGTTTCTCTTCGCCCTCCTGGTGGCGATGGTCTACCTGTTCTTGACCGAGAAGCTGCCGGTGGAGCTCACCGCCTTCGCCGGCCTCGTGGTGCTGGTGTTCACCGGCTACGTCGACCCGTCCCAAGCCTTCGTCGGCTTCGCGTCGCCGGCGGTGATCACCATGTTCTCGATCTTCTTCATCAGCGCCGCATTGCTGCAAACCGGCGTGGCGGACGTCGTGGGTCAGCGGATCAGCACCCTGTCCGGCGGCAAGGAAGTTCCCCTGATCATCCTGCTGATGTTGGTGGCGGGGGTGATGTCGGCGTTCATGAACAACGTCGCCGCCGCCGCGGTCATGCTGCCTGCGGTGTCATCGGTGGCCCGCCACGCGCAGATCTCGCCCTCCCGGCTGTTCATGCCCCTTTCCTTCGGCGCCATCCTCGGCGGCACCACGACCCTAGTGGGCACCCCGCCGAACATCCTCACCGCCGAGGTGATCGCCAACCAGGAGGGTCTGGAGCCATTCGGCCTGTTCGACTTCACGCCGATCGGTCTTGCCCTCTTGGGGGCGGGGATCCTCTTCATGACCACCGTCGGACGGCGCCTCCTGCCGGATCGCCTGGAGGCCGCTCGGGGGGAGACCTCGGGCCTGCTCACCCAGGCGTATCGGATCGAGGATCGGCTGACGTCGATCCGCGTGCCGCCGTTCTCGAACCTCGACGGGCTGACCCTGCGCAACACCAAGCTCGGCACGGCCCTCGACGTGCGGGTGGTGGCGGTGCGGCGGGAGCAGCGCAAGATCCTCGCGCCGGGGCCCGATTTCGAGCTCCAGGGGGAGGATCAGCTGTTGGTGGACGGCCGCTTCGAAGACCTGCAGAAGCTCCTGGCGGTCCAGGGGCTGGTGGTGCAGGACGCCGACCCGGGCCATCTGCGGGAAATCTCCGAGCAGCTCCACGGGATGGTCCTGCGTCTGCCGGAGGGATCGGGTCTGGTGGGCCGATCCCTGCGGCAGCTGCGGTTCCGCGACCGTTTCGGCGTGCTGGTGGTGGGCATCCGCCGGGGCCGCGACCTGGTGCGGCAGGATCTCGCCGGGCGGGTCCTCCGGGACACCGACGAACTGCTGGTGCTGGGGACCGAATCCCAGCTGCTGGTGGTGGGGGACCAGAAGGGGCTCGAGATGACCGGCGAGCTGCCGATCCAGGAGCTGATCCAGGAGCGCATGTTCGTGCTCCAAGTCCCCGCCGGCTCCTCCCTGGCGGACACCACGGTGCGCGACAGCGGACTCGGCGAGCTGGCGGGATTGACCATCGTCAGCATCGTTCGGAACGGCAAAGCGGAGATGGCGGTGCGGGGGGACGAGGACATCCGCGCCGGCGATGAGCTCCTGGTGGCGGGGAACCCCACCCGGGTGCTCGACCTGCTGCAGCTCGGGGACCTCCAGCTGGAGCGGGACGTGCCGGGGGTGAGGCTGGAGTCGGACTCCGTGCGGGTGCTCGAAGCCGTCGTCGCTCCCCGTTCCCGGGCCGCCGGCAAGAGTCTACGGCAGCTCCATTTTCGGGACCGCTACGGGCTCCAGGTCCTGGCCCTGCAGCGGGGGGGCGAGACCCTGCGCAAGAACCTCGGCAACCTGGCCCTGCGCTTCGGCGACGCTCTTCTCCTACACGGTCCGCAGCCGAAGCTCCGGGAGCTGGCGGAGGACGACGACTTCGTGATCCTCCACGGGGACGCCATGTCGGTGCGTCGGAGGAAAAAGGCTCCGGTGGCCCTGGGGTCCCTGGCGCTGATGATCGCCATCGTCGTTTTCGATCTCTTCCCCATCCACGTCGCCGCCTTCACCGGCGCGGTGGTGACCGTGCTCTTCGGAGCCCTGCGGATGGAGGAGGCCTACAAGGCCATCGAGTGGCGGGCGATCTACCTGGTGGCGGCGATCCTGCCGGTGGGCAACGCCATGGAGACCAGCGGCGCCGCCCAGCTGCTGGCCAACGGGGTCACCAACATCGCCGAGACCTACGGCCCCTACGCCTTCATCGCCGCCCTGGTGATGCTGTCGAGTCTGCTGAGCCAGGGGCTCGACGGCGCCCCCACGGTGGTGATCCTGGCGCCGGTGGTGCTCCTCACCGCCGAACAGCTGGGGATCAGCCCCTACCCGCTGATGATGGCGGTGGGCCTGGCGGCGTCGGCGGCCTTCATGACCCCCTTCAGCCATAAAGCCAACCTCCTGGTGATGAGCGCCGGCGGCTATCGATCGATGGACTTCGTGCGGGTGGGCACGCCCCTCACCGTGGTCGTCCTCATCCTGCTGGTGGTTCTGGTTCCGCTGCTCTTCCCTTTCTGAGGGGAGTCCGAACGGCGCTAGGGGCAGAGTCGGCCGAGGTAGCGACCCGGCGTGGAACCCTGTCCCCTATGAGTCCGTGACCGCGTCCGACGGGCGGGAATCGAGATTGCTGAAAAAAAGTTGGCGGGTTTGTCGTCGGAAATCCATAGGTAGGGGTGCGGCCGGGCAGCGTCCGGCCCCCAAAGCTGCAACTCAGCCAAGAGACCCACCTACATGGAGCATCCGATGCTTTCCAAGCTTTCGATATTCGGTTCCTTCGTCGTCCTTCTCGTCTTCGCCGCCCCCCAGGGTGTGGAAGCCTCCGGCTACGACCCCGATCCCGCGTGGCCCCTCTGCGGCTACGCCACGAAGCCCAGCGGCACCTACGATTGCCCCCAGAGCCGCTGGGGGGATCCCGACATCGTCAACGACACCTTCGGACCCCGCAGGTCGATCGACGACGACCACGACTGGCACTTCGGGGTGGATCTGCATCCCGGAGAGACCCAGATGCGGGTGTTCGCGTCCACCTGTGGGTGGGTCCGTACCCTCGACGACAACGATGGCGCAGATAACAACCAGCGGGTGGTCGTGCAGCATTACCGCACCAAGGTGGACTGCACCAACCCGCCGTCGAGCCGGCCCAGCTGCAGCGGCGGCGACTGCTACTACACCGTCTACAACCACCTGAGCGAGATCGACAGCGCCCTCGCCACCGGCAGCACGACGGGCTACGTCGCCAAGGGTCAGCTGCTGGGGCTCACCGGCCAGAACTGCAACACCGCCTACCCCTGTAGCGGGTCCTACGAGCACCTCCACTTCGAGGTGCTGGACCCGACCTACGCCGAGCGCTACGACCCGGTGTCCGACTACAGCCGTTCCCAGCGGGACGCCCTGCATCCCCTACGCTTTCTCAAGGTGAACACCTGGGACGACGACGCCGACAACATCTCCGTCAGCTTCGTCACCCCCATCGAGGGGGACGAGGTCCACCCGATCCCCACCATCGAGATCGAGATGCCGGTCTGGCAGCAGAGCCTGCGGCAGCGGGAGCTCGACCTGGCGCGGGTGGAGGTGGAGGTTTTCGACGCCAGCGCCCTGGCCTCCGGTGGAGCCCTGGTGCGGGTGGCGCAGTTCAACGAGAGCTATCCCAATCTGCCGACCCCCGACGACCTCGTGGGGGGCGGCGACGTGAACTACACCGTCCAGCCGCCGTTCCTCGACCTGGAGATGTGGGTCCGCCAGTACAGCTATGCGAAGTCCAGCAGCTTGCCCTACAAAGAGTTCATCTCCGAAGAGCACTACCCCGGCGAACCCGCCAGCGCCCACCCCTACAAGACCCCGTACTCGATGACCCTGAAGCCCGACGGCACCGTCAACCCCGTCTACGACGCCGCCCTCAACAAGGTCACCTACGAGTGGGGATACCACCTGCACCGGACCCGCACCGGCATGGACACCTGGGGCGACTTCAACGGCGTGCAGGTGATGACGCCCTCCTACAACCGCAACAGTTCCTTCTTCCAGATGAGCGTCCGCTTCACCGAGCTCGAGGGCGTCGCCGCCGGCGACGAGCTCTGCCTCAAGGCGCGGGCCCTGGACATCTACGGCAACGCCACCGACTGGGTGCCCTACGGCACCTGCGACATGTCCCCCGTGGCCACCACCGGCGGTGGCGTCGAGCATCTGTGCAACGGCCTGAACCGGGCCACCTGGGACGCGGTCCCCGGCGCCACCCACTATGAGGTCTACATCGATACGCTGGTCTCCGCCGGCAAGTCGGCGGCCCCCGCGGCCCGGGCGCTGCCGGGGACCCTGTACGGGACCACCACCGGTACCTCGATGGACTTGAGCGTCTCTTCGGACCAGTGGGTCTACGTCACCGCCTGCAACGGCTATGGGTGTAGCGAACGAAACGAGATCGGCATGGCCCTGTACGACCCCTGGATGTGCCAGTGGTGACCGCCCTGAGGTAGCGCGGGGGAGCCCCTCCCCGAGCCTCCATGCCCTGAAACACAGCGAGCCGCCGGCATCCGCCGGCGGCTCGCATCGTCGTGTCTGGACCGCTGCTCAGTCGTCTTCGAGGGGCGGGATCTCTTTGAGGGAGAGCCGCAGGACCACCAGACCCACCAGAGCGGCGGTGACCGAAGCGGCCAGGACCCCCAGCTTGGCCTGCTCGTCGAGGGCGACGTTGCCGCCGAAGGCGAGGGCGGCGATGAACAGGGACATGGTGAAGCCGATGCCGGAGAGCAGACCGGTGCCGGTGAGGGCGGCCCAGTTGACGTGCTTCGGCAGGCTGGCCCAGCCGAGCTTCGTGGCGACCCAGGCGAAGCCGGCGACGCCGAGGGGCTTGCCGATCACCAGGCCGAGGAAGGCGCCGAGGGACACCGGCGCCATGAGGGACGCCCCTTCCCCGAGGGTGAAGCCGGCGTTCAACAAAGCGAAGACCGGCATGATGACGTAGGCGACCCACGGCTGGAGACCATGCTCCAGATTGTGGAGGGGGCTCTGGGCCTTGTCGACCATCTTCTCGAGGTAGGCGAGCTCCGCCTCCCGGCGGTCCAGGACGTCGGTGCGGAACATCTCCTGGACTTGGCGATGGAGCTGCTCCGGCTCAACCAGGCGACGAATAGGAACGGTGAAGGCGAGTAGGACGCCGGCTACCGTGGCGTGGACCCCAGACTTGAGCATGAAGTACCACATGACGATGCCGATCCCGAGGAAGACGGGCAAGCGGCGCCCCCCGCGGGACCTGTAGGTCCAGGCGGCGACCCACAGGCCGAGGGACAATCCGAGGGCGGTCAGGTTGACCTCGCTGGTATAGAAGACTGCGATCACCAGCACCGCCCCCAGGTCGTCGACGATCGCCAGGGCGGTGAGGAAGACCTTGAGGGCGATGGGCACCCGGGGGCCGAGGAGGGCCATGATTCCCAGGGCGAAGGCGATGTCCGTGGCCATGGGGATACCCCAGCCCGGCATACCCTCACCCCCCTGGTTGACCGCGACGTAGAAGAGGGCCGGAACCACCATGCCGCCGAGGGCCGCGGCCACCGGCAGGGCCCGCGCTTGGGGGTCCGACAGTTCCCCCACCTTCACCTCACGCTTGATCTCGAGGCCCACCAGCAGGAAGAAGATGGCCATCAGCAGATCGTTGACCCATAGGATCAAGGGCTTCTTGAGGCCCCAATCGCCGAACTCCAGGCCAAAGGGAATCTGCTTCAGGGCCTCGTAGCTGGCGGCCCAGGGAGAGTTGGCCCAGATGAAGGCGATGGTGGCCGTCGCCACGAGGAGCAGTCCACCGAAGCTCTCGCTGCGGACGAACGAGCGAAAGGGGCTCAGGACGCGATGTACGGAGGTTGGCATAGGCGCCTCACCGGAGTAGGGGTTTGGGGGACGGGATCAGCAGCTATAGGATGTCGAGACAGTACTTTATACGGGTCGCGGAGCCGTGAGGGTGTCGACGGGTTGGCCGAATTGCCCCGGCTCCGGAGCCGCGTCCCCAGACTAGGGATTTCGTACCAATACGCCCTTTGGACGATCGGACCGGGGCGCGGGACCCGGCTCCAAGGCCCGGGACCCGGTTCCTAGGCCCGGGCTGTCCCCGCCGCTTCCCTGACCCAAGGAGCCGACTGTGTCTGCAAGCAACGTTCGAGTGTACCTGGCCTGTTCCCTCGACGGCTTCATCGCTGGCCCGGACCACGATCTCTCCTGGCTCCCCGACGGAGAAGGGGACGGAGAGGACCCCGGCGCCTCCGAACCGGGGACGTTGGACTACGAAGCTTTCATCGCCGACGTGGGGGCGCTGCTCATGGGGCGCAACACCTACGACGTGGTGCGCGGTTTCGACGTCCCCTGGCCCTACGGCGAGCGGCCGGTGCTGGTGGCCACCCGCCGATCCCTCGACTCCGATCCCCCCGCCACGGTCCAGGCGATCGAGGGTCCGATCGAAGAGCTGGTGCAGACGGCGAAGGCGGCCGCCGGTGGCGGCGACGTGTACCTCGACGGCGGAGGGCTGATTCGCCAGGCGGCGGAGGCGGACCTCATCGACGAGATCACCCTCACCCTGGCGCCGATCGCCCTCGGCCAAGGGATCCCCCTATTCGCCGGACTGAAGCGGCGCTACGCCATGGAGATCGTGTCGCACCACGACCACCCCTTCGGCATGGTGCAGCTGAGGGCCAGGCCGAAACGCTGAGGCGGAAACGTGGGTCGCGGAGTCCTACGGGGTTGACTTTCGGGTCGCTGGAGTTAATATGCGTATATTCGCATGAGCCCGGCCGATGCGTATCCACGATCCACCCACCTACCGCGAATCGCCCCTGTGAACAGAAACCGTGCAGCCGCCCGCGCGCTGATCCTACGGCGCCTCGTCACCGAACGGCGCATCGACAGCCAGGACGAGCTCGTCCGCCTGCTGGCGGAGCGGGGTCATCGGGTGACCCAGGCGACGGTGTCCCGGGATCTGACGGCCATCGGGGCCGAGAAGATCTTGGACGGGGACGGGGAGCGCTACGTGCTGTCGGCGGTCGGGGCGGCGGACGCCTCCCTCCAGGAGCTGTCCCGGCGCATGCGTGAATTCGTGTTGGATATCGGCCATAGCGCCAATCTCGTGGTGATCCGCACACCCCCCGGCACCGCCGGTTCGGTGGCGGCGTCCCTCGACGGCGCGTCCCTCGAAGACGTTCTCGGAACCCTCGGCGGCGACGACACGGTGCTCGTCGTCAGCCGGGATAGCGACGGCGGTGCCGCCCTGGCCCGTCGCCTACGCAGCATCATGGAGACCCAGTGATGAAAGTCGTGCTCGCCTACTCCGGAGGTCTCGACACCTCCGTCATCCTGCATTGGATTCGCCACACCTACGACGCCGAGGTCATCGCCTATACGGCGGACGTCGGCCAGGGGGACCTCGAGCTCGACGCCGTGCGATCCGCCGCCGAGAAGACCGGCGCCTCGGAGCTGGTGGTGGAAGACCTCCGGGGTCGCTTCGTGGAGGACACCATGTTCCCCGCCCTGAGGGCCAACGCGGTCTACGAGTGGTACTACCTCATGGGTACCGCCCTCGCCCGTCCTGTGATCGCCGACGGCCTCATGCGCTGCGCCGAGGCCCACGGCGCCGGGGCCATCGCCCACGGCGCCACCGGCAAGGGCAACGATCAGATCCGCTTCGAGATGGCGGCCTACGCCCTCAAGCCCGACATCAAGATCATCGCCCCGTGGCGGGAGTGGAGCTACAAAGGACGCTCCGACCTGGTGGCCTACGCCGAGGAGCACGGCATCGACATGCCCGCCGCTCCGAAGCCGGAGTACTCGATGGACGCCAACCTCATGCACATCAGCTACGAGGGTGGCGTGCTCGAAGACCCGTGGGCTGGTCCGCCTTCGGACATGTGGCGGATGACCACCAACCCCGAAGAGGCCCCCGACACTCCGGAGGAGGTCACGATCCGTTTCGCCTCCGGGACGCCGGTGGCGGTCAACGGCGTGGAGCTAGGGCCGGTGGACCTGGTGGAGCGGCTCAACGAGATCGGAGGCCGCCATGGCGTCGGCCGGGTGGACATCGTCGAGAACCGCTTCCTCGGCATGAAGAGCCGCGGCTGCTACGAAACCCCGGGCTTCGAGCTGCTCCTCCACGCCCACCGCGCCGTCGAATCCATCACCCTCGACCGCGAGGTCCAGCACCTGCGGGACGAGCTGGTGCCCCGCTTCGCCGAGATCGTCTACAACGGTCTCTGGTTCAGCCCCGAGCGGGAAGCCCTGCAGCAGTTCATGGACTCGGTGCAGGAGCGGGTCCACGGCGAGGCCCGTCTCAAGCTCTACAAGGGCCACGTCACCGTCTGCGGACGCCGCAGCGCCACCCACACCCTCTACGACGAAAAGATCGCCACCTTCGAAGCCGACGACGTCTACGACCAGTCCGACGCCACCGGCTTCATCCGCCTCCGGGCCCTGCGCCTGCGCACCCTCGGCGCCATGCGCATCTCGGAGGGGGAATGACCGACCCGGGCGGCGCCGGTCGCGAAGGGCTCATCGGCGGACGGTTCGACCGACCACCGGGGGAGGACATGCAGCGGTTCTCGTCGTCCCTGGACGTCGACCTGCGGATGCTGGACGAGGACATCGACGGCTCCTTGGCCCACGCCACCATGCTGGGAGAGGTGGGGATTCTGGAGCTGGAGGAGGCGGAGCGCCTGCGGGAGGGGCTGGAGCAGGTGCGGGCGGAGATCAAGGCCGGCGCCTGGCGGCCGACGGATGCCCACGAGGACGTCCACATGGCGGTGGAGGCGCGGCTGACGGAGATCGTCGGCGAGGTGGGCCGCAAGCTGCACACCGCCCGCTCCCGCAACGACCAGGTGGCGACGGACGTGCGCCTTTGGCTGCGCCGCCGCCTGGGGCTGCTGGAGGAGGCGCTGGCGGATCTGGTGCTGGCGCTGGTGGAGCGGGTGGAGCACGACGGCAGGACCCTGATGCCGGGGTACACCCACCTCCAGCGGGGTCAGCCGATCCTCCTCGGACACCATCTGCTTTCCCACGCGTGGTCGGTGGCGCGGGACCGGGACCGGGTTGCGGACGCCCGGCGGCGTCTCGACCTCTCGCCCCTCGGGGCCTGCGCCATGGCGGGGACCCCCCACGCCATCGACCGGGCCCGCACCGCCGAGATGCTCGGCTTCTCCGGCGTGCTGGAAAACGCCATGGACGCCGTGGCGGCCCGGGACCACGAGCAGGAGGTGGCGGCGGCCTGCGCCATCGCCATGACCCACCTGTCGCGAATGGCGGAGGAGCTGGTGATTTGGTCGTCGGCGGAATTCCGCTTCGTGAAGCTGGGGGAGGCCTACGCCACCGGTTCCAGCATCATGCCCCAGAAGCGCAACCCCGACGCCGCCGAGCTGGTGCGGGGCAAGCCGGCGCGGGTCTACGGCGACCTGATGGCGCTGCTCAGCCTGGCGAAATCCCTACCCATGGCCTACAACCGGGATCTCCAGGAAGATAGGGAACCTCTATTCGACGCCGTCGAGACCACCCTCGATTCGGTGCGCATCACCGCCGGCATGTGGCGCACGGCGACCTTCGACCCGGTGCGCTTCGAGGAGGACCTGGTGGGGGACTTCAGCCTCGCCACGGAGCTGGCGGACCTGCTGGCGTCCCGCGGCGTGCCGTTCCGCACCGCCCACGAGGTGGTGGGCAGCATCGTTCTGTGGTGCGAATCCGAGGGTAAGGACCTGCGGGCCCTGACCCCTGATGTGGCCCAGCGCTTTCACCCCGACCTCCAGGGGGACCTCGGTCCCTGGCTCGACCCCCGAGCCGCCGCCGAGCGCAGAACCTCGCGGGGCGGCACGGCATGGACCGAGGTGCAGCGTCAGGTGACCCTCCTGCGGGCCGCCGTCGGCTGAGCGCTGGATTTGCCGCCCGGGGCGACCCGGCGGGTCGCCCCGCCGAGGGCTCAGGGGCCTCCGTCCGGCCGATCAACGTCCAGGTCCGTCAAGCGGCCCTGGTCGTCGAAGGTCGCCCCCAGGGTGATGCCGGCGTGCTCCGCGGACAGCGTCTCGCCTTGGATGTCGAAGGGGACTCCACACTGCCGCAGGTAGCTCTCGAAGGAGGGGCGGTGGGTCGGGAACTCGAAGGTCGAGATGGCCTGGGGGATGGCATCGAGGGCTCTGAGTAGGGGGTTCTTGGCGTCCCGCTGCCGCTGGAGCCGCGGATCGTCCAGCAGCACGATCATCCGTCCGCCTTCGTACGGGCAGGAGTAATAGGCCTGTTTCCCGAGAATGCCCAGGGCGAAGAGGCCGAAGACATCGCCGTCGGCGTCGTCGAGGGAAAGGTCCGCCGTGGTCAGCTCGTCGAGCCGGTTCGCCTCGCCGAAGCTCCGGAGGTCCCGGGTCGCTGCGAGTAGGGCCTCCGGGATCTGGCTCGCTTCGTTGGCCCAGGCCCACCGCCAGGTCTCCGAGAGATGGCTCTCGGTCCCCAGGATCTGAGCGGGGTAGTCGACGGTGCCACCTAGGGTGAGCAGTCCGGTTTCCAGGCTGAATGCCCAGATGTCGTCGTCGCTGTGGACATCGAGGATGGTGAGCTGCTTGTCGAAGGACGAGAACACGTGCTCCAAGAGAAGGTCGTCAAACGTCATGGCCTGGTTCCTTGGCGGGGCGCGGGTGCCCCGGGGAAGAAGTTGTCAGGGTTCGGGTGTCCACTGTGCCGAGATGCCCTCGGCACCGTAGATCCGACCGGTGGGTCCCCCGGCTTCGGGCGGCGAGCCGAGGGGGTTTCCAAGGAATGTGCCTTTCGAGGGGCCGTCCGGCTCAGCGGCGGCGAAGTTTCTTCCGGTGAACCGGGAGGCGGGACGGTCTTTCCCCGGAAGGCCGGTCCGCAGGTCCGCCGGACTCATCCGTGGGAAGGCTCAGGCGTCTAGCTTGGCCAGGGCATCCTCGATTCGGCGCCGCCATTCGGTGGCGTCCTCGGGGGTCTTCCACAGGGCGAAAGAGAGGAGCTGATGCGCGCGATCGAGCTCCCCGATGCGGGCCGCCAGGGTGGCGAGGCGGTAGAGGTCCCCGTACGGTGCTTCGACGTGAAATTTGCCGACGGAGCGCTCGAAGGCTTCGAAGGCGGCTTCGTGCCGGTTGAGATGTTCGTAGGCCATCGAGAGGGATCTGAGGATGGAGCGCCGTTCCCCACGGGAGCCGCTGCGGTCCAGGGCGGTGCGGTAGCCGCGGGCGGCTTCGTCCCAGCGACCGAGGCCCCCCAGGGCATCGGCGCGGAGGGCCCAGGTGCGGGCCCGGCTGGGCTCGGCGTCCAAAGCGGGGGCGAGCACGTCGAGGGCGTTTTGGAAGCGCCCGTCCAGGTTGTGGAGAATCGCGGCGCCGTGGGCCGCGGATTGGACGGTGGGGGCGACGTCGAGGATCTTTTCCAAGTCGTCGAGTAGCTCTAGACGACCGGCGGCGTCGCAGGCCGCCAGTCGCTGGCCGGCGAGACGGAAGGGGTCGACGACCCTGAGCTCGCGGCGGTCCACCCACGGGTGGGCCCGGCGGTCGGCGTAGAGGGCGGCGGTGTCGTCGAAGAAGACGAGGCGATAGTCGGCGTGCTGGGCGATCCGCGACGGAAAGCCGTCGGCGGCGAGGGTGGCGGCGATGAATTCGGGTCGGTACCGTTCGATGATGTTGCCCAGGGCGGCGGGGTCGAGGAAGGCGCTGGCGGCCTCGTACATGTCCTCGTCGTGGAAGAGGAAGGGGATCTCCAGATCCATGAAGATGCGGTAGCGGTCCGGCAGGGCGAATTGGAGGTAGCCGCCCACGTTGGGGTTGTTGAACACCCGGCCGCCGCCGTCCACCTGCTGGAGGAAGGCGGCGATGCCCACCGGCAGCTGGCGCTGGGAGAGGGGGTAGACGTCGGGGGCGTTCCGGAACCTCGCCGCGGTGTCGAGGAGCGGTATGGCCAGCAGGAGACCGGCCCCCAGCCCGGCGGAGAGCCGCAGGGCACGGGTCCAGGGGGCGACGGGCCAGCGCAGGGTCGGCCAGGGGGCGGCGGCGAGGAGGGGCAGCCAGAGCAGGGACGCCTCGTGGGTGAAGCGGACCGCTTTGACCAACAGAACGAGCCCCCCGGCCGCCATCAACAGGTGGGCCGGCCGGCTGCGGCGGGCCACCGCCGCCGCCAGCGCCGCCAGGGCCGCGAGGGCCATCAGGACGTTGAAGGCCTCGATCATCGGCATTCCGCGCCACGATGCGGCGACGGCGAGGTGGTCGGTCCACGGCGGCCGCGACAGCTCGGCGAGGTAGTGGGACGCCAGCTCGGTGGACGTGAAGGGGACCGCCAGCAGCCGACTGCCGTGGGGCGTCGCCAGGACGGAGAGCACCACCAGGCCGAGGCAGGCGAGGCGCCGCACCTCCCCCGGTGCGGGGTCGCCGCCGCGGCGCCAGCGCCCGAGGAGGATCTCGCCGGTGTAGGCGAGGGCGATCATCACCATCACCGGATACTCCACCCCGTGGACGTTGACCCAGACGACCGCCAGGGGCGGCAGGGCCCAGATCCACCTCGGTCGGGTCTCCAGGATCAGCAGGAAGACCGCGATCATCCCGTAGCTGACCATGTGGGGGCGAACCAGCTGGAATTTGAAGAGGTGGTGGACCACCAGCAGGCCGAAGACGAGGGCGCTGCCGAAGCCGGGGTTGGGTCGGCCATCACCGGGTCGGTGGAATAGGAGCCCCCAGCACGCCGCCAGCAGGCCTCCGTAGAGGAGGGCCCGGAGCAGGAGCAGGGCGGGGTAGCCCGCCAGGTCGAAGAGGCTCCATACCGTGACTTGGAACAGCCAGTAGTAGTCGACCCAGGTGCGGGGTGGGTCGACGAAGGAGAAGTAGCTCGTGCTGGGGATCGTTCCGGTATCGACGATGTGGCGACCGTGGCTCAGGTGGTACCACAGGTCTTGGTCGATGGCGACGATGGGCGCCGTCGCCAGAAAGGTCACCGCCAGCAGAGCGAGCAGGGCCGAATAGAAGGACCAGGGGCGTCTCAGCCCGCCGGGTCCGGAGGGCAAATGGAAGCGCATCAGAGAAGTAGTCTAACCCAAGGAGGGCCGTCGACAGTGGGGGGGCGATGTGGTAGAAACGCCGCTCCGGATTCGCCGTCCCGCCCCCGCCGATCGACGCAGCCCGCTGCGGTCCGGATCCAAGCAACCCTTCGGCCAGAATCTCCGCGCCAACCGTTCTCGGACCCGCTGTGCCGCAACCGCGGCGCCGGTGCATAGGCCGAAGGGAATAGCCTAGCCCGTCTTCGCCCCTGACGCGCGGTGCCCAGTCCCGCGCCTGACCGACGTGACCCAGAGGACCCGGCCGATGAAGATCCTCGGCATTTCTTGCTACTACCACGACGCCGCCGCTTGCCTGCTGGTGGACGGCGAGGTGGTCGCCGCCGCCTCCGAAGAGCGCTTCACGCGCATCAAGCAAGACGCCGACTTCCCACGTAACGCCATCGACTACTGCCTACGAACCGGCGGTATCGACGCCTCCCAGCTCGATTTCGTGGCGTTCTACGACAAGCCCTTCCTCAAGTTCGAGCGCATCCTCGAGACCTACATCGCCGGGGCCCCCGCCGGGCTGTCGTCGTTCCTGACCGCGATCCCCCTGTGGATCAAGAAGAAGCTCTTCATCCCGAAGCTGATCCAGGACTCGCTGCCGGAGTTCAAGGGGCAGATGCTGTTCCCGGAGCACCACGAGTCCCACGCCGCGTCGGCCTTCTACCCCTCCCCCTATGACGAGGCGGCCTTCCTGACCATCGACGGCGTCGGGGAGTGGGCCACCACCAGCTTCGGCGTCGGCAATGGGCCTGAGATCAAGATCTGGAAGGAGCTCCACTTCCCCCATTCCCTGGGGCTCCTCTACTCGGCCTTCACCTACTACACCGGGTTCAAGGTCAACTCCGGTGAATACAAGGTGATGGGGCTGGCCCCCTACGGCGAGCCCAAGTACGTCGATCTGATCTACGAACACATCATCGACGTCAAGAACGACGGCTCCTTCCGCATGGACATGTCGTACTTCGACTATGTCTCGGGCCTGCGGATGACCAACGACCGCTTCCACAAGCTATTCGGCGGCCCGCCGCGGCAGCCGGAGTCGGAGCTTACCCAGCGGGAGATGGACCTCGCCCGCTCGGTCCAGGTCGTGTGTGAGGAAACGATGCTCAAGATGGCCGAGCACGTCCGCCAGGTGACGGGGCAGAAGTACCTGTGCCTGGCCGGCGGCGTCGCCCTCAACTGCGTCGGCAACGGCCGGATTCTCCGCGAGTCGAAGTTCGATGACATCTGGATCCAGCCGGCCGCGGGCGACGCCGGAGGCGCCCTGGGGGCGGCCCTGGCGGTGTGGCACGAATACCTCGGCAAGCCCCGCACGGCCCTTTCCCGGGGCAACCAGAACGGCTCGTACTACGGCCCCGGCTTCGAAGACGCCGAGATCCGCTCGATGCTCGACCGCTTCGGAGCCAAGTACGAGCGCATCGGTCTGGAGGCCGTGCCCGATCGGGTCGCCCAGCTGATCGCCGACCACAACGTCGTCGGCTGGTTCCAGGGGCGCATGGAGTTCGGCCCCCGGGCCCTGGGTTCCCGTTCCATCATCGGCGACGCCCGGTCGCCGAAGATGCAGTCGGTGATGAACCTCAAGATCAAGTACCGGGAGTCGTTCCGTCCCTTCGCGCCGTCGGTGATGTACGACCAGGTTTCCGACTGGTTCCAGATCGACCGGGAGAGCCCCTACATGCTCCTCGTGGCGCCGGTGGCGGAGGACAAGTGGACCGAGATGACCGAGGAGCAGCAGAGACTCTTCGGCATCGAGAAGTTGAACATCCCCAGGTCGGCCATCCCCGCGGTCACCCACGTCGACTACTCGGCCCGGGTGCAGACGGTCCATCCGGACGACAACAAGCTCTACTACGACATGATCCGGGCCTTCCACGGCCTCACCGGCTGTCCGGTGATCATCAACACGTCGTTCAACGTCCGCGGCGAGCCCATCGTCTGCGATCCGAATCACGCCTACACTTGCTTCATGCGCACCGAGATGGACTATCTCGTGTGCGGTCCGTATCTGCTCGCCAAGACCGACCAGCCCGAACTGCAGGAAGACGGGGACTGGCGGCAAGAGTTCGAGCTGGACTGACGCCGGGCGGTATCGACGCCGGCAAGACGACGGGGAACCTCGATGTCCATTCGCGAAGAGATCCAGCAGCTACCCATGGACGCGGTGGCGCTGCGCAAGTTCGGTCTCCTGGTGGGGGCCGTCTTCGCCGCCGCCGGGGCGTTCTTCTTCTGGTACAAAGGTTTCCAGTGGGGCATGGTCCTGCTGGTCATCGGCGCGCCCCTGATCCTCCTCGGGGCCGTCGCCCCCAAGGCGCTGCGTCCGGTCTACCTGGCGTGGATGTCGATGGCGGTGGTCCTCGGCTTCTTCGTCACGCGGGTGCTGCTGACGATCTTCTTCTTCCTGGTGATCACGCCGGTGGGGCTCTTCTTCAAGATCATCGGCCGGGACGCGCTCCACCGCAAGCTCGACCGCGACGGCCCCACCTACTGGATCGAAAAGGAATACGCGATCGCCGATCGGTCGCGGCTCGAAAAGTTCTTCTGACGGAGAGTCACGACCATGGGTATGTTCCTCAAGCAGTTCTGGGAGTTCCTAAAGGTCCGAAAGAAGTGGTGGCTGGGGCCGATCATCGGCATGCTGTTGCTGCTCGGATTGCTCCTGGTGTTCACCCAGGGCTCGGCGCTGGCGCCGTTCATCTACACGCTGTTCTGATCCGGGGGCGGGTTCCGGCCCGCCGGCAGCCCCGTGCGCGTCCTCATCGTCTCCAATACCTACCCGCCGGCGGACATCTCCGGCGTCGGGGCCTTGGTCTACGAGCTTGCACACCAGCTCGGGGCCGATGGCCACGGAGTCCGCGTGCTGACCCGCCAGGCGCCCCCCGCGGGGGATCCCTACGCGGTGGGCACCGGCGGCGGCAAGATGGCGTACCCCCTGCTGGCGGCCTGGCTCTACCTGCGGCTCGCCCGCCGGGGGGGATTCGACCTCGTCCACGTCCACGAGTCGGACGGCGCCTTCGTGGTGTTGGCCCTGCGCCTGTTCCGCGCCCTCGGGTTCCGCTGGGCACAGTCGCGGCTGGTGGCGACCCTCCAGGTGTCCTACCGCCGGGAACGTAAGATCGTCCGCCCTGTTCGGGCCGACGGCCGGGTGGTGTCCCGGCCGACCGCCGACGAGCGCCTCTTCGCCTGGGTGCGGGCGCCCCTCCACGCGCTCCTCGGGCGCCTGACGGCCCGTCTGTCGGACGCCCTGGTGGCCCCCAGTCGGGTGACCGCCGGCGAACTGGTGGAGGACTACGGCGCGCGGGACGTCCACGTGATCTACAACGGCATCGCCTTCGAGAACGAACCCCGAGCCGGTTCCGCGCCGGCTCCGGGGGCCGACCCCGGGGAGGCGGTGGTGCTCTACGTCGGCCGGATGCGCACCCGCAAGGCCGTTGCGGTGCTGCTGGAGGCGTTCGCCGAGGCCCGACGGACCCGCCCCGACGCCCGCCTGGTGCTGGTGGGGGACGGCGAGCAGCGGACGGCCCTCGAAGCCCACGCCGAAGCCCTGGGCCTCGGCGGAGCCGCCAGCTTCCTCGGCGGCGTGCCGCGGGCGGAGGTGGGGCGCTGGTACGCCCGGGCCCGGGTCTACTGCCTGCCGTCACTCTACGAAGGATTCCCCGTGGCGATCCTGGAGGCCATGGCGGCGGGCCTGCCGGTGGTTTCCACCCGGGTCTCCGGCATTCCGGAGGCGGTGGCCCACGGCGACACCGGCCTGCTGGTGGACACCGAGGCCAAAGGCGCCCTGGCGTCGGCCTTGGGGGAGCTCCTCGACGATCCGGAGCGGGCGAGGCGGATGGGGGAGCGTGGCCGGCGGAGGGTGGAAGAGGAATTCTCCATCGACGCCATCAGCGGTGACTATCTCGATCTGTGGCAGAATCTGGCGAACCCCCCCAGCGACCCCTCCGCCAGGCCCGAACGGGCGGGCTGAAGGGTCCGCGTCGACGAAGGTGGACCTCCCATGAAAGCAGTGATC
Organism: Acidobacteriota bacterium; assembly: GCA_038748685.1. Classification (GTDB taxonomy): domain Bacteria; phylum Acidobacteriota; class Thermoanaerobaculia; order Multivoradales; family J023; genus JAUIJL01. Next base: position 2,649 of record JBCDIS010000032.1, on the reverse strand, counting down.
CTGGCCGGTGGAATGGGCACCCGTCTGGCCGAAGAGACGGTCGTCCGGCCCAAGCCCATGGTGCGGGTCGGCCCGCAGCCGATCCTCTGGCACATCCTCAAGATCTACGCCGCCCACGGCGTCGACGACTTCGTGATCTGCTGTGGCTACAAGGGCTACATGATCAAGGAGTACTTCGCCAACTACGCCCTGCACAGCTCCGACGTCACCTTCGATCTGGCGAAGGGCTCGATGGAGGTCCACGAAAACTCCTCTGAGCCTTGGAAGGTGACCCTTGTGGACACCGGCCTCTCCACCGCCACCGGCGGCCGCCTGAAGCGGGTGGCCAAGTACCTGGACCCCGAAGAGCCCTTCTGCTTCACCTACGGCGACGGGGTCAGCGACGTCGACGTCACGGCCCTCCTGGCCTTCCACCGACGCGAAGGGGCCCTCGCCACCATGACCGCCATCCAGCCGCCCTCCCGTTTCGGCGTCATCGCCTTCGACGGCGACCGGATCGCCGACTTCGAAGAGAAGCCCCACGGTGAAGGGGGCTGGATCAACGGCGGGTTCTTTGTGCTGTCACCCAAGGTGATCGACTACATCGACGGCGACGACACCCCCTGGGAGCACGCTCCGATGCGCCGGCTGGTGGCTGAGGGGCAGTTGGCGGCCCACCGCCACCGCGGTTTCTGGCAGTGCATGGACACCCTGCGGGACAAGAACACCCTCCAGGCCCTTTGGGACGCCGATCGGGCGCCCTGGAAGGTGTGGTGAGGGGGGCCTCAGCTCGACGCGGGGCCGCGGATCTCGGCGTAGGGGGCCAGGGCCTTGCCGCCGGCGGGGACGTCGCGGGTGACAAAGGCGTTGGGCCCCACCAGCGCGTCGTCGCCGATCTCGACCGCCCCCAGGACTTTCGCCCCGGCGCCGATCACCACCCGGTCCCCGAGCTTGGGCATGGCGTCGATACGGCCCACGTCCTTGGCCCCGAGGGTGACCTGCTGGTGCAGGTGGCAGTGGGCTCCGAGGCGCGCCCACTGGCCGACGACGATGCCCTGGCCGTGGCTGATCAAGAGACCGGGGCCCACCACCGCGGCGGGGGCGATCTCCACCCCGGTGAGCCAGATCGAGAGGCGCCCGAAAAGGGGGCCGAAAAACGGCACCCGGCGGCGTTTGAACCAGTGGGCCATGCGGTAGAGCACCACCGCCTGGTAGCCGTTCTCGAACAGCAAAGACTCGATCACGTAGCCGGGGAAGCCCTTGGACTTGATGGCCTTTAGGCGGCGGGTGTCTTGGCGGAGGTTGTCGAACATGGCGTGTGTCTCGCTTCGCTCGAAGGGTAACGCCGTGGCCGTCCCCAGGCAAGGATTCACCCAATGACTTCCGGTCCGATGACCCCCAAGCCGATGACGTCCCGGCGGGAGTGGCTTTTTCGGCTGCTCGCGATGGCGGTCTCGACCTTCATGGTCCTGGCCTTCGCCGAGGTGGCCCTGCGCCTGTTGGGGGTGGGGGAGCCGTCCCCGGCGCGGCTGTCGGACGACTCCCGCTTCACGTTCTTCGATGACCACCCCTTCCTCGGCTGGGATCTCGTCCCCGGCGCCGTCGACCGGGACAAGACCTCCGAGTACGACATCGAGATCCGCATCAGCGCCGAGGGGCTCCGCTCCGATCGGGACTTCGGCCCCGCCCCCCCAACGGGGATGCGCCGCTGGCTGGTGCTCGGCGACTCGTTCACCTTCGGCCACGGGGTCGACGTGGCGGCGGGTTGGACCTCCCGCCTCGACGCCCTGGCCCCCGGCGCCGAAGTGGTGAACCTGGCGGTCACCGGCTACGGCACCGACCAGCAGCTGCTGCGGTTCGAGGACAGGGGCCCCATCCTCGGCGCCGACGCCGTGGTCCTCGGGCTCTTCGTGGGCAACGTCTTCCGCAACGGCCGCAGCGACCAGATCGGCTACGGCAAGCCGCGGTTCTGGGACACCGGGGCCGGCCTCGAGATCCTCAACCTGCCGCTACCCAGCCACCGCCTGCCCCCGGAGCTGCCGTCGGGGTCCCGGCTGGGTTGGCTCCTGTCCCGACGCGGGGGAGACGCGCTGGCCCACCTCGGTCGCGGGGACGCCTGGCCGCTGACGGGGAAGATCCTCGAACGTCTGCGGGACGGCGCCGCCGACCTCGGCGCGCCCCTCTTCGTGGTGATCCTGCCTAAGGACCAGGTGCTCTACGGCGGGCCCCACCAGCGCTGGCTCCACGGCCGCGCCGTGGCCGCCACGCGGGACCTCCTCACCTCGGTGGACGTGCCGTACCTCGACCTCACGGAAGCCCTCGACGGGGCGAAGGGGTCGGGGGAACGCCTCTACTTCCCCCTCGACGGCCACTGGACCCCCGCCGGCCACGGGGTCGCCGCGGAGGCGGTGGCGTCGTGGCTTCGGGGGCAGGGTTTGCCGGGCTTCGAGCCCCCAGACCCACCCAGACCTGGGGATTTGGAGCCCGTAGCCGAGGCTACGGAATCGAGCGAAGAAGGAGTGGGCCCATGATGGACCGCCTGCTGTTGGATCTTCAGCCAAGTTACGTCGCCGGCGAGGTGCGTCGGATCGCCAAGAAATGGTGGCGCCGGCTGGGGCGGGTGGAGGGGCGGGTGGTGACCCTCGAGCCGAAGGGGGAGGTGCGGGGGCG
>JBCDIS010000031.1:0-50606 GCA_038748685.1 Acidobacteriota bacterium | reverse complement strand
TCGACCTTGTGACGCAGGCTTGATGCCTCGGATACTCCTCGAATTCGGCAAAGAGGGCGGGGGGCCGATCTACACACACAAGCTCGAGGCTTCAGGGGCGGGCCGGCCTACCCGCGATCGAGGGGGAAGTGTGGGGCGGCTGTGGAAACTGACAGCCTGTGGAAAAGTGCAAGCACTTTCCGCACAGTCTTTGGAAAACGCTGCGCGTTTCCCACAGTTCCCACAGCCTCGACGACGGCTCTATCTCTCGGTCGTCGATCTACGGAGAAGCATACAAGGGGCGGGGCTTGCCCCCGCCCGTCTGGGCAAGAACGCCGACGTTCAGATCCGCGTACCGGCTTCGCCTTCGCGTTTTGCCCCAAGCCCGGGCACCCACGTCCATGGGTCGCCGGAGACCAGGGCCGCGCTGGAGAGTTCGGTTGTTCTTCTGAGTTTCGCCTCGCCTCGTCAGCGTTTTTGCTGCACGGGCGGGGGCAAGCCCCGCCCCTACTCCAGAGTCGCTCCGGGCGAGGCGCAAAGAGTCGATCCGACAGGGGGGTCGATCCGAGCGAAGCACAAGGAGTCGGGCCGACGGGGGTCGATCCGAGCGAAGCGCAAGGAGCCGGGCCGGCGGGGGGTCGATCGGGCGAAGCGCAAGGAGCCGGGCCGGCAGAGGGTCGATCCGGGCGAAGCGCAAGGGATCTGCGTCAACACGCCCTAGACGTTGAGACCCCTCGCCGCCTCCCCCAGCTCGCCGACGGCGTCCTCCAGCTGGCGGTCGTCGAGGTAGGGGGCCGGCCCGAGACGCAGGGATTCGCCGCGGTAGTCGGTCAAGACGCCGCGGCGTTTCAGCGCTTCGTACAGGGCCCCCGCGTGGGGGGTCCGCAGCACCAGGAAGCCGCCGAGGTCTTCGAGGGCCACGGCCGGCCGGCTCACCCGGGCCGGGTCCAGGTCGAGGGCGTCGAACCGCTCCGCCAGAAGCCCCAACTGGTGCTGGCTCACCCGCCGCAGCAGCTCGGGGCCCATCCCCCTCTCGTCGAAGAAGGCGAACACCTCGGCGGCGCGGTAGTGGCTGGTGGGGTCGTAGGTGGAGCCGGCGAAGGCGCCGGCCCCGGGGCCGTAGGCCACCCCGCCCCCGGGGGCCGAGGCCAGGGCCTCGAACTCGGCGAACCAGCCGGTCACCACCGGCCTCGGGCGACGGCCCGGCGGCACCCGCAGGAAGCAGTTGCCCTCCCCCAGCTGGCAGTATTTGTATCCGCCGCCGACGACGTAGGCGTCCCCCAGGCCCTCGGCGGCGAGGTCTAGAGGCAGGGCGTTCACGTGGTGGTAAACGTCCACCAGCAGCTCCGCCCCGTGCCGCTCGGCGGCCCGAGCCACCGTCCCGAGACCGCGGACCACCCGGGCGCTGCGGAACAGGACCGACGACACCAGCACCGCGGCGGTTCGGTCGTCCACCCTTTGGGCCAGCAGGTCCGGCAGGGCGTCCGGGTCGGCCGCGGGGACCCGCTCCACCTCCACCCAGCCGTCCTCCTCCAGGCGCCGGAGCTGGCGGCGGATGGTGTGAAACTCCCCGTCGGTGGTGAGCAGACGGGGCCGCCCCCGCAGCGGTAGGGACGACAGGAACCGGATCAGCAGATCGTGGGTGTTCGCCGCCAGGGCGTAGGTACCGCCGTCGGGGCCGTCGTCCCCCATGCGGCGGGCGTAGCCCCGGGCCACCTCCCCGGCGACGGCGAAGGCGCGGGACCACTTCTCGTCCACCTGCTCGGCGGCGTCCTCGAAGGCGCGGATCTGCCCCGCCAGGGCGCGGTCCGGCCAGGCCTGGTGGGAGTGTCCGGTGAGCAAGAGCCGCTCCGCCACCCTGAACTTCGAGTACTCGGCGGCGAGGGCGTTGGGCCGGCGGTAGAGGTCCTCGGGCTGGACGGGCGCCGCGGGGGTCATGGGTCGGGGCTCACAGCTGGGAACGGATCGCCCAGAGGTCCGGGAACACCGGGTGGAAGAGGGTCCCGCGGAGGTACTCCGCCCCGGCGGAGCCGCCGGTCCCGGGCTTGCGGCCGATGGTGCGCTCCACCATCTTCACGTGCCGGTAGCGCCACTCCTGGAGGCCCTCGTCGAAGTCCACCAGGCGCTCGCAGATCTGCATCAGCGGGTCGTCCTCACGGTAGATGCGCACCAGCTCGCCGTGGATCTCCGGTAGCTCCAGGAGCAGATGGTCGGGGTCGAAATCGAGCACCTGTTCCGGCACGTCGGCGCCGGAGCGGTGCAGGAAGCGCAGGAAGAGGTGGTAGATCGGCGGCTCCTCGAGGCGCCGCTGCAGGCGGGCGAGGGCCGGGGGGTTGTCCTCGTGGTACTTCAGCATGCCCCGCCGGCGATGGCCGAGGAGGAACTCCAGCTCCCGGAACTGGGGGGACTGGAAGCCGCTGGACGCGTCGAGGCGGGCGCGGAAGGAGCCGAAGGAGATCGGCGTCATGGTCTCCAGGATGTCCACCTGGGCCACCATGGTCTTGAGGATCGTCAGCACCCGCTGGAGGGTCATGCGGACCTTCGCCGAGGTGTCCCGCTCCGGCGGCCGGTGGGCGTCCAGGAGCTCCCCCAGGTGGTCGAGCTCGTGCAGGGTCTGCTTGAACCAGAGCTCGTAGACCTGGTGGATGACGATGAACAGGAGCTCGTCGTGCTCGGCGTCGTCCCAATCCTCACCGGAGCGGGGGATCTGCAGCTCCAGGAGCCGGTCCAGCTCCAGGTAGCGGGAGTAGGTGAGGGACGACGCCACGGTCAGCCCCCCGGAGGACCCCAGAGGTCCCCCTCGTCCCGCGGTTCGGCGCGGCGGCGACCGCTGCGGCGCAGGTCTTCGACGTCGGCGAGGATGGGGGCCAGGGCCCCGTTCTGGGCCGCCGTCAGATCGGCGAGGCCGGCGAAGGCGAGGTCCAGCAGGGTGTCCAGCTCGTCGCGGCGGAAGCTGCGCTGCTCCCCCGTCCCCTGGATCTCGATCAGCTCCCCGGCGGCGGTGGCGACGACGTTCATGTCGACCTCCGCCACCGAGTCTTCGCAATATTCGAGGTCCAGCAGGGGATGGCCGTCGACGATGCCGACGGAGACCGCCGCCACCGGGCTGACGATGGGCCACTGCCCGAGGTCGCCGGCGAGGTACGCCTTGCCCAGGGCCTCCACCATGGCGACGTAGGCGGCGGTGATGGAGGCGGTGCGGGTGCCCCCGTCCGCCTGCAGGACGTCGCAGTCGAGGGTGACGGTCATCTCCCCGAGGCGCTCCAGGTCGACGGCGGCCCGCAGGCTGCGGCCGATCAGGCGCTGGATCTCGAGGGTCCTGCCCCCCGGCCGTCCGCGGCTCACTTCCCGGCGGTTCCGGGTGTGGGTGGCCCGCGGCAGCATGGAGTACTCCGCGGTCACCCAGCCCTTGCCGGTGTCGGCGAGGAACGAGGGGACCCGTTTCTCGACGCTGGCAGCCGCCAGCACCCGGGTGTCCCCCATGTCGATCATGGCCGAGCCTTCGGCGAATTTCTGGACCCCGAGGGCCAGGGTCACCGGTCGAATCTGATCCGCCGAGCGGCCGTGGGGGCGCCTCGGGGCGGCGGAAGCGTGGGTGGATTCCGGCATGGCCGGGACGCTATCAGACCTCCACCCATTCGAGGGAGACGGACTCCTCCAGGTCGTGGTCGGCGGTGTGGAAATGGTGCAACAGGCGGTGGGCGATGCGCTGAAAACGCTCGCTGGGGTCGGTCACGCAGAGGTGGTGCCGGCCCCCGTCCGCCGGGGCTTCGCGCCCCAGGCCGAGGCGCGGCAGCTCGTCCCGGATCCGCAGCGCCACCGACTCCGCCGAATCCACCAGGGCCACCCCCTCCCCCACCACCCGGCGCAGCACCGGGGTGAGCAGGGGGTAGTGGGTGCAGCCGAGGACCAGGGTGTCCACCTCCGCGGCGAGCAGGGGTTCGAGGTAGCGCCGGGCCACCGCCTCGGAGATCGGGTCGTCCACCCAGCCCTCCTCCACCAGGGGCACAAAGAGGGGGCAGGGTCGGCCGAGGGCGGTGAGATCCGGCCGGTGGCCCCGGATCGCGGCTTCGTAGGCGCCGGAGCGGATCGTCGACTCGGTGGCCAGGACCCCCACCGGCCCCCGGCGCACCGCCGCCACCGCCGCCGCCGCCCCCGGCTCCACCACCCCCCAGATCGGCACCGCCGGACCGTCGGGCCAGATCGGCACCGCCGGGCCGCCTAGCCCCGGGCCCGCCGACAGGACCGACGCCGACAGGGCCGACGCCGTGTTGCAGGCCACCACCACCGCCTTGACGCCGCGGTTCACCAGGAACCGCACGTTGCGCTCGGTGTAGCGGGCCACCGTCTGGGGGGACTTGGTGCCGTAGGGCAGCCGGGCGGTGTCCCCCAGGTAGAGGATCGATTCGTTGGGCAGGTAGCGCAGCAGCGCCGAGACGACGGTCAGGCCGCCGACGCCGGAATCGAAGACACCGATCGGGGCGTCCCGATCGGGTTTCGGTGTTCGCCGGGTCAACGCTCCACCAGGCTCAGGTCCGGTCGCAGCGGACGGCTGACGTCGACCTGGCCGGCGAAGGTCTCGGGCTGGGCCCCGTTCCACATCAGCAGCACCCGCTCCACGCCGTCCACCCCCGGGGCCACGGTATTCACCAGGCTGTAGACCGTCAGCAGCTCCGCCCGGGAACCGGTGGACGGGGGCCTAGGCAGGGTCTCCGAGCGCAGATCCACCGCCAACACGTCGCCGTCCAGCAGGTAGACCCCGGCCAGGGCGGTGCCGTCCGGCAGCGGCGAGCGCAGGCTGGTCCCCGCCCGAGGGCCGGCCAGGAGGGCCTCCACCAGCGCCGCACCGCGGACCTCCGGATCCCCCGTCGCCAACTCGCGGCTCTCCCCGTAAAGACGGCTGCCGTCCCCCGGGAAATACAGCTCCGCCGGCGCCGTCTCCGTGGTCACCGGCACCAGGCCCTCCGTCTCCGGCGGCAGGATGCCGGGGGCTCCGTCTTCGGATCCGGGCCGTCCGAGCCAGTAGCCGAGGGCCGCCACGATCACGACGGCGACCGCGGTGATGACCCAGCCCCGTTTGCTCACGGCCCTCCCTCGGTGGAGGACGGGGCCTCGGTGGACGAAGACGCCCCCCCGCGGTCGGCCTGCCGGGCCTCCACCTGGGTCTTGAACCGCCGGATCGCCCGCACCAGGGAGTCCGACAGCTCGCCGAGGTAGGTGGGGTTCTGGATCTTCGCCTCCTCCTCGGGGTTGCTCAGGAAGCCCAGCTCCACCAGCACGGCGGGCATGTTGGCCCCCATCAGCACCTTGAAGGGCGCCTGCCGGACCCCGCGGTTGCGCAGGCCCAGGGTCAGGTTCAGCTCCTCCTGCACGATGCTGGCGAACCGCTGGCTCTCCGCCAGGTGGTAGCTCTGCGCCAGATCCCAGAGGATCAGCTCCAGATCCGCCCGCTCCTCCATCCCGGAGGCGGAGGGGAAGCTGTTCTCCTTCTCCGCCAGCTCCGCCGCCAGCTGGTCGCTGGCCTCGCGGCTCAGGAAGTAGGTCTCCGCACCCCGGGCCTTGGTGCCGCGGTAGGAGTTGAAGTGCAGGGAAATGAAGAGGTCGGCCTTGTTCTGGTTGGCGATGGCCACCCGGGAATCCAGCGGCAGATCCACGTCCTCGTTCCGGGTCAACACCACCCGCACCGCCATCCGCCGTTCGAGGCGGGTCTTCAGCATGCGGGCCGTCAGCAGCGTGAGGTGGGATTCGACGCTGCCCCCCGGGCCGGTGGCGCCGGTCTCGCTGCCGCCGTGGCCGGGGTCGAGCACGATCGTCCGCACGCCCCCGGCGAGGGCCTCCACCGCGGGACGGTCCACCTCCGGACGGTCCTCCGGCCCCCGCCGCTGCTGGCGGTAGACGTCGATCACCATCCGCGTCACGTCACCCCGCAGGAGCCGCGGCTCGGCGGCGGCGGCGTCCGGCGCCAGGTCGATGCGGATCCCCGTGGGGGACACGACGACGTCGTTCACCAGCGGATCGGCGGGCCTCGAAAACGGCTCCACGAGGTCGAACCGATCCCCCACCAGGCGGATCTCCACAGCCCCCGGCATCTGCTCGAAGCGGAACCTGGGCTCGCCGGAAAAGGCGATCTCCAGGGTGCTGATGCGGTACTGGTGCAACAGGCTGACGGTGCCCTCCAGGGTCCGCAGCTCGCGGCGGGAGAACCGAAGCTCGAGGCCCGTGGCGTTCCATTCGACCTCATAGCCCAGCTCGTCCCCGAAGGTGCGTTGCAGGAGCTCCAAGGGCACCTTGAGACCGGCGGCGTCCCGGATCGGCGGCGCCGAGAGTCGCATCCGCTCATCGCCGGCCTCGCCGCCCGGGGCCGTCGTCACCACGGTGCGCTCGTCGGGCCCGAAAAGGAACGTACGCTCGTCGAACATCAGGGTGTGGCTGTCCCCCAGGGGCCCGACCCGAAGCTCCGCGCCGAGGGCCTGGGCCAGGGGCTGGAGCGAGAAGCGGGGGCCGTCGCCCCGGAGCACGAAGCCCACCCCCCCCACGTGGCGGTCCGCCACCAGCAGCCGCGCCGTGCCGCCGGGGGCCACCGGCGCCGCCGACGGCGCGTCCGGCTCCTGGGCCGCGAGGGGAGCTCCCAGGGTCACCAGCATCGCCATCGCGAGTGCGAGTCCCCAGGCCGCCCTGCGCCGACCTCGGGCCAGCTCGACGCTGCGAGGTGACGGGGGTTTCCGGCGCGGAGTCCGGGGGCCTTGGGAGTCCACCATGGTCGGGTCGTCTGGGGTCGTGGGTTCGGGTTGGAAAAGCGAATTTCGGCGCTTTCGGAGCGCCCGGTTCGGGTGCCCCGAGTGTACCCCATCGCCCCCGCCGGCCGGGCGCCGAACCCCCAAAGGTGCGCCGTTGACACCCGCAACCCCCTCCTCTACACTGCCTACCTTCGCGTTTGTGACGGGGCGTGGCGCAGTCTGGTAGCGCACCTGCTTTGGGAGCAGGGGGTCCCCAGTTCGAATCTGGGCGCCCCGACATTCTCGATCCAAACCCGAATCGCCGGGACGACTCGCTGCCTGTAGCTCAGCTGGATAGAGCGGCGGCCTTCTAAGCCGCGGGTCGGGGGTTCGAGTCCCTCCAGGCAGGCCATCGCGGATCGGCGGCGGGATTTACCCCGTAACAGGCTGAAGGGTCTGAGAATCACAGGGGTTCGAAAACGCTGTATGCCATGGTGGAAACACCACAATACAGCAATGCCCTCCTTGGGCCCTTCACCGCTGTGGCAGGTCCAAGTGGCCCTCATGGGTCCTCCCCATTCAAGGCTCGGTCCAATCTGGCCGCCCGCCTCGCGGTTCCGGGGTCCAAGCCGACGTCGCCATAGCGTTGACCCGTAGAGCCCCGGACCCGGCCCGCTCTGCCGTTGCGCAGGGCGTTGCCGAGGCACTTGAGGGCGAAGCTCTCGGGGTCCGCGGCGCTGGCCAGGTCGAGGGCCTGCAGGTCGCGGCAGAGGTGCCACACAGGGGGATCCGGGTCGTCGACCCAGTCGGGGAGGGGCGGCAGCTTGGCACCGCGGTACCGTTTCAGGAGCCGCATCAGGGGGCCGAGCTTCGACGGCTCCTCGCCCACCTCCTCCTGGAAGACGGCGCCGATGGCGCTGGCGGCGGCCTGTTGCGGGGTCAACCTCCCTTTCAACGCCACCGGGGGGCCGCCCCCGGGATCTTTAGATCCCGCTGAAGTCTCTGATTTAGGACCTCTGAAGGTCGGGGACTCCGTGTCGGGGTTGGCCGATACGTCGCCCGGTACGGAGTCCGGTACGGAGTCCGGGACGACGTTCGGAACGAAGTCTGGACCGGCGTCCTTGGGGCGGAGGAAGGCCTCTGGCAGGGCCTCGACATAACTGTCTCCGAGGGCGGCGACATACTCGCCGACCTTCTGGAAGTAGGCGGCCTGGGCCTCACAGCGGGGCACGTATTGGAGCAGGTCCTCCCAACCTTTGACGAGATTCGGGGAGCTCACGGGAGCCCAGGCGAAAAAGTGCGGAAGACCGACGAAGGACGCGTCGACATCCGCCAACAGGTAACCCGCCGCGACCAGTTCCTCGAAGGCGGCCAGGGCCGCTTCAAAAGGAGCCTTCCTCCGAAGCTCCCCAGCGAGCCCCTCGGGGCAGTGCCGCATGCACCCCATCGACGACATCTGGGGGTGGGTGTGGATGTGGAACAGCAGGTAGCCCGCCGTCAGCGAGAGATTCCGAAACTGCGGGTCGTTGTGGATGTCCACCGGCACTTTGCGCCAGCTTCCTTTGATTTTCTTCAAGGTTGGTCGCCTCCTTGGAAAGGGGAAGGTGCTCAGGAGCGCTGGGTCCCGGGATCGCGGGAAGCCTCAGCTTGCCGCGGGATCACCCCGCCTGGGGGCGAATCCGGGTGGCGTCATCGTCACGCTCCATGTCCCCACATGAGACCCCGGGTCCGGTCAAGGCGCCAAACGAAGGGAACCCCTCCAAAGGGCTGAAAACCCCCAGCGTTGGGGGTTTTCGAATGATCCGGCCGGGTCAACATAGGATCCTTGGAGGTAACAGTGTTGAGAACGTCGCCTCCGGAACCCCGGAGGGGTTCCGTATTGCAGCCCAGGGTCAGCGCGAAGCGCGCCACCCTGGGCCTCAGGAGGTGGGAGGCCCTCTCCAGAGTAGGATGGCGCTCAGGAATACAGGTCGAAGAACTTTCACTCAGGTCGGAGAGATGCCATGGCCAAAGACGGATCTAGCCCCTACGGAATCATCTGGCTCATAGGGACCGTGACCGCGGCGCTCGTGGGGGGCGGTGGACTCTTCATGGCGCTCTCGAAGTCCCCTTCCGACGGCGCTCTCAGCCGGGAGAACGAAGCCTTGAGAGATCAGGTCGCTCGACTTGAGCAACGTTTATCTCAAATGGAGCAAGCGCCTCCGTCCGCGACTCCTCCACCGAGCCACGATCGATCGAACCTGGGCAGCCGAGATGTCCGAGAGGACCGCACGGGGACGGCGCCGAGCCCAAGGGATCGCGAGACGGCTGCACGCGGCACCGACGCGGGAACCAGCGTCTTCCCCCTGGTCAAGACCAGCGATAGCTTCGGCGTAGAGGTCCAGCTTCTCGACGCTACAGTGTCGGGCGGAGACTACATCGTGCCCTTCAAGATTCAGAACACCGGGCCGCGTCGCGAGTTGCGCCTATCTACGGACCTAATGCAAGTCGTGGACATCGACGGTGTCTTCCAGAAGCCGAGGCAAATCGCCTTCGGTACCAATCGGGGCTACTACCCAACGGCCATTATTCCGAACGGCGTCTCGGCTCGGGGTGAGCTCGTCTTCACCGGCAAGGGTGCCCTGAATACCAGTATCCAGTCACTGGAGTTCAGAGTTCAGGTCCTGAGCGGAGAGGGATTTACCGCCGAGTTCGGGGCGTTCAGCGTCCGCGAATAGACCCACTGGTGGCGCAGCGCTTCGCTACGGCTGAACCTGGTCTGCGTTCAGCGACCCCGCTGGTGTCGGAAGTGGATGCCAAGCCCAGCGGCAAGGCCCTTCGAGCCTTGTCGCGTCGCCGTTAGGGACCGAAGCTTCTCAAACCCCCCTGCGGCATACACCGCAGCCGATACCGTCAGAGTGGTCGCAGACCATTCCGGGTCCGCATTGCCAGTCATACCGGCAGTCAGGACCGGCAGAGAACGGGCAGGTCCTACCTCCCCGCTCCGTCATCCAGGACGGGACCTCACCGAAGAGATCACCGAGCGACACTTCCAGGTTCGCATCGACCGTAGAGTCCACGGGCGCGGGTGCCCCGGCGAAGGCGATCGAGGTAGCAAACATCAGAACGGCGAGTACGGACAGCATGGTCTTCATAGGAAGCCTCCCTATTCTGTTGATTTGGACTCGTACCTTACCCTCTCTTGGTGAAATGCGCTGGCATTTGCACGCAAAGCCTGACCACCCTGAATCGGAATGCCGGTGATCTCACTCGCTGGATGACACCCCAGCGAACATAAGAGCCGTGGTAGCGTCCTCCCACCGACTGAAGGGTGGCTAGGGTTCCGGCAGCAAACGCTGCGCCTGGTCCGAGCGCCACAGAACGCTGTACGAAGCGGCACGCACCTAGACGGACAAAAGCCTGGAGGGGATAGGTCGGCACGGTTGAACTGTGCCCATCCGAAAGGAGCCTCCATGCCGCGTGCCACGTCTTCCCACACCCTGTCGGTCCTCCAAGCCCTCTTCGTGACCTTCCTTTGGTCGTCGTCCTGGATCCTCATCAAGGTCGGCCTCGAAGAGATCCCCGCGATCAGCTTCGCTGCTCTGCGCTACGCCTTGGCCTTCCTCGTGCTCTCGCCGGCGGTCCTGCTACGGGCGGACCTGCGGCGATCCCTCCTCGATCTGACACCGGCCGACTGGCGACGCCTGTCGCTGCTCGGCGTCGTCTTCTACGCCCTCACCCAGGGGGCGCAGTTCGTCGCCCTCTCACTGCTGCCGGCGATGCTGTTGGCCTTGATCCTCAGCTTCTCGCCGGTGGCGGTGGCCATCCTCGGAACGTCGCTACTGGAGGAGCGGCTCACGGTTCGGCAGTGGGCCGGAACAGCGATCTTCGTGGCCGGCGCCGCGGTGTATTTCCTCCCCATCGACGCTCCGATCGCGGCCCTCGGGATCGGGGTCGCCGTCTTCGGGATGGCGGCGAACGCCTCCGGGGCGCTGCAGGGACGTTCCATCAACAAAGACGGCCGCCTGCACCCGCTGCTGGTGACGTGGGTGAGCATGGGCGTCGGTTCCGGACTGCTCCTCGCCGCCGGGCTGACCCTCCACGGCCCGCCCCGGCTGAGCGCCTCGGGCTGGGGAATCGTCCTATGGCTCGCCGTGGTCAACACGGCCCTAGCCTTCACCCTGTGGAATCACACCCTCCGCCATCTCTCGGCCGTCGAATCGAGCGTGATCAACAACACCATGTCGATCCAAATCGCTGTTCTCGCCTGGCTCGCCTTGGGGGAATCCATCTCCCCCAAAGAGGCGGTGGGGCTGGTCACTGCCGCCCTCGGGGTGCTCCTCGTGCAGCTCTCACCGAGGGCTCGCTGAACGGACGTGGGGACGCCGGGCCGGGTTCGTTTTCGGCCCGGCAGAGGACTAGGCCGCCACAAAGCGTTTATGCTAGTCTTCCGCTTCTTCGCCGCAGCGCTCCCCGCGCCGCGGCCGCCGGGCGGTCCCCCCGCCCCCGCACGATTTGATGCGCCCGTAGCTCAGCTGGATAGAGCGACGGCCTCCGGAGCCGTAGGTCAGGGGTTCGAATCCCTTCGGGCGCACCACTCCTTCCCCTTCTCCCGTTCTTCGACGAAAGTCCTGAAAAGTGAGAGGGTTACGGGTGTTCGAAAACCCTCTTCGCGGTGGTATTCGAGGCCTTCGGGGAACAGTAGGCCGAAGAGGCGCTGGCGCTGCTCTAGGGGGGCGTTGGTCCAGAGGTGGTCGGCGCGGTTGAGCAGTACCTCGCTGTAGCGGAGGGCGGTCTCGATATCGAGATCCTTGACCTGGGCACCGGATTTGGCGACTTCGGCGGCGGTGAGATCGGCTTCTAGCTCCTGGTTTAGCCGATCGTAGGTGGCCTCGTCGATCTTGTTCTCGAAGAGGAAGGCGCGGACGAGGCGGTCTTTGCGCTCGCGAACCTCGTCGGCCTGTTTCTCCAGCCGCTTTCGCTCTTCGACGACCTGGCCGTGGCGTTGCTGCCAGACGTCGAGGATCGTGGCCTTCCAGACCTTGAGCAGTTCGGGCTCGGGCCGAAGTCCTCGCAGCAGCTCGAGGAAGGCTTCATGGAGGCTATGCCGGCGGACCCGTAGGGCAGGCCGGACGCGGGCCGTGTGGTAGTACGCGTACTGCCGGCCGCTCTTGGAGCGGCTATAGCTCGACGTCAGGGGTTCGCCGCTCTCGGCGTCGCGGACCAAGCTCCGCAAGGGGAAGTCCTCGCGGGCCCGTTGCTTGGGCTTGGCGGAGACGGGACGACGACCGTCGAGCTCGCGCTGGACGGTGTACCAGGTGCGCTCGGTGATGAGCGGTTCCCAGTCACCCGGACGATCTACCCCCCACTTGGGTAGCAGTAGGCGGCCCATGTAGAGCGGGTTGGTCAGCACCTTCCGCAGGGTCTGGCGATCCCAAGGCTTGCCGTTGCGTTTGCGGAAGCCTTGCGCGTTCAGGCGCGACAGAACGTCGGACTGGCGATGGAGCCCCGTGGCCACGAGGTCGTAGGCCTGGAGAATGTAGGGCGCGACCTTTTGATCGACCTCCAGGCTCGGCCCTTCTTTGGTGCCGGAACGGTAGCCGTACGGCGGGACCCAGACCCAACGGCCACGAGCGACGGCCGCCTTCATGCCGGCGGTGACCCGCTCGGAGCGGAGGTCGTTGTCGAACTGCGCGAAGACCGCCAGAAGCCCTTCGGTCATCCGACCCACGGCGTCATCGCGGATCGGCTCGGTCACCGAATGGATAGAGACGCCACGATCGGCGAAGTGCCGACGCAGCACGACGTAGCCGTAGGTGTCCCGGGCGAGGCGGCTTACCGCGTAGACCACCACCGCCTCGATGCCGCTGCGGCGATTGCAGCGATGCAGCATTCGCTTGAGCTCGGGGCGGTCGAGGCTTCGGGCGGACCGACCTTCCTCCCGGAAGATCTCCACGAGCTCGAAACCCTGGCGCTCGCAGTACTCGCGGCAGGCCCTTTCTTGGTTGTCGAGACTTGAGTTCTCGACTTGATCCTCAGTCGAAACGCGTAGGTAGGCTACAGCTCGCATGGCATCCGCCATGCTATCACCCGCTTCGGCGCCGGCCGTCCAGGCTCTGGAGACCCCGGCCGGCGGCGAGGTCGATCATGAGGGTCTCGGCGAGGCCGTACAGCAAATCCAGGGTCTGGGCGATGTCCTCCTCGCTCATCGTCGACGCCATCACCGGAGCCAGCTCCCGGAAGAGCTCGACCGTCACCCGCCGTTCAATGCCTCCCCTCACCGCGCTCCCCGCTTGTCCGGAAAGCGGTCTTCGAAGGACACCGTCTCTGGCCGGAATACCAAGTCGACGACGTAGCCGGCCTGGCCGTTGCGGTGCTTCTCGATCATGAGATCGGCGCGGCCGGCGAGGCTGGGGTTGTCGCGGTCGCGGACCTCGGGGCGATCGATGAGGGCGATCCCGTCGGCGTGCTGCTCGATCTCGCCGGAGTCCCGGAGGGCGTGCATGTTGGGCTTCTCCAAGCGACCCTGGGGCCGCTTCAGCTGCGATAGGAGGAGCACCGGGATCTGCAGCTCCATCGCCAGCCGCTTGAAGCGTCGGGCCATGGCGCCCACCTCGAGGTTCCGGTTCTGGTGTCGGCCGCCGCTCTGGAGCAGCTGGAGGTAGTCGATGGCCACCAGGTGGCAGTCCCCGGCGGCGTGGAGCTGCCGGGCGAGGCCGCAGATCCTCGACGGGGTGATGTCGTCGACGTCGTAGAGGTGCAGCCCCGCCTCCCCGGTCCGATCAAAGGCCTGGTAGAGCATCTCCCATTGGTGGGAATCGAGCTGGCCCGCCCGAATGGCGGCGTAGGGCACCTTTCCCTGCGCGGCAAGGATCCGGGCCGCCATTTCTCGATTGCCCATCTCGGCGCTCACCATCAGAACCCCTTTGTGAAGCACCTGGGCGACGTGCATGGCGATGCCGTGGACCAGCGTCGACTTGCCCATGGATGGGTAGCCGGCGACGACCCACAGCTCGCCGGGGGCGAGGCCCTGGGACCGTAGATCCCAGGCCGCGAACGGGGTGGTCAGGCCCGGGAGGGACCCGCCGTCGGCGGGGCGGGTTTCGAGCCCATCGAGGACGTCGTGGACCACCTTCGACCACACCTCGGCGCCGCGCGGTTCTAGCTGGGCGCCGAGGGCAAGGGCGGCGTTCTCGACCCGCTCGATAGCTTCGGCGGCCACGGAGGGCCCCTTCGTCACCGTCTTTTCGCCGAAGGCCCGCGCCAGGTCTCCGGTGTGGCAGCCCTGGGCCACCCGCTCGCAGACGTCGATGAGGCGCCGACGCAGGGCCCTCTCCTTGACGATCTCCACATAGGTTCCGACGCGGCCGAGGTCCGGGAGGTCGAGGTCGAGCCCCGCCATGAACGAGACGCCGCCGGTGCGCTTGAAGGTGCCGTGGTCTTCGAGGCGGCCCTGGAGGGTTCGCAGGTCGATCTCGACCCCTTCATCCCGCAGCTCGACCATGGCGCGGAAGATCGCCCGGTGGCGTTCGAGGTAGAAATCGTCGGCGACGAGGCGGGCGGTCACCGCGTCGAGTTTCGAAGGCGCCAGCAGGACCGACGCCAACACGGCGCGCTCGCATTCCTCGGAATGGGGCTGGTTCACAGCCACGGAAGTCTCCTCCCGCTAGCCGTGCCCGCGGGCCCGGCTTGGCTGAGGGCGGACCTGCCCATCCCGTCACCCGAGCGGATCATCTCCGCCCCCTTCGGCTTGGACCGCCGACCGGGACGATCAGTCCGTCCCGGAGGCGATCAGCGATGGCGGCGCTCTTCTGGAAGAGGGTCGGGATGCCCGCCGCGCCCCGCGTCATGGGGGTGTTCGTCGTCAAGACCACCGGCCGGCAGTCTCCGAGCCGGTGCAAGAGCACGGGCTGGACCACCTCGTCGAAACCCCGGGCCGAGACGCCGCGGTCGAAGTCGTCGAGGACGAGCAGATCGACGTTCCGGGCCCGTTCGAGCTCGTCCCAGTCGCCGCCGAAGACCCGAGCCACCAAACCCGCACCGGTGGCGAATCGGACCTCGCTACCGTCGAGCCACCATCTCCAGGCCAGCTCGGTGGCGAAGTAGCTCTTCCCCGAGCCCACGGCCCCGAGGATCAGCACCGACGCCCACCGGCCGCCCCGCCAGGCTGCGAGGTCGACGCCGGCCTTTTGTGGGTGGTCGGCTTCGGGGTGCCTCGGCCATGCACCGGGGGCGTCGAAGGGGTGCAGCAATGCGGCGTGCCAGCCACGGGCGGTGAGGACTTCAGACCGATCGGCCCCTGCACGGAATGCTCGGCGATACGCGACCTTGGCGTCCTCCAGGGCCCGTAGCTCGCAGTCGAGGCACAGGGACGTGGACGGAGCGATGCCCATCATGGCTCGCTCGCAACCGTTGCAGTTCCAGGTGGGGGTCATGGCTCCTCCTCGGCGAAGACCTGGTCGAAAACGGCGGCCTTCTTCTCGGTCTCAGGGTTCCGACCGGCGTCGGTTCTACGTCGAGTCTTGGGGCCCCGGACCCTGCCCGCTTTGCCGTTGCGCAGGGCGTTTCCGAGGCATTTGAGGGCGAAGCTTTCCGGGTCCGCGGCGCTGGCCAGGTCGAGGGCCCGCAGGTCGCGGCAGAGGTGCCAAACAGGCGGGTCCGGGTCGTCGACCCCGTCGGGGAGGGGCGGCAGCTTGGCCCCGCGGTACCGCTTCAAGAGCCCCATCAGAGGACCGAACTTGGACGGCTCTTCCCCCACCTCCTCCTGGAAGACGGCGCCGATGGCGCCGGCGGCGGCCTGCTGCGGGGTCAAATTCCGTCTCTTTGAGACTTCCGGGGGGCCGCCCCCGGGATCGTTAGATCCCGCAGAAGTCTCTGATTTAGGATCTCTGAAGGTCACAGACTCCGTGTCGGGATCGCCCAGAACGGAGTCCGAGACGGCATTCGACAGGCCGTCCACCGGCCCGTCCGATGAGACCGAGACGCCGACAGGACCGGAGTCCGATGCACCGTCCGGTTCGGTGTCTGCTGCGCCGGCCGGCACGGAGTCCGCGGCGAGGAGAAAAGCCTCGGGGAGGACATCGGCGTAGCTCGCCCCGAGGGCGGCGACATGATCGACAACGCTCCGGAAGTAGGCGGCCTGCGTTTCACAGCGGGGCACGTACTCGAGCAGGTCACCCCAGCCCTTGACGAGGTTCGGGGAGCTCACGGGAGCCCAGACGAAGAAGTGCGGAAGACCGACGAAGGACGCATCGACATCCGCCACCAGGTAGCCCGCTGCGACCAGCTCCTCGAAGGCGGCCAGGATCACATCGAAAGGGGCCTTCCCCCGAAGCTCCCCCGCTAGCCCCTCGGGGCAGTGCCGCATGCACCCCATCGACGACATCTGGGGATGGGTGTGGATGTGGAACAGCAGGTATCCCGCCGGCATCGAGAGTTCCCGGAATCGCGGGTCGTTGTGGATGTCCACCGGCACTTTGCGCCAGCTTCCTTTGGTCTTTGGCATGTTGAGCTCGTCCTTGAAATGGGAAAGGTGATCAGGAGCGCTGCCGGCCCCTGGGATCGGGTTTGTGGGCCCCGGACTCGGGCTGCTGGGTCTTGGGTCGCTGGGTCGGGGGACGTCCCCCCTTGCTATGGGGTCGCTTCGCCAGGGAGCGGGCCCGGGCCTCCTCGTCGAGCTCGTCGCGTTCCCGGAGGGTCCGCAGAACCCGGTTGAGGCTCGATTGCGCGACCCTGAGGTCCGGCGTGCTGAGGGCCTTCGCCATGGCCCGCTGCGAGAGACCGGCGGCATAGAGCTGACGGATTCGAATGACGTCCCACGCCGCGGTCTCCGAGGGCCCGGCGCCGGCGCGCCCGGCGAGGCGGTGATAGGCGGCGGCCACAGCCCGTTCCCGCGGAATCTCGCGGGCCATCTCAGCCAACGGCCGCAGCAGTCCACGCCAGCCGGCGAGGTCGAGGGCCCGTGTGGAGTCGAGACCATCGCCGAGGGCCACCAGGTGCAGGGGCGGCGTGCGAGCCAGCCAGATCCCCAAGTGGTACGCGGCGGTCCCGGGGTCGAGGAAGAGGCGGACGAGCTGGAGCGTGGCCACGACATCGACCGCGGGCGGCGCCTCGCGGACGAGCTGCACCAGACGCTCGAAGCCAGGGCGGGCCTGGCCTGGGGTGGCCTGCTGGTCGGTGATCGTGTCGACCACCGTCCAACCGCGGCTCTCCGCATGACAGTGCAGACGCGCCAGGCCCGCCTCCAGGGTCTCGGGTCGACGACCGTCCCGATGGCCATCGCTCACGCGGTGGTAGAGCACAGCCCGCATTAGGTGCGGGCCTCGTGCAGGATCCACCGAATACTGGAAGGCCGGAGTCGATCGCCGCAGCGGCTCGACCCGCGGCGGCCGCGGGTACGGAAGAGGGGACCGTCGGAGCCCCAAAGGCGAGCCACCTCGAGGTGGTCGAAGAGGGCGTCATGGGCAGGCCGGTCGAGCCAGAGCGCCACGTTGTCGCGATAGTGGACCGATAGGGTGCCCGTCTGCGGATTCTGCCGTACTTGTTTGGCGTCGAGCCCGACAAGCACGGTGCAGGTCAGCTCGGGCCAGCGGGCAAGCTCCACCACCGCGCGGTTGCGGATCCGGGTCTCGTTCCAACCCATGACACCAGGCAGCGTCACCGCAGAAGACCCGAAACGAGTTCACCGATCACGCCCACCGGGCCGGCGGCGAGGGCGTGGACGCCGTGCGACAGGTCGTGGGCGACCAGGCACAGCGTCTCCCCGCCGATCCACCGCGGGGCCAGGTCGAGGGCCGGGTAGCACCCCGTGCTGGCCAGCGGCAGGGCAAGAGCGAGGTCGAGACGGGGGGTCTTGGACCCCAGTGGACGAGGAGCGGCGGTCATCGACGGTCTCCTTTCTGGGCGATGTGGCTCATGCCTTCTTCGCCCTCTTCCGCCGACGAGGCTTGGGGCGCCGCCGGCTAGCCACCGGGAATCCCGAGGGAGGCAGGGGCAGGGAGCGCTCGACCTCGTCGAGGGTCACGTCGTAGGCGCGTGCGAGTCGGCGGGCGTCCCGCAGGTCTACCGAAGACACCAGGCCCCGTTCGAGCTTCGAGAGGTATGCCATCGAGAGCCCGGCGACCTCCGCCATCTCGTGGAGACGAAGGCCCAGACGATTTCTCGCTTCCCGGAGTGGCGTGTCCATGGGCCGGAGGCTAAGCGCTAATTTTCATAGTGTCAACATAAAAATCTTGATTCGGACGCTTATTCCATTGTCGCTAGAGGAAACTTTCTACTTGTCAAAAAGAAAAATCGTCACTACACTCGCCACGCAATGCCAC
Organism: Acidobacteriota bacterium; assembly: GCA_038748685.1. Taxonomy (GTDB): domain Bacteria; phylum Acidobacteriota; class Thermoanaerobaculia; order Multivoradales; family J023; genus JAUIJL01. The sequence continues at coordinate 32,611 of JBCDIS010000031.1, read as the reverse complement.
TGAGACCCGAGCACATGGGCCCTGGCCTGGCGCTTCTCATGCGCAACCGGGGCCTGACCCAAACCGAGGCCATTCGCCGCGCGCGGGAGCTTGGGGCGCGGATCAGCGCGCCTACGCTGTCGAAATGGGTCAACAGCGAGGCCGAGCCCAGGAGCTACAACCTGCTCATGCTGCTCGAGGCGATCGGCGCCGACCTCCGGGATCTTCAGTGGGCGATGGAGACCTCCGCCCGCGAAAACAGATCGACGCCCAGCGAGGTCGCCGGAGTGATCGAGAATCTTCGGCATCGCGTCGAATCGGACCCAGAGTCGAGGCAGGCTCTGCGCCGGATCGTCGACACCCTTGGGCAGCAGACGGACGCCCTCGATGAGCTATCGGCTCGACTCGACGCCCTGGAGTCGCACCGGAGTGAGGGTGCGGCCGGCAAGTGAAGCGCCCACCCGGCGATGGATAGGCTGCGATGGATGGGGGAGAACCTGGAATGCGGGACACTTGGATCGGGCGGTTTCGGAGGCTGCTCGACGGGATTGACGGTGAGATCCTGGGCGACCCGCGGTTCGCAGTGGCTATGGCGGAGCACGCCCTACGGCTGACGCCGACGGCGCCGGGTCGAGTCTCCTGCGAGGCGACCTGGCGGGCTCTGGCGGTCTACGGCAGCGCGCTACGGGCGGCGGAGCGTTTTTCGGAGGCCCGCGCCGCGCTCTTCACCAGCTGGGCGACCCTGCACTCCGGCTCACGCGTCGCCGTCGAGGACGAGGCGGACCTCTGCGGTCGTCTTGCGTTCTTCTTCCGCGACGTCCGCGAGGCTGAGGCGGCCAAAGCCATGACGGAGCGGAAGGTGCAGCTGGCCACGGATTCCAGGACCAGGGCGCAGGCGCTGGTGGATCAATGCCTGATCCTGTGGGAAGCGGGAGAGGCAGACTGGGCCAGCCTTCGCTCGCTTTCTAGCGAGGCTCTGGGGACCCTGGACCCGACCCTCGACTTTCCCTTCTACCGGACCGCGCTGCAGACCGTCCTCGTCGCCACGGCCGAGGATCCGGCGGCGGATCTTGCTGGTCTGCCCGGCCTCTTGGAACGGTTCGAAGACTTGGAGGGGGGCGCCGACCAGCGCGGAGCCCGAAGCGCCAACCGCGACTGGGTGACTGGAATCGTCCTGAGGCGGCTGGGAGACATCCACCGTTCTCGCTTGTCCCTCGAGCGAGCTAGGGAGACCTACCTAGGCCTCGGAAGCTTGATCGATGCCGCCACCGTCACCATGGACCTCGCGATCCTCGCCTTGGAATCCAGAGACCCCGATCGAGTGGTCGAGCTTGCGGGCGAGATGTTCCCTCTGTTCGGCGCGGTGCGCTACCAACGGGAGGCTTGGGCAAGCTTGGCCCTGTTCTGCCGGGCAGCCCTCGAGGGTCGGCTCACTGCGGAGGCCGCGAGGCGGTACAAGGCCAGCTTCTCCAGGCAGGCTAGCCGTGAGGATCGATGACCGGCAGGGCTTCGTCGTCCGGATCCGGCGGCGGCGGATCGTTCGCGGCGGTGGGGGTCACCCAATCGGTGACCCACTGAACCAGGTCGTTCCACATCGACTCCAGGGCCCCGTCGTCGGCCGCGGCCGGTAGGGCGACCGTCGCCAGGGCAAGGACGATGGCGATGGTGGACAGCACTTTCCTGTTCATATCCAACTCCCATGGTTCGGCCCCGGCGGCATTGCCGGGGTCCCAACTCTCTATGAGCCCCATTTCGCGCGCCCAGATCTTTATAGAAGAGATTTCTCTTTATACCGCATCACGGCTGGGACTCGGGACAAGGCTGCTCTTCTATAGTTAGCCCCAAAGACCTCGAAGACGCCAGAAAGTTGGCGCCGTCGAGGGTTTCGGGGCCCAGAGGCCGGGATTGGAGACATCGACCTAAACTGGGAGGGACGCAAGGATGAGAGGAGTTCGGAGCAGCAAAGGCGCAGAATCTAGAACCAAGGTCGCGACTCTCTGGAGATGGGTGTCGACGGCCCTCGTAGCGATCCATCTTGCGGCCTGCAGCAGCGAGCCTCCAGGGAGCGAGGACGATTGGATCGAAGCAGACAAGGTCGTCCCCGTCGAGGACCTGCTGCACGAAGGATCCATGGCGCACCTCCGGGGGGACACCGCCGAAGCCCTGGCGGCCTACCGCGAAGCCGCCTCGAGGGAGCCTTGGCAGCCCGAGCTCGTGAAGCTCCTGAAAGTGGAGATCCTCCACCGCGAGCTGATCGGATTCAGCGAGTATGGTGCCGCCCGCTTCCTGCGCTCCCTCGAGCCCCTGGACGCGCGCCCCGATCTACGAGACCTGCTCTCCGAGGAATGGTTCTCTGCCGACTCGGCGGCCGAGATCTGTCGGGCCCGGGGCGCCAGCCAGTTGAAGGCACCGGCGACGGCGGCCTGGGGCACCGAGCCCGCCCAGCCGCTGGGGGGAGGACGGTTCTGGCTCGACACCACCGTCGACAGCCAGAACAGCTTCGGCGCTATGATCCGCAACCGCTTCCGGTGCGCCGTCGAGTACCAGGGGGACCGACGCTACACGTTCCTCGCGACCGAGTTCGACGACTAGCGGAGACGAGCCTCGATCTGGCGGATCCGGTCCTTCAGATCCCGCAGCTCGGCTTCTAGGGCCCGCCGCTCAGAGTCGCCCGACGGCTTGCGGCGGCGGTCGGCTTCCGCGAGGTCTTCGACCAGGTCGGTCATCGACTTTCCGAGCGCGGCCATGGTCGCGTCGAGGCGGTCGAGGGGCACGAGGATGTTGCCCGACTCGTATTGCCCCCAGGTCTGGTGCGACACCCCCACTTTCTCGGCCATCTGCTGCTGGCTCTGGTAGCCGGCTTCGTTCCGCCAACGGCGGAGCACGTCTGGCAGCGAGCGAAAGTGCTGGAGGGACCCGTAGCGCATGACGCAGCGAGTCTATAGACGGCTCCCCTCGCGGTGTCCGTGCGACACTCGATCTGCTATTCAGACTAGAATTTATACAGCAAAACTGTCAATATGCGTCCAATCCTTGAGGAATGGAGGCAACCCATGCACACCAACTCGTACCCGCTACGGCAACGCGTCCTTGAAGCCGGCCTCGGTCTCCATCGCCAGGCCCACCGCCTGCGGGAGCTAGCAGAAGCCCTCGAAGTCGCCCCCGGTGTCGTCGCCGACCAGCTCGACCATGCGGCCGGCACGTCGCCCCCCACCCTCGGCTGGCATCTCCTGATGTCCGTGGAGGCGGCGCTCGACGAGGTCGACCAAGCAGCCGCCCACCTAGTCGAAGCCAGCCGCCAGACCGACGCTGACCTGCGTCGGGCCTGGCGCCAGAGGGAGGGCTATTCCCGCCATAGCCCACACGGATTGGAGCGAGAAGGCGATGCCTGAGCCTGAGGAGGGTCTGCTCCTTCTGCTCGACGACCGAGATGGCGTCGAAGCCCGCCGCATCGCGCTGCCCCAGAGCTTTCCTTCCGCGAAAGAGTGCGGATTCTGGCTGATGCGCACCCTCCCTTCATTTGGTGGCGAGCGCGCGGGGGCCCTGTTCTTCCGCGGTCAACGCCCCATCGCGCTGCTGGCGGTCCGCACGGGGCAGTTGGGGTTCCTACTAGCGGAGATGGTCGACGTGGTCTATCGCGAAGTCAAGGCGGACTGCCGCGTGTCGTTCATGCAGCGGTTGGAGGGGAACCGGGTGATTCGCGCTCTTCAAGTCTTCGGGATCGCCTTGGACCAGATGGTCGCAAAAGCGGACGGGCAGCGGGTCGGGGACCACCTTCTACTAGGGGGTTCGGGTGGGGTGGCGGCCGCCGGAGACGGAGGGCTCTGGGATCGGCCCTGGACCTGGGGGTAGGCTCGCCCTGCCGATCGGTGCGGATCCCTCGTAGGTGTGGCCCCAGCCGCCTTCGCGGCAGGACTCCAGGCAGGGGACTCCAGGTCACGCCCCAAGAAGACCCGGCCAACAGCACGCCTGAGCCTGGAGGTGCCTCAGCTGTTCGGGACCTGCTCGCCGGTCTCTCTCCGTCTACGACCTTCTCCTCGATCAGGAGCAAGGTGTGTGCCGAGATCCTAGTGCTCAATGTCCAAGGGGACCAGGGGTTTGCTCGCCCTCTGACAGCTTCTGGCCAACCAGTCTTACAACCTGTTGACTACCAGTCTTACAGCCAGTAAGCTTTGCGGGTGATGAGCGTTCCTTCACCATCTCCCACCACGTCGAGCCGACACTTGCCGTCGGTTGGATGGCGCATAGCAGCCTTCGGTGGGGTAATCGTCTCCGGCTTGATTCCAGCTCTCTACACTACGACCCTGTGGGCCTACTTCCCCTACAAGTTCGCCAGGCTTCTATCGAGCTACCCGGACTTTCTGTCGGTCTACAGACTTGGTGCCCTCTGCCTAGGGTCGGCTGGACTTGGCGGCTTCTGCATCGGATTGGCATTCCTGGTCATCAATTCCCAAGCGCGTTCGTTGAACAAGCCTCCTGGCAACCTACTAGCTGCGGCTTCCGAGTTCTTCTCGAGGCGAGTGCGCACCGAGGTCCTCGAACCCACGCTCCGAGACATGCTCGACGAGCACATTGAGGCCCTGGCCGAGTTCCACGCAACGGGTCGGAATCTCTACCTCTGGAAGGCGCGGATAGTCGTCGCTCGCGGCTATTGGTCCTTTGGAACCGTCGTCATCGCTCAGACCCCCCTTTCCTTCGCCAAGTGGATTCTCAAGCTCTGGAAGGCAGTGTGACCGAGATGCAAGACATCCCACGTCTCTCGAAGAAAGAACGCCTGATCCTTGACCACCTGATCCACCAGGGCGAGGCGTTTGGCCTAGAACTCGTGAAGGCCTCGAGCGGCGAGCTAAAGCGTGGCACGGTTTACGTGACCCTCAGCCGTATGGCGGACAAGGGCTATGTGGAGAGCCGCCAGGTGAAGGAGCGGGACGAGAACGGGCCACCGAAGCGAGCGTTTCGCGCCACGGGCCACGGTGCCCGGGTGTTTCATGCCTGGGAGATGGCCCAGACTGCTTGGGTTGGAGGCTTGGCATGATCTATTTCGTTCTAGGTTCCTTGATGGCTCTGCGCTGCATCCTGGCAATTAGAAGGTTGGGATGGTGTAGGAGTTCTGCGAGGCTGCGTTTCTACTCGGCTCTTGGGGTTGCGCACGGCCTTTTGCTTCTGTTGCCTTCTCTGATTCCAGCCTATGAATCTCTTGTTCCGACGTTCCTCGAACAGAACGCACTACCGGGAGAGTTCTTATTCAGGGTCCTCACCGCTACGAGCCTAGGCACGGGTGTGGTTCTCCTAGTCGGCGGTCTGACTGGCGTTGCTACTCAAGTACTTCGGAGAAGGGGGATTGCCAAGCCCCCAGGGCGCCCTCTCTCGATCGTGTCCGAGTTTTTTTCCAAACGGGTTCGAACAGAGGTCCTTGAGCCGACTCTCCACGACCTTCTCGAAGAACACTTTGAGGCGCTCGCAGAGTTCGAGGCGACCGGCCGCAGGTTCTATCTCTGGAAGGCGCGGATGGTCGTCGTTCGAGGCTACTGGTCCTTCGCAACCGCCATCGTCGCGCAAACCCCCCTCTCCTTCGCCAAGTGGATTCTCAAGCTCTGGAAGGTTGTGTAACCGAGATGCAAGATCTTCCCCGTCTCTCGAAGAAGGAACGCCTGATCCTCGACCACCTGATCCACCAGGGTGAGGCGTATGGCCTGGAGCTCGTGAAGGCCTCAAACGGCGAGCTGAAGCGTGGCACGGTCTACGTGACCCTTAGCCGCATGGCGGACAAGGGCTATGTGGAGAGCCGTCAAGTGAAGGAGCGGGACGAGAACGGTCCGCCGAAGCGGGTGTTCCGCGCTACGGGTCATGGTGCGCGGGTGTTCCAGGCGTGGGAATTGGCCCAGGCAGCTTGGGCAGGAGCCCCAGTATGAAGCGATACCTCATTCTCGAGATGCCCACCCATGAGCTGTTGGAAGGCGTCGACGCCGAAACCAAGTCCGTATTTGAGCGCTTCAGAGATTGTTCCCTCGTCTCTCGAAGGGGGACCTCCTCAGACTTGCCTCAAGGTCGTGAGGGCGGGTCCGCGATGCTCGCCGGAGGGTTGACGTGATGCCGAATAGCCTAGAACCCATACTACGGGCGCTACAAGCCAACCGCTATGCCCTGAATTTCCTCCACAAGGAAATAGCGGAGCACGGCTCCGGCAAGTCACACTTGGCGGCGGCCAGGGCCCTTCGACACGCAGAGCTTGAACTGCTGCGGGAATACAGGCAGGGAGGAGGGAGCGTCAAGGAAGTCCGTCGGATCCTCGACAAAAGTGACTCTGCCGAATCGGCTTTCCCGCTTCACACTCGGCCACCACTCTGGACTGAAGTCCTTGAACCCGCGATCCTCGACATGCAGCAGGAAGCTACTGAGGCGGCGGCCACATTTGCAGAATCTGGCAAGAGTTTCGATCGGTGGCTGTCTTGGTATGTGACCGCTAGAGGCTACTGGTCAGTCGTGGACGCCTGCAGAGAGTATCTCTTGTCCCATGTGATTCGTTGGTTCCAAGGGCTGCTGAGATCCAGCTGACATAGCCGCGCACTTGCGACGCTGAGGCAGCGGTAGCGGCCGGGAAGCTCACGAGGCCGGCCAGCCCCAAGGTAGGATTCACTCTCCGATTTCTATCCTTCGAGGAGGGCCCTACCGTGTCCGATCCGATCCCGCCGTCCCACGACCTGCGGAACCGTTGGTTCACCTGGACCCCGACCCGCTTCGGCCGACTCAACTTCCAGCGCGAGGAGCACCTGGCCGCGTTGACCGAGCGGATCCTGGACGACCGTCCGCCAGCTGTCGTCGTCCTATCCGGAGAGCCCGGCATTGGCCGGGGTTTTCTGTGTGAAGCCGCAGCGGACCGGGCCCGCGACGCGGGGCGCAAGGTGGCCGTGTGGCACCTGGATTTCGACGGTTTCGAGCCGGAGAACCCCCAGCCCCTGGTGGGCTACCTGGAGCACCTGCTGGAGGCCGAGGAGCGCAAGGGCCGGGCGCCGCGGAAGCAGGTCCGGGACCTGCTGGTGGACTTCGGGGTGGAGTTCGGCGCGGCCCTCACGGATCCGATCTCGGGACTGGCGGCGGTGGCGATGTCGCTGTGGCTCCAGTTTCACGACCGCCCCCCGGTCGCGAAACTGGCGAAGCAGTGGAGCCGGCCTCAGGGTAGAGGCGCGCCGCCACGCAAGCCCGTGGAGGCGCTCCAACGCTTCGTCGCTGCGGTGGCGGAGGAGGCGTTCCTGCTGATCCACGTGGTCGACAGCGTGCAGGTACCCTTCGACGTGCGGCGGTGGCTGATTCGGGAAGCGAAGCCCGGCCGGGTACTGGTAGCTCTCGGCTGCGCGCCTTTCGAGGCCACGAACGATGTAGCCCCGGCCCTCGCGAGCCCCCCGCTACGGCTCGACCTGGAGCCCCTGACCGTCCAGGATCTCCAGACCGTCCTCGACCAACGCTTCGCGCCCCACGCCTTGCCCGCGGAGTTGACCACGGCCCTGATCCGCTACTCCGGCGGCTGGCCGGCGCTGGTGGCCAACGCGGTGGCGGACCTGATGGAGGTCGAGAGTCTCCGTCGGGACGAGCAGGACGTTTGGCGGCTCCCCGAGGGGGTGACGTCGCCAGCGTTCGTGCGCGTGGTGTCGATCGCCCTTTTCGACGACGTCGACGCCGAGCTGGCCCGGATCGACGACGCAGGCCTGCGGAGGCGGGTCACGCGGTTCCTCATTCTGGCGGCCCTGTGCGGGCGATACGTGCCCCTCGCCCTGCCCCTCGCGTGCATGAAGCTGACCAAGGACCAGGCCGACGACTTGACCGACTGGCTCGACGAGACCCTGGTGGAACAGTTGGGGTGGATGCATGACCTGGGCTGGGGCCATCGCGCGTTCCCAGGCTTCAATGTCTACGGCTTCGCCCATCCCGTGCTCCCCCACGCGATCCTGGATCGCTTGGCGGCCTCGGAGTACGAGCGCGCTGGCGAAGCGGTGACGCTGCTGCGCTACCTGGAGCACCAGAAGGTCCCGGTGGAGAAACGGGCGATGGCGCGGATGTTCCTGTCCATCGCTGAGCACCTGGATCCGCGGGCCCGGGAGCCCTACCTCCGCAAGCTGGAGTGGTGGATCAGCCTCGACGGCCTCGACGCTCTACGGGAGGAGCTACGAGAGGCACTCCAGGACGGGCGACTGGATCCGGAGCTGCTCTGGCGCGTCATCGAGGCGACCGAATCCTGGCAACCCCAAAAGCGATTGGCACTGCTCGATACCTATGGAGAGGCCGTGTTGACGGAAGGCAACAACGCCCTAGTGCAAGTTCACCTTCCGACAAGTCGTTGGTATCGGTTTCATAGCCTGAGGGCGCTTCTGCTGATCAGGGGCCCCGGTTCATTCTCAGCCGGCTTGGAAGAAGCTCTAGAGTCTCTCAGGTTTGCTGAAAGCAACGCAGCGTATCGGTGCGACTCACTATGGCTTTGCGGAATAGCAAGAACCGCACAAGGGGCATACAGAGAGGCACGGAACGACCTCCAGAAAGCTCTTGAGCTATCTCTCGCGGTCCATGGAAGGGAGAGCGACTCTACCCTGAGGGTACAAAACAGCCTAGCGGTCACCTTGAGACACTTAGGAGAACTCGATACAGCTCGAGTAACTCAGGAGACGGTCCTAGAAACTTCGCAGAAACTTCATGGACCCAAGCACCTGGACACTTTGACGGCGCAGGCGAACCTGGCAGGGATTCTGAAAGCCCAGGGAGATCTATCCGGCGCTCGCGACTTGCAAGAAGCTGTGAGGGAGACTAGTCAGCAACTTCTAGGGCTGGAACATCCCGTCGCTCTGAACGCACGAGCCAATCTGGCGGATTCCCTAAGACTCCAGGGAGAACTCCCCGCCGCTCGCGAGCTGCAAGAGCAGGTTCTCGAGACCCTGTGTCGGATTTGGGGACCGGAGCATCCCGTCACGGTGACGGCGCGGGCGAACCTCGCGGGAACTCTCCTCGCTCAGGGAGACTTCCAGCACGCGCGGGAGTTCGCAGAGCGTGTGCTTGCATCCCGTCGGCGAGTTCTGGGGCCGGAACACCCCGACACTCTAGAAGCGCAGGCAGACCTGGCGGTGGTCCTGAGAGTTCAGGGAGAGCTCCAGGACTCGCAGCAGCTGGAAGAGCAGGTGCTGGAGGCCCGTTGGCGACTCCTGGGGCCGGAGCATCCCCACACCTTGACGGCACGGGCGAGCCTGGCGACGACCCTAAGAGCTCAGGGAGAGATCTCCGACGCCCAGCATCTGGCAGATCGGACGCTGGAAGCCTGCCAGCGGGTCCTCGGACCGAAGCATCCCGACACTCGGCGTCTGTCCAAACTCCTTAACGAGCTGTCCAACACGCCACAAGAGAATACCGAAGAGGAGTAGCCTAGCCGGACACCCCGCGGACGCGCCTCCGCTACGGCCCCTCAATCCAGGTACCCCCGCACCCGCGACCTCAACTCCTCCACCGGAAACGCTTCCCCGGGGCACGCAGTGGACAGGTAGGCACTGTGGGGGACGAGGTTCTCTAGCGGGATGCCCAGTTGGGCACACAGGCCGGCGAGGAAACGGGCGGCGACTTCGAGCTGGTCCGCGGGGGGCGAGGCGTTCGTAAAGTCGCCGGCGAAGCACAGGCCCACGCCGCGGCGGTTCATGCCGGGGCAGTGGGCTCCAGGCACATTCAACGGCCGGCCGGCGAGGACCTCGTAACCGTCGCCGACCTTCTCCACCACGAAGTGGTAGCCGAGGTCGCGCCACTTCCGGACCTTCACGTGATGGCGGCGGAAGTTGGCGGTGTCGGCGGTGGGACCGTCGGCGGTGGCGCTTTGGTGCAGGACGACATGGGTCCAGCGGGGGAAGGCTTGGGGCATGGCTCGGTGTCCTCCTTCGGACGAAGCGGTCAGTAGAGGCAGCTGAGGCGGCACTCGACCCACGGCGGTACGCCGTCGGCCGCGCTGTGGAGGTGGAGACTGACGACATCGCCGCGGCGCAGGTGGCACCGCTCGGGGATACCTTCCCGGTGGACGAGGGAGTCCCCGGCGGCGTCGAACAGGACGCGGGGGCGCTGGTCGTCGGGGGTGGGCAAGTCGGCGGCGGGGTAGATCGTGGCGCCGCCCACCTGGACATCGAAGACCGCTTCCCCGGTGGTCCCGCCGGGGCCGGAGGCGGCGAGCTGGACGCGATCGATCCAGAGGTCGGCGTCGGCTACCCAAGTGCGGGCGATCTCGCCCGGGGCGCCGGGTACGGCGCCGACGAGCACGAGCTCGCGGACGCGGCCGGCCCAGCGACGACGGTCGCGGATGGACACGACATCCGCGGCATCGGTGTCGACCTCGGCCAGGAGCTCGGAGGCGGCGGACGGGGCCAGGGCGTCGGCGGTCAGGGTGTGGAGCCCTGAGGGCAGCTGCCACAGCCAGGAGGTGGCGTTGGCGGCGACGGGTAGGCGATCGAGCCGGGACCAGAAGCGCCAGGTGCCGCCGGCCACCACCTGGCCAGGGTGGACGAGCACCTCCAGTCCTTCCCCCGGCTCGACCAGGTGGTGGTCGTAGAGCCGGCCGCCCAGCAGGTCGCCCGCTTCGAGGACGGGGGCGCCGGTGCCAGAGTAGGCCACCTGGACAGTTTCGAGGATCGGCTCCCCCGCCGGCGGCGTGGGGGTCGCCGGGTCGAGCCCTCGATCGCCGCGGGTGACGGTGACCCCGCCGGCGCCGGCCTGGGTGAGGACGGCCCGGTAGCTCTCCCCAGCGACGAGGGCGCCTCCGGAGCCGTCGGTCAGGTCGAGGGTGACGGACGTCCGCGGTTCCCCCCGCAGCTCGCCGCGAACCAGCACCTGGCGCGCGGCGACGTGGAGGTCGGCGTCGGCGGGATCGGAGACGGTGACCTCCCCACCCCGCACGAGGGCGGAACGGCCTCGATCGCCGACGCCGGTGAGCACGCCGCCGTCGAGGGCGAAGCTCCAGGGCAGGGTGCGGGAGTGCTCGCCGTAGTAGACGAGGGGGAGCAGTCGCCAGGTGGCTCCGTCCTCGGCGTCGTGGCCGGCGCGGACCCGTAGCTCAAGGCGACGGCTACATCCGGCGTGCAGGGTGGGAAACGGCAGGCCGCGGTAGGCGCCGAGGGGCACCCACTCGGTGACGTAGGGGGCCTGGGCCGGGTCGGCGGAGTTGTCGTGGCCGGCGAACCGCGCGGAGACCCACGCCTCGTCCTGGGGAGGGACGCCCCGCGACAGCCCCACGCCGACGCGCAGGGGATCCTCGGTCTGGACGACCACCAGGAGGTCGGTCAGCGGATCGCCCCCCGGGTCGCCTTGCCGGTACCAGAGGTCCACCTCTACCACCGCCGAGTCGGCGCCGGCGGGCAGGTCGAGGGGAAGCTCCTGGAGGGGCTGGCCGTCGGGGGTTCGGAGGTCGATCGCCATGGGGTCTCCTCAGAAGTCGGGGAAGATCAGGAGGGGCAGGCCGAGCCCGGGCTCGGCCGAAAGGCCGACGACGGTGCCTCCGGAGGGGTTGTCGGGATTGGCCTCGGACACCTGGGCCCCGTCGGACATGACGGCGAGGGTGGTGCCGCCGACGCGGGAGGCGGCCCCGTGGTCGCCACGGGCCGGATAGCCAAAGGGGGGCCAAGCTCCCCAGCCAGGGCCGCCCTCCCCGCCCACGCCGCCGAACCAGCGGTGCTGGCCCCGGATGGCGCCCCCGAGGCCGTCGGGGGGAGCGACGATCTGGAAGGGACCGCCGCTTCCGGAGGAGTCGATGGGGCCGGAGCCATTGATCGAGACGACGCCGAGGGCCTCGCCGTTGGAGTCGGCGAGGGTCCACCGCGCGGAGAACGTGGCCGAGGTGGCGGAGAAACCCACGGCCAGGGCGTCGCCCCAATCCACCAGGGCCCCGCCCCCCGCGTAGCTGGGGAGACCCCAGGCGCCGACGGTTTCGAGGGTGTCGGGCTCGAGGTCGGCACGGCCGCGCCGCAGGCGAATCGGGCACTCGGCGGCGGGCCCCCGCTCGTACTCGATCCAGTAGATCGAGCCGGCGACGTAGGCCGCCCCGGCCACCTCGCCGGTGTCGGGCCGATAGGTGTGGTCGACGTCGGCGACAAAGTCGGTGACGGTGAGATCCCCCGTCGAGCTGACCCAAATCAAGGAGCCGTCGGCGACCCGGGCGTCGGAGCGGATGGGCAGGGCCCGGCCGGCCACGAAGCCGCTGGCGAAGGCGGCCGACCCGGTGGGGCCCAGGGACAGGCCGTCGGCGGTGTAGCGGCCGAAGTGGAGGCGCCCGTCGACGAGCCAATAGGCGAGGTAGCGAGGGTCCCCGCGGGTTGGGATGACGTCGTAGAAGCGACTCGCCACGTGGGGCAGCGGAGTCCGGACGTCCTCCACGGTGGGGGGCGTGCTGCTGCCGAGCAGGTCGTAGGCCAGGGGGGCATCGGTGAGGAGTGGAGCGTCCCCGGCGACGGTGACGGTGAGGCGGTAGCGGGTGGAGCCGTCCTGCACGGCGGCGTCGACGGTGACGGCCGGATTGGGCGCCTGTTCAGGGCCGGGCAGGAGGTACTGCCACTGGGCCCGCCCGCCTGGCGGAAGCGACCGACCGTGGACGGTGACCTCCTGGGTCTTGCCCCGCTCCAGTTCCCTGGGGACCTGGTGACTGACCAGAGCTCCGCCGCCGTCGACCGACACCACCTGGCCGACCCCGGACGAGCCGAGGATCGGCGCGGACGACGCCACCGGCAACGCCACCGCCTGGCCGATGGCGTGGGAGCCCAGGCCGCCCCGCTCGGGGCACAGGCCGTCGAGGGCGATGAGGATCTCGGTGCCATCGAACTCGCGGCGGACGACCCGCTTGGTGGTCAAGGACCGCGACGCTCGTCGTTGCTGCTCGAGCAGGGCCTGGAGCTCGGCGAGCTCGGAGCGGCGACCGCGGATCATCGGGCGACCACTTCCGGGGGCCGAATCGGGGGCAGGGCTAGGGCCGGAGATTCGAGGAGATAGTCGGCGTCCATGCGGCCGGGGGCGCGTCGGCGGCCGATGGCGACAACGAGGCAGCGATCGGAGAAACCGATCTCGGGGAGGTGCAGGAGCACCGTGTCGCCGAGGGCGGCCGCCGTCTCGGGGCGCTGGACCCGCAGCTGGTGGGCGGCCTCGCGGGCCAGCAGCCGGCGGACGTGGGCCTCAGCCTCCTCCGGGCTCTGGATGTAGGGGTGGCTGAGCACCCGAGACTGGGGGCCGAAGAGCTGGGCGAGGAGCTCGTCGTGGAGGATCAGCTCTAGGGGGTCCTGGACCAGCTCGGTCCACGGGCTCGACTGGTAGACGGGGACCGGCGGCTGGCCGAGGTGGGTTTCGGGGGGCCGGGCGCGGCCGTCGACGACGTCGACCACGTCGTAGCTCTGGTTTCCCCGGGTCTGGTAGCTGCGGTGGGTGACCTGGCGACCCCAGCCGTATCCCGTTTCGCGGACGCCGTAGCCGTCGACCACGAGGGTCTCCCCCCGCTTACGTCCGGAGGTGTCGGTGTAGTGGCGCCGCTCGGTGCGATGGTGGTGCTCCCAGCCCTCGATTTCGTCCCGCTGGCTGGTGCCGTCGGCGTTGAGGTAGCCCGTTCCGGGGGCCAGCTCCACGGAGTGCCAGCCGTGGTCGTCGATGGTCTCGACGGCGAGGGCCCCGTCGTCGCCGTGGACGTAGGTGGCGACCTGCCGCGCCAGCAGGCCGTACCGCTCGATGGTGTAGCCCGGGGGATCGGTGGCGAGGTAGGAGGTGCCGTCGTCCCCCACCGGGGCGTCGAGGGCTCCGAAGGCCAGGCCCGAGGGAGGGCCGCCGGGGCCGACCACCGCCAGCCGGCGGCGATACCAGCCCCACACCTGGCCCGCCAGGGCGGAACGGGTCCCGGCGGCGTCGTAGACGTAGTCGGTCCGCCGCACTCCCACGAGCCCGAAACGCTCCGAAGGCCAGGTGACGTAGCGGTCCTGGTCGTCGACGTTGGCGGAAACGAAGTAGAGGCCCTGGTCGCCTGGGCCCAGGCCGTCGCCGTTGCCGGTGGTGAGGCGGGCGTGGGCGGGGTTGTGCCAGGCGTGCTCGGTGATGACCTGGGAGAGGACCCGCTGGCCTTGCTTCCGGGTCTCGGTGGTGAGGCGGGAGACGGGGCGGAGGATGGCCGGGGGCGGCACGACGCCGGTGGATTCGAGGGCGCCGGTGGTGGGGTTCTGCCGCCGGGTGGCGACGGACGGGGCGTAGATGGCTTCGACGACCACCGTCTCCACCTCGGTCTCGATGCCCACCTCGTCCACCAGGGAGACGGTGTCGCCGCGGAGGACCCACGTGGAGGGGACGTCGGTGGGGGGCGTGATCTCGGGGACGCCGTAGAGGTCACCGAGGGTCCAGACGTGGTCGGGGCGCTCGGCACCTGTTTTGAGGCGGTAGGTGTCGGCGACGAGCCGGCCGTCGTTGTCGACCCGGAAGTCCCACCCCTCGGGTTCGCCGAAGGTGGCCAGCAGGCCGAAGAGATCCTGCCCGGTGGACTCGACGGGTTTCTGGATCGGCGCACCATCGGGCACGTCGGCCACGAGCCCAGCCCCGGCGGCGATGTCGCGGACGATGTCGCCGCGGGTCTTGCCCTGGAGCGGAGCCTCGACGTGGCACACCTGCTGGCGGTAGCCGAGGCCGAGGTCGCCAAAGTCGAGGCGGACGGTGCCGTCGCTGCCCATCTGGCAGGTGTCGACGATGCCGCGGAGAGTCAGGACCTCGAGCTCTTCCCCCGGCGGGCCCTGGAGGGTGTGGATCTCGATGGGGGTCCGGGTCCAGGTCCGGACGGTGCGATGGGGCTGGTGCTGCTCCCCCGACAGGGCTAGGGACCCACGTCGCACGGCCTGGCCGATGGCCTCGTCGAGGGAGACCTCCCCCACAAGGTAGGCGGTGACGTCGACCCCATCGAGCAGGACCCGCACGCCGCAGCGGACGGAGGTGGCGTCGTAGGCACGGCGCAGGGCTTGAGTCACGGTGCCGACGATGGCAGCGGGCGCGCCCGGTCCGCGGACGGTGGCGGCGATCGCCGGGCGGGGTCGCTCGCCGCCGCCGGAGACGGCGCCCACAAGCGCTAGGCGGGCCGCTAGGGGCATCGGCACACCTCCGAGGCCGCGGGGTGATTCTGGGGCCGCTGGGGGCTTGGGATCGGGTTTCTGTTCGGAGCCCAAGAAGTAGAATGGCCGGAACTTGGGAGAGGGAAATGCCCCAACAGGCCACGCACTACCGTGTTTTCATTGCCAGCCCCGGCGGCCTCGACGACGTCCGAGAGGCGTTCTACGAGACCCTTCGCCACTACAACGAGGACGAGGGGATCCACGACGGGGTCCACTTCGACGGTGTCGGCTGGGAGGGCACGCTCCAGGGGCGCGGTCGGCCCCAGGAGCTGATCAACGAAGACCTGCGGACCTGCGACTACTTCGTGTTGGTGCTCTGGGACCGCTGGGGCTCGCCGCCGGCCCGAGAAGGAGAGAGTCGCTTCTCTTCGGGCTGTGAGGAGGAGTTCTTCGAGGCGGAGACCTGCCTGGCCTCGGACGGCCACCCTATGCAACAGCTGGTCGTCCTCTTCCGAGGCGTCGCGCCGGAACGGCTGGCGGACCCGGACCCTCAGCTGGACAGCGTGCTGGATTTCCGCGGCAAGCTCGAAGCTGGGAAGCGGGATCTCTACGGCACGTTCGACGAGGTTGGTGAGTTCCGCAGGTCCCTGCGACGGGCCTTGGGGGCTTGGCGCCGGGCCGCCAAGGCGGAGAGGCTTCTCGGACCACCGCCGAACTTCAAGGTGATGAGCGAGCCGAAGGACCCACGCGTCGAGGAAGCAGAGCGGCTGGAGAGGGAAGGAAAGCACCACCAAGCTGAGACCGGGTTTGCTCAAGCGATTCTTGACTCCGCCAAGCCCGATGCACTGCTCCGCTACGGACACTTTCTCCGCCGGTCGGGAAGAGAGGTGCAAGCTAGGACCGTCTACGAACGTGTAGTGGCGATCGAGAAAGCTGCTTCTGCCGCAAGGGGAAGCGCGCTCTGCAGCCTTAGTCACATCTACCTGGCTGACCCGGCCAGCAGAAAGGGAGCGCTCGACCTCCTGCGACGAGCCATAGCGGATTTCGAAGCTGTCGATGACGAGACAGGGCGTGCCTTTGCTCATTGGAACCTGTCCTCTGAACAGTCGTCGCAGTTCGACTGGCTATCGGATCCCCCACGTTCCCGAGCCAGAACAATCATCGTCGGCTCCTTAGTACTGTCGATTGGACTCGGCTTTGGGGGGGTCGAGACCTTCGAAGATACGCCGACATGGCTTCCTGGCGTTGTTTTCGCACTGATTCCGATACTTCTTGGGGTCCTCTTGTGGCTGCCAGCCAAACCCAACCTGGCAAGAAGGGAGAGAAGGGAGAGAAGGGAGAGGTATCTGTGTGAGATAGAGGATATGAGTGAGATAAGGGAACTTGGGAGGAAGGTGGCAATAGACATCACGCCAAAGCTTCCATCAGGGCCACCAACGACTACATCGTCGATCGATACACCGCCTGACTTGAATGGGGACACCTGGTTGGTACCCTGACTTCTCAAACCTCCCACAACACCAAAGAGAGCGGTTCGCGGAACGGCCCCGTCAACCGTTGACGGGACTCGGGAGCACGGAGCACTCGGTACACGGGAACCACCTGGGCGCGCAGGACCGCGCCCGCCTCGGGCGGGGCGCCGAGCTTGAAATCGACCCCGCCCTCGACCCGCCACACCTCCCCGGCGGGTGGCTCTCCGGCGCCGTAGTCGGCGGCGGTCTTGACCACAACGGCCAGGTCGACGACGCCGACGCCGCTCGGGCCGCCGACTCCGAAGTGGAACCGCGGCTGATAGGGGTGCGCCGGCGCTCCACCGGGGGGCGCCACCGCGTCGAGGGCCAGGGGCCGGGGCAGGCGGTAGGCTCGGCGGGCGCCGTCACCCCGCCAGGCGTGGACCTCTGGACGCCACAGCACCAAGGTGTGGACCCCTGGGACCGCGAAAATCTGCTCGATGATCTCCTTGGACTTGTCCGCGTGGGTCCAGTCGAGCACGAAGCGCCAGCGATGGGCGGCGAGGGGCAGCTCCGGAGGCTGCCAGGCCAAGAACTCCCGGGTGCCCTTGTCGGCCATTTCGGCCAGCACACGAGCTTCGACCCGCTGGGTTTCCCAGGACTGGGCGGCGACGGGCACCGGGATCCCGTCGATCACGGCCCGGAGGGCGGGGGTGCTCATCGTCCGCCCTCCGCCCTCGTGCGTCGCAGGATGTCGGCGAGGCCCCCGGCGAGGGCGCCGGTGGTGGACTCGCCGCCGGTGGTGGCCCGGGCCTGCTCGGCGGCGCGGATGACAGCGTCGATGGTGGCGCGGCCCTGCTCCCACTCTTGGATGACCCGCTGGAGGCTGGAGGCGTAGACGTCGGTCTGCTCCTTGATCAGGCCCACGACGTCGGCCAGCTCCAGGGCGCCCTCCCGGAGCGCTGCCTGGATCTCTTGGGTCCTCCGCCTGAAAACCTGGGGGTCGAGATTGGAGAGCAGCTCGCTGACGCGCTGATTGCCCTCGCCGAGGTCGATCACGGTGTCGCCCCAGACTCGCTGAAACTCTTGGACGCTGGTGGAGCCGTCTTCGACGAGGTCGAGGGCTAGCCGCAACTCCTGGTCCCAGTCGCTGTCGGTGAGCACGGCCTGGATGTCGTCGATGACAGTGGCGGTGCGATCCCGCAACGCATCGAGCCGGGACTCGGCCTCGGCCCGGGCGTTCTCCGCCGCCTGGACCATCCGGTCCGACGCCGCGGCGATGTCGGTCTCCGCGGCGAGGACGGCGTCGCGGGTCGACGTCGCCTGCTCGCCGAGGGTGTTCAGCGCGTCGCCGAGTTTGCGGAGGCTGGCGAGACGGGTCATGCGGCCGCGCTCCCCTCGGCTTCGCCGGTGCCGCCATCGCCGCCGCCGGCCTCGATCCTGTCGAGCTCGGCGTTGACCTCCTTGGCCTTGGCGAGGATCGCATCGAGATCGGTCTTGATGGGGGCCAGGGCAGCCGACACTTTGCTTTGAAGACCGGAGAGGGAGTCGGGCAGCCCCTCCAGCGCGGCGACGAGATCGGTGGCGGAGGTGCCAATGGAGCTGAGGGTCTGGACCACCGCTTCCTCGCCGCTGGTGAGGTCGTCCTGGGCGGTCTTGAGCCGCTCCATGGCTTCGGCGGCGGCGGCGACCTCGGTCTTGACGCCTTCGGCCGCGGTCTGCTGGGTATCGAGGGCCTTGGCCCCGTCCTTGGCGCCCTCAGCCCCTTCCTTCGCCTTGGCGCCCGCCGCGGCGAAGGCGTCGGCCCCGGCTTTGGCGGCTTCGCCTCCGTCCTGCATGCCTCGTCCGGCGTCGGCGGCGCCGGTGCCGAGCTGGGAGAGGTTCTTCTCCGCGTCGATGGCGGCGCGGGCGGCTTTGGTCAGGGCGTCGCTACTGGAGTCGGCGCCCTGGCGGACCGGCTCCCAGGCGGGCACGATGACGCCCAGGGCCGTGGCGGCCTCCTGCATGGCGGGGGTCAGCTCGCCGCCGAGCCGGCGGGCTTCGGCGATGTTGTCCGCGACCCACTGCTTCATGGACTCCCGCTGCTCGTCGGAAGCCGAGAGCCACTCTTGGGTCACACCCTGAAAGTCGAGGTCGTCAAACGCCGCGTTCAGGCCCGCGAGCTCGGCCTTGGCGTCGGGCCCCAGCTTCCCCGGCAGGCCGAAGGCTTCGCGCTGGGCTGCTGACAGCTCGGCATAGTGGCCCTTGGCCTTCTGCACGAAGGCCTCGGTTTCGCTGTCGAGGATCTTGAACTCATCGGAGATCCCCTGGACCAGCTGGGAGACCGGGTTGTCCGCCGGGACGCCGAGGGCCTTTAGGCCGTCCAGCATGGCGCGGACCTGGTCCTCGATCTTCGCGCCGACGGCGTCGGTATCGAGACCGGGGTTTTCGGCAAAGACTTGATCGAGGATGTCCGCGAGCCGGGACGCCTCTTGCTCGATGACGTCGGCGGAGAGTCCAAGGCCCTTGGCCCATTCCTCGGTGGCGGCCTGGAGCAGGGCCGTCTCTCGGCGGGTCTCGCCCTGCTCCTGACGCAGCTCGAGGAGCCGCTGCCGGGCCTGCTCGAGGCTCATCCCAGCCGGGTCGATGCCCTCGGCCCGGAGCTGGTGGTAGGCGTTCCGCAGCTCTTCGCTCTGGGCCACCACGTCGGGGGTGGCCCCCACGAGCGCATCCATGGCCTCCTGCATGAAGGTGACGCGCTTGACGGTTTCGTCGAAGCTGGACAGCAGGTTGGTTCCGAGGGCCCGGTCGAGGTCGCCGAGCATGGTCCGGAACTCGGAGCCGGCGGCGGCACCGGCGCTCAGAGCCGAGCCGTAGGCGTTGAGCCGGCCTAGCCCCGTCGCCATCTTGGGGTTCAGCTGGCTCAGCAGGTCGCCGAGACCGCCGATGCTGCCCTGCAGGTCGCCCCAGGATCGCGCCTGGTCTTTGATGTCCTGCCTTGCCTGGTTTTGGCTGGACCTCGCCCGGCCCGCGGCCCGGGTCACGTCTTCGTAGGCCTGTTCGAGCTGACGCAGCTCGGCGACCTGGGCGTCGGTCAGCCCGTGGCCCTCCTTCTCCAGCTTGTCGGCTACTTCGCGGAGCTTGTCGAGCCCCTCCCTGGCCCGGCCGGCGTGCTTCACGACGCCGCTTCCGCCCTCTTCGACGGCCCGCGCGAACTCCTCGACCTTGAGCTGGGCCTGGGGGATGGCGAGGTCGATGGGGTGCTCCAGTTCCCGGACGAACTGGTCCCACACCGTGAGGAATTCTTCGAGGGGGGCCTCTAGACCCCCGAGGTCGTTGCGGAGCTCCTCGCCGACGTCGAGCTCCCCCAGCTTGTCCATGACCTCCCGGGCGCGCTCGGCGGAGTCGCCCGTGCGGTCGAGCTCCTCGGAGACCGCCTTGAAGGCTTCGTCGTCCCCACCGCGCTCGGTCAGGAGACGGAAGACGGCTTCCCGTTCGAGGGTCATGGGAGCCCCCGCGGGTCGCTGGGGAAGAGATCGATCACGCCGGCGGGCTCCAGTCGAGGTCGGTGATGACCGTGATCTCGGTGGGCGGGTTGGCGGCGTCGTCAGTCTCGGCCCGCAGTTGGACGGTCTCGTCGAGGATGGTCTCGCCGCTGACGGCGGCGCCGGCCGCCTCGACGACGCAGCTGGCCCGACGCCACAGGATCGACTCCCGGAACGCCCCGGTCCCCAGCTGGCGGCCTAGGAAGTCGGTGGCCACCTCGAGGCGACGCCGGTTCTCCATCGACGAGTAGAAGAATTCGTCGGTGTAGGCCCGGGTCACCTGCAAGGTGTCGGTCCACTCGCCGGTGCGGGGCATGGTGGCGACGTATTTGGTCGGCCGGTCCCGCTGGGGTTCCAGAGGGGCCGACAACGTGAACGTCGCATCCTTCCGTGCGACGGTGCGCCAGGGGTCGGGACTACTGGCGGCCCGAACCCGCACCTCGCAATGGGCCGAGGTGTAGAGACGCACACCGCCGAGGATGGGCAGGGCGGGGGCGCCCCACGTTCCGGGTGCCGCGAAGCGGAACCGATCCCCCACGTCGAGATCGGCGAGGGCCGCGGAGTCGCCGACCCAGCACAGCTCGAGGGGGTCTTTGTTCTCCTCCCAGAGACCGAGGTCGGTGCCGTCGGCGCCCTGGAGGTTCTGCCAGTCGGCGAGCCCGTCGAGGTCGAGGAGCACGTCGGTCTCGGGGCCGGCGAAGGTGGGGGCGCCGGGGGTCTGTTCGCAGCGGAACCGCAGGCCGCCGCCCGCGACGTCGCGGGAGACCTCAATCCACACGTCCCCCGCTTCGGGGTCGGCGAGGACGCCGCGGATCTGGGGACCGAGGCTGTAGGCCCCCGTGTTCCCCGGCTGGGCGTCGGCGCGGCCGACCCGGCCACCGTGGCCGACGGAGCCTTTGAGACGGACCGGGATCGGGACGTTGTCGCCGAGCTGGAACGACAGCTCGCCGAAGCGGACCCCCTGCATCTGCATGACGGTGACCGGGGGGAGCCCCATGAGCCCGTGGAACGACGTCTCGGCGGGGCTGGCGGTGGCCGCGAACACGTAGCGGTACACCCCGGGCTCGGGCTGGTCGATGACGACCTGCCCCACCAGGTGGTAGAGGTACGGCAGGACGAGCTCGGCGGCGAGGGGGAAGCCCCACTCGAAGCCGCCGCCCTTGGGGCCGGGGACGCCCCGGACGGCGAAGCCCGAACGGTTGACGGTGCCCCTGGGGACCTCGTTCCCCTGGAGCGCGCCGTTGACGGGGAGGTTCGGGTCGTAGCCCTGGGTCTCGGTGCCGGGCACGCCGTAGCGCGCTTCGTAGCCGAGGCCAAGGACCACCCGACGTCCGGTGGCAGGTGCGCCCATGGTCAAACCTCCTTGCGACCGCCGGTGGCTTTGGCCTTCTTCGACGCCTTGGCGCGCTCTCGCTTGAGCCGTTCGATGCGGACGCTGTGGGCTGCGGCGATGGTGATGGGGTCGGCGAGGACGTAGGTTTCGCCCCCGTGGGTCACGCGGGCGTGGGCGATGGAGTCGAGCTCGCCGTCGACCAGGCGGAGGGATTCGGCCGCTTCGGCCTCGGGATAGGCGACGCAGAAGCACCGGGGCTGGGCAAGAAGGTCGCGGGCGTCTTCCTGCGTCGGCGGCCTGCGAATGCGCTTGGATCCGCCGTCAAATCCGAGGGCGAGGGCGGCGTCGCGGAGGTGGACTTTGGGGGCAGGGCCGAGGCCACCGAGGTAGTAGACGAGGGGCGGTTGGACTCTTTCGGGCTTCACAGTACGGTCCTTTCTTCTTGGAGGCACTCGAACGTGGTCACTTCGAGGGCCACCGGGGTGAAGAGGTATTTCCGCGAGCCCGCCAGCTGGCGCGGCGGGCCTTGGCGGGAGAACGCGAGGGACGAGAAGGTGTAGCGGGGGGCGGAGGCGCCCTCGGGGGTCCAGGTGAAGGACTCCCGGTCAGCCCATAGGGTCCGCATCAGGTGGCCGACGACCCGGGCCCGCTCGAAGCCACCGGTGCCGCGGGCCTGCCCCATGGCCGTCACCAGGCCCACCAGGAGCCCGGTGAGGTGGAGGCGGTCCCGGGGTACCTCGGCCTGGGTCACCAGCAGCACGGCGACGTGGGGCACGACGAGGGCAGCGCCGCCGATGTCGAGGAGGTTCTCCAGCTCGTAGTCCTGGAACCCGCCCCGGGCGTAGGCCCGGAGATCCTCGTCCTCAGAGAGGATCGAGAGGGCCCGGGTGGCAATCCACGAGTCGACCGTCTCAGGGAAGCTCATCCCGCCGTCCCTCCATCGTTGGGCACCACGAGGTCGAGCAGCAGCTCGGCCATGTCGTCGAGCACCTCGAGCGAGGCCAATGCGAAGGGGAACGCCTGGACGTCTCGGGTCTGACCGGTGCGGGGGTCGGTGTGAGGGCCGCCGAAGTGGACAGCGGCGGCGTAGGGCAAGCGGCTCCCGACCTCGACGGAGTCGTCGGTGGTGCGGAGGACGCGGATGGAGTGCAGGAGATCGCCCCCACGCACCAGCTTGCCGCCGCTGTGGCCGTAGTGCTGGCGGATCCTCAGGGTGAGCCAGTGGAGCTCCGGCCAGGCGATGCCGCGGTCCGCCAGGGATCGGCCCTCGCTGAGGATGTTGTCCTGCATGGCGCTGGCGAGGCCCTCGCCGATCAGCGCCAGGTGCTGCCGGAGGGAGCCCTGGAACGCCGTGGACAGCTCGACCACGTGGGTCTGGAGATCCGCCAGGCCCTCGACTTTGACGTCGCCGCGCATCAGATCCTCACCACGTCGCGGAGCAGGCCCTCGCGGTCGAAGACCCTGGTGGGTTGGCGGTGCTCGACGTAGACGTCGGCCCGGGTATCGTCCACCGGCGGGCGGCCGGGCAGCACCAGGTTGGCGCGCCCCGCGGCGACGTCGCGCCAATGGGCCACGGCCTGGCTGCGGACGCGCTCGGCCGCTTCGGAGGTGAGGTCGGAATGGTCGGCCTCGAGGCGGTGGTAGGCGACGTCCGCCACCTGGCCGGCGATGAGCGGGTGGGTGGCGGCGGGGGTGGTGGGGAGATCGTCGTCGGCGTATCGCGACGTGACGATGGAGAGAAAGAGATCCTCGGCACGGGCGACCGCCGACTCGACGGCGGCCGCCTGGGCCTCTTCGGGCAAGGCCGCCACCAGGGCCAGGACCCGCTCCCGGCCCTTGGAGGCGTAGAGGCCGGCCGCGGTTAAGAAACGGGCCACGTCAGCGGGTTCCCTTGGGGGTGGAAGCCTTGCGGGTAGAGGGCTTCCGGCCCGGCTTGCGCCCCGCCTTCGCTGCGGGCTTGGGCTTCGCCGGGGGCGTCGGCCATTCGGCGGCCTTGGCTCGCAGCGGACCGGGGGGCGACTTCGGCGGTGGCAGTTCGGCTGGCGCCCGCTCCGGATCGGCGGGGCGACGGAGCCGTTCGGCGTCGAGGTGTCCGGCGGCGCCGGCGATGCGGACCTCCGGGGGCAGCTCGTCGAGCTCGGCCCCGAGCCGGCCGAACACGAGGACCCGATCCCGGCCGTCGGAGGAGACCCGGACACAGAACTCACCGCCCCCCAGGGGACGGGTGGAGGCGACCTCTCGACTACAGCGGACGAGATACCCCATCTCTCAGACCTCCGGCGGGTTGACGGTGATCGTCCCGGCCTGGGCAGCCTGCGGAAACAAGGGCTTGGCGGCGAAGATGGCCATCATCGCGATGGCGACGTGCTGCCCTGGCAACTTGATCGACTCGTCGACGTCGAGCCACGGGTCCCGATCAGGCACGTGGAGGACCGGCTTCGGCCCTGCGGGGTCGGTCCACACCGCTCGGATCTGGCCATCGGCGAGCTTGCTGTCCACGAGGAGCTCGAACCGTCCTTTGACGTCGTTGCTGAGGGTCGCTCCGCTCTTGGTGACCAAGAGGTCGCGCCCCGCAACTCGGCGAAACGGCACGATCAAGGACTCGGGCACGAAGATCAGTAGGTTCTCGACCTGGTCGGCCCGATAGACCTCGCTTTGGATCCTCATGTTCCGCCGGAACCGGTCGTAGATCGCCTCGACGATGTCGCGGACCGTTTCGTCATCGAGGGCGGCGACCTCGAAGTCCTGGGTGTTGTCGTAGCTGCCCATCCCGGCGGGATGGCTGTGGGCATCACTGAAGAAGGGCTGGCCGTCGACCGAGATCGGGTTTCCCCGCAGGACCGACATGGCGAGCTGGAACCGCTTCCGCGTGAAGGCAGGGGGCAGGCTAGAGACAACCTTCTGGAGGTCGACCAGGGTGCTAGGGCGGCCGGCGTCGATGAGGTTGTAGCGCACGAAGACGCTCCAGCCCTGCATGGGCACGCTCCACTCCCACCGATCGATCTCGGTGAACTCGACCTGGCCGGCGCCGCTCCAGTCGTAAACCTCGGGGAAGCTAAACAGGTGGTCGAGTCGCACCGGGTTTGCGCGCGCCTGTCGGTTGTCGTGGGTGTAGGCGAACCGCGCCAGCTCTGAGTCTTCGGTGCCGCCCTCGCGGTCGTAGACGTCGAGCATCAGCGTGGTGAAGCTCTGGAGGGTCCTTCGGAGTTGGGTGAGATCCATGGGTCAGGGTCCTTTCGATGGAGTGCTGAACGGATCGATCAGCCGAAGTCGTTGCCGGTGACGACGGGGAGGCCGTAGAGCCGCACCCAGGCTCGGTTGCTCGCGTCGAGGGCGGTGAGGAGAGTGGCCCGGGCGGGCCCGGAGTTGGCGGTCATGAGGGTCCCGTCACCGGGGGACGTTGGGGCCAGTCGGAAGCCCGGCTCGTATCCGAAGTCGATGAGGGCCTCGACGACGCCCCCGGTGACGATCTCGCCCCGGGAGCCGTTGGCTGTGTCGCGCAGGAGCACCCCGTAGCAGTTGGTGTCCGCCGTGACGTAGCCGGCGGTGTCGGCAAAGGTGTTGGGCGGGCCCAGGACGGAGCCGGCGAGGTAGCCCAGGCCGCCACCGGGGAGGGCGTCGGTGCCGCCGTCGACGGTGACGGTGATCGCGCTGCGGGGAGGGGCCCGCCTCTCGGCGATGTCGACGAACCAGCCGCCCCGAGGGCCGGGTCGGGTGATGACGCCGCCGACCACGCCGGAGGCGGTGGGGACGGTGGTCATGAGGTCGTCGTCCAACGGATAGACCTCGCGGCCGATGGCGGGCGAGCCCTGGACCTCGAACAGGAACGACTCGGTGACGGCGTAGCGCAGGACCCGCGTCCGCTCGTCGCCGACCCAGGAGCCATCGGCGAGGGTGCGGGTGTCGAGGTGGTGGTCCACGTCGCCGTATTGCTCGCTGAGGGAGGCGGGCCAGAGCACCCCCGCCGGGCGCATGCCGTAGGTGGCGCCGGTGGCGGGGTGCAGCAGACCGGCGTCGTCCTGGAAGAGATAGGCGCCATCGAAGAAAAGGTGCCCGGCGGCGGCCGGGGCCTCGCGGAAGGCGAGGCGATCGGCGTTGAGGGTCTTGCGGTTGCGGTGGGCGGTGAGGGGCATCGTGTCTCCTCAGTCGTTCTGGTTGGAGCCGAAGGCGGTGGGATAGCGGCGCTGGAGCTCAAGGGCCCGCTCGCCGTCGATGCCGAGGCGCGTGTCGGCCGCCAGCTGGACGGCGGAACGACGGTCGCGGCCGGCGGCCGGGGCGCCGTCTTCGCTGGCGAGGTCGCCCCTGAGGCCGTCGGCGGGATCGGGCAGCGCCCGAAGCGAGGCGAGCAGGACGTCGTAGGCGGGGCGCTCGACGGTGCGGCGCTGGCCGTCCTTGACCGCTTTCCCGTTCTTTCCTGGGCGGGCGAGGCGGACCGCCGTCGGGCGCTCGGCGGCCTTGAGGGTCAGGAGCAGGCCCACCAACCCGGCGCGGCGCATGCCGAGGTTGACCCGGGCGCCGAGGGCCTCGACGTCGCGCTCGACGGTGTTGCGGGAGCGCTCGAGACGGGCGAGACGCACCTCGCGGCGGGCCGCCCTGCGCTCCCGGTTCAGCGCCCGCCGTTCGCGGCTGAGCCGCACGGCGGCGGTGTCGTCGGGCTCGTCGTCTTCTGACCCATCGTCATCGTCGGCGTCGTCACCGTCGGCGTCGTCTTCGGCCAGGTCATCGACCAGGTCGAGATCGTCCTCCAGCGCGTCGTCATCGGTGGGGTCGGCCTCGGGCTGTTCTTCGGGGTTGGCGTTGTCGTCGTGGGTCTCGTCGAGTTCGTCTTCGTCCATGGGGTTCTCCGGGTTATCGGCCAGCCGGTAGCGGCGGGCCGATAGGTGGATGTGGGGGAGGCCGAGCACGGCGGGCGACGCCGCCCCGAGCAGGGCGACGCCGAACAGGTACCAGCCCCCGGTCTCGGGATGGGCGGGATCGATTTCCGCCGACATCCGCAGAATCTGGCGCCCGCGAATGCCCTCGGTGGCGGCGGCGGTGAGGTCGGTGGGCTGGATCCACAGCACGTCGCCGTCGAATCGCACGGCTTGGACCCAGCCCTGGGCCGGCCCCTTGTCGACGTGGTCGAACTTGAGGGGCGCCATGTCGACGGCCGGGTCGTAGGACGCGGCGACCTCCGCCAGGACTTCGGGGGTCAGGTCGACCCCGTAGCCGGTGTACTCGGCGCTGACGGGCTTGAGCAATGCCCACCATCGCCCTCGGGGCCGGTCGAGCCGCAGGCGCGACGGCCGAAGGTCGACGGCGGGGCCTATCGTCACGGTCAGAGTCATCGGGTCCTCTCCAGCCTTCCGGGCAGAAGAGCGTCGAGCCCCAGGGCGGCGAGCAGCCGGCCGAGGGCGCCGAGCAGGTCGGGGCCTTCGGCGGCCGCTCCCTGCTCGGCGCTGGCCTGGTCGAGCTCTCGGCCCAGGGCCTCTTCGAGGTCCTCCGCCAGGGCGTCGAGGTCGGCAGGGCCCGGCGCGACGCGGAAGCCAGGGTCGGGCAAGGCGGGGCCCCGGCCCGCTTGGCGGTCCTGGGGCCCCCAACGGTCGACGGGCCAGGGTCCGGAGGGCTCGTCCCCCACCAGGCCGAGGCGCCGAGCGGCGGGACGAGAAATCAGCTCCACCAGGCAGCGGCAGCCGTGGCCGGCCGGGTACCACCAGGTCCGCCAGATGGGGTGGCCGGAGGCAAAAATCCGGCCCTCCATGACGTCGTGATCGTGCCGGGGCCGCTCACGGACCTTGTCGTCGCCGATCGTCCGCCAACGCAAGTACGGAAAAGCGCGGCGACCGGCGGGGTTGAGGACCACCTGCCGGTAGCGGGTCGCCCCGTGGGCCTGGCGAACGCTGTTGCCCAGCACGAGGTCGAGGTGCCACGGCCGCGCCGAGTCGAGGCCGCGGGCGGCGAAGAGCTCGTCGACCCGCTGGCGGAAGGCCCGGCGATCGAGACCGTCCGCCAGGGCGTCGGCCACCACCTCATGGATGTCCCGCAACAGGCGGACATCGTCCACCCCCGCCATGGTGAACACCAGGCGGCGGTAGAGGTCGGCGAGGCCATCGAACAGGCTGCGGACGACGGCGAGGCGGTCGGTCCACCAGGCGATGACGGCGTCGGAGGTGGTGTGCCTCCCGTAGTCCCGGGTGAGGGCGATGCGGGCGTCGTCGCGGGTGAGGGGCGGGTCGAGGCGCTCGTCTGCCCCTCCGGCCGCGATCCGCCATCGGCCGGGGGGCAACCCGGCATCCCGCAGCCCTTCGAAAGCGACCCCGGCACCGTGGAGCTTCGCCGCGAGCAGGGTGTCCGCCCAACGCGGGGCGTCGAAGGCGGCGACCACGGCGTCGAGTCCCTGGCCACGCTCGAACCCGCCGCCGTCCCAGGTTTCGAGGATGGCGGTCCGGATCCGCGAGAGTCGATCGAGGGCTGGGACCCGCAGGGCGGCGACGACGGCGTCCAGCTCCCGCTGCTCGGCGTCCTCGGAACGGGAGCGGTCGAGCAGGAGGGCCGCGGATCGGCGGGTGAGGCGGGCCGCGTCGTCGTCGGGGTCGGTAGGCGGCGCCGGGTCACTGGGCATAGGGTCGTCGGCGGTGGGTGCGGGGCTGTCGCCCACCGGGAAGTCGCTGGATCCTGGCCATGCGTGGACCGGCTCCCCGGGGCGGGGTTCGCGGAAGCCGAGAACCTCGTAGACGTGGTGCTTGGGCGCGACGACATCCCACTCCCGGGCGAGCTTGAGCCCCTCCACTTGGAGGCGGCGATCGTCGGCGGCGCTGGCGGAGATGACCATCCGCGGGGCGGCGACGTCGGGGCCGAAGTTGAGGGTGGTGAGATCCCGCAGCAGCTGGTCGGAGACGACGGCGCAGAGAGCGTGGGCCAGGCTCTTGACCCGGCTGACGAAGTGGGTGATCGCCACCTCTTCGCTCTTGTAAGCCCCGGCCCCGCTGCGCAAGCCCGCCGTCTGGAACTCCCCCGCGGCGGTCAGGTACATCATCTGCAGCCAGTGGCGGAGGAAGCCCTCATACGAGACGTTGCCGTTGCGCATCGCCTCCCACAGCTTGGGGGTCATGCCCTCGGGAACGGCGAAGGCGCTGGAGTCCCGAATCTCGCGGGCCAGGGCGATGGCCTTGGCCTGCTCTTCCCTGTCGGCATTGCCCCCCGCGGTGCCACGTCGCTTGTACTCGATCCAGGTTTTCGGATCCGCCCAGCTCTCGACGGCGTGGGCCCAGAAGACCTCGCCGTGCTGGTAGTACCAAAGGGGGTAGTAGTGGGCGTCGCACTCGGCGTCCCCCCACGGGCTGTCCTTCGTGCCGTGGGTTGAGACCACGAACTTCCCGGCGGGCGCGACGACGGCGAAGGGCAGCGGACCCGCGGGCTCCCCGGGGCCGCGCTGGCCGGCTTGGCGGCGGATCTGGAGGTCACCGCGGTGGAAGGTGAAGCGCCGGAGGGGGCGGTCTTTGAGGTCCACCAGGGTCAGGGCTCCCTGCCACTTGCCCCGCGGCAGGCGCTCCCAGATCCGTTCGACCACGGCGACCCCCCGTGGGCGAGCCCCCAGCAGGTGGCGATAGACGGTGTCGAGGTGGTCGATCTCGGCGAGGGAGTCCTTGGCGAGGTTCTTGGCGGCCTCGGCGGCGGGGGTGGCGTCCCCCGCCTCGATCCACCGGGGCAGTTGCAAGACCTCATCGAAGAGGCGGTTGTAGAGGCCCCGCAGCGCAGGATGGCGGAGCATCTCGTCCCACAGGTCCCCTACCTGCATCCACGGCTTCGACTTGTGCCGCAGGATTCGACTCGGGTGGGAGTCCTCGGCGGGGTGCTGGTGCAGCACCTCGACGTCGTACTCCCCCGCCATCTCCCGGCCCACGTAGGGCAGGATCCGGGAGGCGTCGAGGGGCTCGGGGAGGTAGGTCATCCGTAGACCCCTCCGATCCGTGTCCGGCCACCGCCCACCAGGGATCTCTCGGCTCGAAGTTCAGCGAGTTCCTCACCCAGCGGGTGGCGGGACGCCGCGGGAAGGACGGCGCCGGTGACCGGCGGCAGCCCCGTCCCGGCGCCGAATTCGAGCAGGAACCAGCGCAAGAGGGCCGCGCGGCCGGCGTCGAGGGTGTGGTCGCGGAAGCGTGAGAACTCGCGGGCCCCGGTCTTGGTGACGGTGGCGGTGTGGTTGGTCCACTCGTCGAGCAGGGTCTTGTCCTCGTAGAGCACGAGCTGGTGCCGCTGGAGCTGACCCTCGATGACCTGGGTGGCCATCTCCTTGGCGGTAACCCGCCGTTCCTGGCCCTGCTCGTCGGCGATGGGCTCGCCGGTGCTGGTGTCGAGCAGGGGCAGCTTCGAATTCCAGATGAAGCCGGTGAGGTGGTCGGCGTCCATGTAGGGACGTAGCTCCTGTTCGACGGCGGTGCCGACGCCGGTGGCGTCGAGCCCCCAGCCGTATCGGCGGGAGACGTGGAGCATCCGGTCGACGGTGAGGATGGCGAGGCGCTGGAGGGGATAGGGACAGTGCTTCAGCCGGAGGCGAACCTCGAGGAGTTTTCGTTCGCCGAGGATGCGGAAGCCAGTGAGCTCGGTGGCGTCCTTGAACCCGATGTCGCCGCCGAAGACGAAGGTGCCGGGCTCGACGTGCTGGAGGTGGGTGCGGATGAAGCCCTCCAGGTCGAGGGTCGCCATTGGGATCTCGTCGGTAAGCGCCACCGGCAGGGGGGTCTCGGCGGAGCCCGGGCCGCGGGCGACCTCGATGAGGACCATGCCGCTGTCGTCGTCCCAGGTGAGGGAGAGGAAGACGTAGGGCCGGCCGCTGGTGGTGGCGGCCTTGAGGCGCGCTCGCGGGAAGACCCGGCCCTCGGGGTCGCCGTCGAGGCCGAGCACGTTCTTCTTGTAGCCATCCGCATCGCGCCCGCCGTAGAGCTCGATGAAGAACGCCTCCCGCTCGGGGGACCAGTAGGGGGCGGGCATCATGGGCTTGGTCCAGTGGACCCGGGCCCACTTGATGTTCGAGCCGAGGTCTTCCCCACGCTTGCGGTCCCGCTGTTCCAGGGCGACATCGCCGGAGAGGACGTCGTCGATGGGCACAGCCCGGCGGGAAATCTTCGCGAACTCGACGTCGGTCTTGCCGGTGGACACCGAGTAGAGGCGGGGCACGCACCCGGGCTCGAGAGCCCTGTACAGCTCGTGGAAGATGACGGGGTTGTCCCACTTGGCCACCTCGTCGCCGAGGACGAACTGGGTGATGTGCTGTCCGCGGAGGGGCTCGCCGTCGTCGCCCGTGGGCAAAAAGAGGCAGGTGTTCCCGTTGCGGGCCTCCATGCGGCGACGGGGGCGGCTCTTGAGGTTGTCGGCCGGGAGCTGGGTGGCGAGCCACGGGTTCTTGTGGATCTGCCACCGCACGTCGAGCCAGATTTCGTCGATGGTCCCCTCCATGTTGCCGACGACGAGGATCTTCCCGGCCCGGCAGGTGAGGCCCCAGAGGATGAGGATCTCGATCTCGCGGGTCTTGCCGACACCGGCCGCGCTCTGGTTGACCACGGGGCCGTGGTAGCGCAGGGAGGGCCGTTGATATTCGAAGAGGCGCCAGGGGCCACCGCCGTTTTCGGGCCGTTCGGTGAGCATCGTCTCGGCGAAGGCCACCGGGTCGGTGAGGATCACGACCCACTGCACGATCTGGAGCTGGGTGAGGCCCCGCATGCCGGGGGGCTGGGGTAGCTCGAGGTCGCCCCGTTCGAGCTGGCGCCACGACGCGCCCCGCTGCTCGAGCCAGGCGTCGACCCACGTCTCCATCTCGGGGTGGAGCGCGTGCAGGTCAGCGCGGTCGGCCTCGGGGCCGCGGAAGGTGGAGGTCACGCCTCCCCTTTCCGGCCGCCGGCTTTCTCGGCGGCCTGGGCGTTGACGTCGGCGATCCAGTCGAGGGCGCCGGCGACGGACACATCGCGGGCCCGCTCTCCGGCGCTCTTGCGGGTCAGGGCCTGATCGGTGGCGGTGAGGCCGAGGACCCGGGTCAGCTCGAGGAAGGACTTTGCCGCGGGGTTGGCGATGGGCACATCGGCGAGGTGGCGGCCCTCGCGGTCGACGACGGGCTGATAGGCGGTGAGCCCATTGAGGAGTAGTTTCTGAAGCTCGGAGCTGTGGAGGTCCGACAGGCCACCCAGGGCGCGGGCGGTCAGGTCGTCGAGGACGCTGAGGTCGCCGGTCTGGAGCGCTTCGCGGTAGAGCTCGCGGGCGTCGGAGTTGAGCGCCAGGTCGACGGTGCAGCGTTCGAGGGTGTCGCCCTGGGCGTCTGCGAGTCGGCGGGCTTCACAGGGGAACCCGCCGTCGCCGAGGGGGCATTGCTTCGGCGAGCACGGCCGGAACATCCCGAGGGCCTTGCCGGAGTGCTGGCCGTTCTTCCACGCGGCGGCCTCCCGCTGCCGCTGTTCGGCCTCGGAGAGGGGTTTGCCCTTGGGGCGTCCTCGCTTCTTCTTCGGTGTGTCGTCGCCGCGTGCCATGTCCTGAACATGGGACCGCGGGTCGGGTCAAGGCACCAAGCGGCGGGAGGGAGGCAGAGGGCGGAAAGTCGGCCAGGGAGGCGGGGTTCGGGCGATTGACTTTCGCCAACATTCTCGCGCTAGGCGTTGAAATGTTGAGCTACCTGTAGATTCTAAGATCCGGGAGGCGCTCGTTCAGGAAATCGACCTGGGCGTCGGGGATCCCAGGTAAGTCGAGCCTCCGGAGGTGCGGGAGATTGGCCAGAGCGCTCACGTCCGCCACCTGCGTGCCAGTGAGGTTGAGCCACTTGAGGTTTGGGAGGTTGGCCAGAGCGCTCACGTCCGCCACTTGCGAGTCTGCGAGATTGAGCGTCTGGAGCTGCGGGAGGCTGGCCAGAGCACTTACGTCCGCCACCTTGGTGCCAGTGAGGTTGAGCCTCCAGAGGTGTGGAAGGTTGGCCAAGGCGCCCACGTCCGTCACCTGCGAGTCTGCGAGGTTGAGCCTCTGGAGCTGCGGAAGGTTGGCCAGAGCGCTCACGTCTGCCACCTGCGTGCCGATGAGGTCGAGCCTCTGGAGCTGCGGGAGGCTGGCCAGGGCGCTCACGTCCGCCACCCGCGTGCGAGTGAGGACGAGCGTCTGGAGCTGGGGGAGGTTGGCCAGCGTGCTCACCTCCTCCACCTGCTTGCCACGGAGGTCGAGCCACTGGAGCTTGGGGAGGTTGGCCAGTGCGCTCACGTCCGCCACCTGCGTACGAGAGAGGTTGAGCCTCTGGAGCTGTGG
>JBCDIS010000030.1:0-50953 GCA_038748685.1 Acidobacteriota bacterium | reverse complement strand
CGTTTTCGATGAGCAATCACCTCGCGCTGATTTTTCCTGGCCAGGGCTCCCAATCCGTGGGGATGGGGAAGGCCTGGGTCGACGCCTTCGACGAAGCCCGCGCCGTCTTCGAGGAGGCCGACGCCACCCTCGGCTTCTCCCTGTCGAGCCTTTGCTTCGAAGGTCCGAACGACGACCTGCAGCTGACCGCCAATACCCAGCCGGCGATTCTCGCCTGTTCGGTGGCGATGTACCGCTCGCTGGCGGCCCGTACCGACCTCGAAGCCGTCGCCATGGCTGGACACAGCCTGGGGGAGTATTCCGCGCACGTCGCCGCCGGTACCTTAAGCCTGGCCGACGCCCTGCGCTTGGTGCGACGGCGGGGTGAGCTGATGCAGGAAGCGGTGCCGGTGGGCGTCGGAGCAATGGCGGCGATCATGGGGCTGGATCAGGGGGCGATCTCCCTGGCCGTCGACCAGGTCGCGGCGGAGGGGGACGGCGTCGTCGCCCTCGCCAACGTCAACTCGCCCCAGCAGATGGTCATCGCCGGCCACGCCGGTGCCGTCGAGCGGGCGGTGGCGGCGTCGAAGGCCGCGGGGGCTCGGATCGCCAAGATGCTGCCGGTTTCGGCTCCGTTCCATTCGCCGCTGATGGCGCCGGCCCGGGCGCACCTGACCCCCCATCTGCGGGAGACCCAATTCGACGACCCCCGGGTTCCGGTGGTGACCAACATCGACGCCCAGCCCGCCGCCGGGG
Source organism: Acidobacteriota bacterium (assembly GCA_038748685.1). GTDB lineage: Bacteria > Acidobacteriota > Thermoanaerobaculia > Multivoradales > J023 > JAUIJL01. The sequence goes on along the minus strand of JBCDIS010000030.1, from coordinate 50,218 downwards.
GCGCCGGCGCCCGGGAGGCCCTCGAACGGCAGGTGGACGGCCCCGTGCGATGGGTAGAGTCGATCCGACACCTCATCGACGATTTGGGCGTCGGGAGCTTCCTGGAGGTGGGCCCCGGCAAAGTCCTCACCGGCCTTGGCAAGCGCATCGACAAGGGCGTTCGGTGGACGGCCGCGCCGACGCCGGAAGGATTGGCCGATTTGACGGTTTGAATCGACGGTTGGATCGGCGGTCCGCCCCCAGTGGCAGATCGCCGGCCCCGGAGCCCGCGCCCCGGATCGGTTCCGGCAGAGCTCTGAACCGTGGTTCGGCCTCGGGATGACAGCGGGGCTTTTCCGATCGACACCCAAAACACGACACGATCCAAGGACAACAGGGGAAGCGACATGTTCCGACTCGACGGCAAGACCGCGCTCGTGACCGGAGCGTCCCAGGGCATCGGCCACGCCATCGCGCGGCGGCTGGCGGAGCGGGGGGCGCGGGTGATCGCCGCAGCCCGCAGCGTCGACAAGCTCGAGGCCCTGGCGGAGGAGATCCGCGGTGCGGGTGGGGAAGCCCATCCCTTGGCCCTCGACATCGCCCGACCTGAGGAGGTCGGAGCGCAACTGGGGGCGCTTCCGGAGGAGTGGGCGGAGATCGACATTCTGGTGAACAACGCCGGCATCACCCGGGATGGCCTGTTCGCCCGCATGAGCCTGGACCAATGGCGACAGGTGATCGACGTCAACCTGACGGGCAGCTTCGCCGTGACCCGCGAGCTGGTGCGGGGCATGATGCGGAAGCGCTGGGGGCGGGTGATATTCGTGTCGTCGGTGGTCGGTCTGATGGGTAACCCCGGGCAGGCCAACTACTCGGCGTCGAAGGCGGGCATGGTGGGCTTCTCCAAGTCCCTGGCCCGGGAGCTGGGTGGGCGCGGCATCACCGTAAACGTCGTCGCACCGGGCTTCGTCGAAACCGCCATGACCGCCGAGCTCGGGGACCGTGTCCGCGAGCAGCTTTCCCAGACCATCGCCCTGCGTCGTTTCGGCTCGTCCGACGACATCGCCGCCGCCACCCTCTACCTGGCCAGCGAAGAGGCGGGCTACGTCACCGGAGAGGTCCTGAACGTCTCCGGCGGCATGTACATGTAGTGGCGATCTCCGGTCCGGTTTGGGCCGATTTTGCCGTTCCCCCTGGGGTGCGGGCGCCGATAGACTCCCTACCCCCTTTGTGCTAGAAACCGCACGTCAGTAGCAACCCCCGACAGCGAGAGGAGACTAGATCATGTCCGTTGAAGACAAGGTCAATAGCATCATTGCCGATCAGCTGGGCGTCAACCTCGACGAGGTCAAGTCCCAGGCGAGCTTCACCGACGACCTCGGCGCCGATTCCCTGGACATCGTCGAGCTGGTGATGGCTTTCGAAGAAGAGTTCGACATCGAGATCCCGGACGAGGATGCCGAGAAGATCGGCAAGGTCACCGACGCGGTCTCCTACATCGGTGAGATCGTCGCCAAGAACGCCAAGAAGAACGACTGACTCCGCCGCCTCGACCCTGGAGCCCGGAACTTGAGCCACACCACCCCGCGTCGCGTCGCCGTGACCGGCGTCGGTCTGATCTCCCCCGTGGGGATCGGCACCGAAGCCACATGGAACGGCCTGATGGAGAAGGCGATCGGGATCGGCCCGTTGACCCGCTTCGATGCGTCCGACTATCCGTCCCGCATCGCTGGCGAGGTCAAGGGCTTCGACCCACTCGACTTCGTGTCCAAGAAGGATGTGAAGAAGAGCGATACGTTCATCCACTACGCGATCGCTGCGGCGGACTTCGCGCTCGAAGATTCGGGCCTCGTCATCGACGACGACAATCGCGACCGGGTCGGAGTCCTCATCGGCTCCGGCATCGGCGGTCTTCCGATGATCGAGTCGATGCACAAGACCCTGCTCGAACGCGGGCCGAGTCGCGTGTCCCCGTTCTTCATTCCGGCTCAGATCGTCAATATGGCGGGTGGTCAAGTATCGATCCGCCACGGCGCCAAGGGGCCGAACTCGGCCCCCGCCACGGCCTGCACCACCGGTCTGCACGCCGTGGGGGACGCCTTCCGGCAGATCCAGACCGGTAAGGCCGACGCCATGTTCGCCGGCGGAACCGAGTCGGTGCTGACTCCTTTGGCGATCGCCGGCTTTTCCGCCATGCGCGCCCTGTCGACCCGCAACGACGAGCCCGAGAAGGCATCCCGGCCTTGGGACAAGGACCGGGACGGCTTCGTGGTCGGTGAAGGTGCGGGCATCCTCATTCTCGAAGAGATGGAGCTGGCCCGGAGCCGCGGTGCCAAGATCTACGCCGAGATCGTCGGCTATGGCATGAGCGGCGACGCGTACCACATCTCGGCGCCGGACCCCACCGGCGACGGCGCCGCCCGGGTGATGGCTGCGGCCCTCGACGACGCGGGCATGGAGGCCGAGTCGATCGGTTACATCAACGCCCACGGCACCTCCACACCCCTGGGGGACCTGGCGGAGATCGAGGCGATCAAGCGGGTCTTCGGCGACCACGCCTATCGCCTGGCGGTGTCCTCCACCAAGTCGTCAACGGGTCACCTGCTAGGGGCCGCCGGCGGCCTGGAGGCGGGAATCCTCGCCCTCGCCCTCGATCGACAGATCCTGCCGGCGACCCTGAACCTCGACACGCCGGATCCGAAGGCGGACCTCGATCTGGTCCCCAACACCCCGCGTCCGGTGGATCTGGACGCGGCGCTGACCAACTCTTTCGGCTTCGGCGGCACCAACGGCGCTCTCATCATGCGCCGGGCCTAGCCGCCGGTATTGCCGACCATCGACCCGCTGTGAACGGAGGCGTCCCCCCGTCGACCCCGGGAGGCGACCGCCGGGACCCCGACCGCCGGGACCCCGAGCCGCCTCCGGCTGAGGAGCAGGGGTCACCGCGGTCGGGATCCCCTGGACCCGATGAAACAGGCCCGAGGCTCTTCGGCGGGCCCGGCCTGCGGGTGGTGATCTACTTCCTCGCCATCCACACGCTGTCGCAGCTGGCGATCGCCTTCCTCGTCCAGGCCTTTGCCGGGACGGAGGCCTTGACCCGCATGGCCGAGGCACAGCTGCCGTCTCCGGCGGACCGCCTGTTCCTTCTTTGGCTGCAGGCGGCGGTGGTCCCCTTGGCACTGGCGGCGACGCTCCTCTACCTGCGCCGCCTCGATCGACGTCCCGCCTCCGAGGTGGGGCTTGTCTGGCCCGCCGGGGCCGGTGGGCAAGCCGCCGCCGCCGCGGGCCTGGCGGCGGGCGGACTGATCACCTGGCGCCTGCTGGCGTCGCCCTGGCTCTGAATCCAGCGCACGCCGTGGCCGGCGGAGGAGTTGGAACAGATCCCGGGCTGGCTTCCCCTCGGCGGAGGCGACTTCCTGGTCCTCGGCCTGGCGTTCTACGCCGTGGCTTTCTTCGACGAGATGGTCTTCCGTGGGTACGTTTATTCGACCCTCCGGGACCGCATGGGCTGGGTGAACTCCGCCGGTCTAGCGGCCCTTTTACAGGTCGCCGCCTACAGCATCATGGATCTACGGGCGGAGGCCTTGATCAACGCCTTCCTGGTGGCCCTGACCCTCGCCGGCCTCCGGGAGCTCAGCGGAAGCGTCTGGATGGGAACCCTATTCACCGGGACGTGGAACCTGATGCTGGGTTCCCTACTGTCGCTGCCGGTGAGCGGCCTGTTCTTCCCGCGGTTCCGTTCCGTGGAGGCCACCGGCCCGGATTGGGTGACGGGGGCCGAGCATGGACCCGAAGGGGGTTGGCTGATGACGGCCGTCCTGTTGGCCCTGGTGCTTGGGCTCGCCGCCCTCGTGGAGCGGAAAGTCCAAGATGAGGGGACCTCCGGGGGGCCTGGGTCTAGCGCTTCTGAGCCTGGGGTCGACTCCCCAGGCTAGCGCCGGGGGGGGCGCCGCTACGCGGCTGCCGGTGAAGGGTGCGCCCCTGGGGTGCGAGCCCCAAAGGCCTAGCACCGGGCGTGGAGGCCCCTTCCTCGGAGAGAGGTTTCAGCGGCGGCCTTCGGGTGAGGACTCCGTGTCCTCTTTCGCCTCGTCCCCCGGGGCGGGCTGTTTGGCCTTGGCCTTGATGACGGGGGTGAAGCGCTCCCGCACACCGTCGACGGAAATGCTCTCGACGTAGTAGTAGTAGGTGCGGGTGGGGTCGATGGCGTCGTCGATGAACTCGTAGTGGCTGGTTTCGTCGGTGGTGCCGTGGCCCGGGAGGGGGCGGGCGGTGATCCGCTCGAAAGGCCCCTCCTCGTCGAGGGCGCGGTAGATGTCGTAGCCGAAGTTGTCCACCTCGCTGGCGGTGGACCATTTCAGCTTGTTGTTGGGCTTCTCTTCGGCGCCCTCCTCCCCGGAGTCCTGGGCCGCGGCGGGGCCACCGACCAGGAACAGCAGAAGTAGGGAGAGCGGGATCGCCGCTAGGCGAAGGTAGGGGGTACGTCGATCACGATGCATGTCCATTTCCTCGGAAGTGGGGATGATCAGCGGGAGCCCGCTGGGTCGGCCGGCGTCGCCGGGCCCTGGGCGACGCGTTCGGCGCCTTCGGAGGCTAGCTCGAGGGTGGCGACGCCGTCGATGCCCTTGTCCTCGTTCCAGACGTAGACGCGGACGGCGTGGACGCCCTGTTCATCGTCGGGCTTGAATTTCGCCTGGATGGCCTTGCTATCCACCTTCACCTCCCGGCTCTCGATCACCTGCCATGACGCGTCGAGCCAGTCGACGAGGGCCCTGCCGCGGAAGCCTTCGTCGGTGACCCTGGCGGTGATGGCGTAGCCCTTGGAGGCCTCCCTCGACTCGATCTCGAGGCCGAGCCTCGGCACCGCCAGCTCGATGGCGGGGTCCCCCAGGAGGTTGTACATCGCGATCATCTCGCGGCTCGGGGTCGCCTGCTTGGCCTCCATGATGGCCTCGCCGATGGCTTTGCCGGGTTCCGTCAGCTTCTCAACCAGGTCGGTGCTGAAGGCGAAGGTGGGGCTGTTGCGCCACGACGCCGCGAGCACGGCGATGGCCCCCTTGTCGGCCATGCGGAGGAACTTCTCCCCGATGGAGTCGGCGGTGGGGTGATCGAAGGGGGCCGAGTAGCAGCTCATGGAAAGGACCATGGGGAGCTGGTCGGTGTTGTCGAGCTGGTCGAGATCGTCCAGGGTGAAGAGATCGTGGTTCTTGCGGAAGTCGGGGGGGCCGGTGCGCCAGATGTAGCGGCCTCCGTGGCCGTAGAAATGGACCAGGAGCTGGCCGTCGTCGAAGGCTTCCCGCAGCGCCGTCTGGTGGTGGAGGTTGTCGGCCTCCTCCGGCTTGGGGTAGACCTTGGCGCCGACGAAGCCGCGGGCAGCGGCGGCGTTGGCGATTCGATCGGTGCGACGCTGGAAGCTACGCTGCTCGTTGGTGATCCAGAGGATCCGAGAGCGCCACGGGCCGACGCTGGGGCCGTCGACGTAGCGGCGCGTCTTGGTGACGATGGCCTGCAGTTCCGCCGTATCGGTGATCGGCAGGCGGCCGATGGCGAGCCCCGGCAGATCCTTGTCGTCCGACAGGGTGACGAAGTAGTTGTCGCTGGCGGCGTGCCCCTGGTGGCTCTGGTAGGGCCAGGTGGGGATCAAGTTGCGGTGGCCGAGCTCGCTCTCCTGGGAGTACGGGGTCGAGCTGTTCTTGAGGAACCGGCTGGTCTCGCCGGGCCAGTAGGTCCAATCGGCGTAGCGGTCGTCGTTGGCGTCGGCCTTGGTGTCCCAGCTCGCGTCCCCCACCAGTAGGACGAAACGGGGCGCGGGGGCCCGCCAGCTCGAATGGGTGTGGCGCACGAAATCCCGGATGGCCCTGGGGTGGAGGACGCCGTGGTTGAACTCGTCATAGATGTCGTGGACGTCCACCACCGCCACGTTGAGGCCCCGATCGCGGTGGAACTCGGCGAGGGGCTCGATGGCGTTCCGCAGCAGCGGGTGGGTGATCATCAGGTAGTCGGCCTGCTGGGCGGCGGACCGGAGATCCGAGGGACGGTCGATCTGGACCGCCGCCACCGGCTTCTGACGACCATCGGCGACCACGAAGACGTCGCCCTCCTCCGGCGGCAGGAAGGCATGGACGTGCTGATTGCCCCGCTTGCTACGGCGGATGCCGTCGTCCCCGTAGCGCTCACCCCCCGATCCGTAGAAAACCAGGTCCACCGGATCCTTACGGGTCAGCTCGATGGCCTGGGCGGGCTCGGTTCCCCCCAGGGTCAGCAGATTCTGGGGCCCGCGAACTTTGCCGTTGTGGGGGTAGGACAGCTCGATCCAGTTGAGCATGACCACGTCGATCAGCGGCTCGCCGAGCTCAGGATCCCCGAGGATCCGTTCCGGAACCTGGATCTGCAGATCGTTGGCGCCGACCTTGAGGAGATCCCGGGGAACCTCCGGAACCTCGATGCGGTAGTCCGCCTGGGCGTTCCACTCGCCCCAGCCGATCATCTGGCCGTTGAGCAGGACCTCCACCCGGTGATCCCGGATCTCCTTGGCCTCCCGCCGACGGGGGTGGGACCAGCCCTTGAGCGCGACCGTGAGGGACAGCGGCGTCTCGGCGTCGGCGTCGTAGGTCCGCAGGCTGATCTTCTGGGAGAAGGGCTTGGGATCGATGTGGGTGAGCTTGGCCCAGTACCAGAGCTCCGGGGGCTCTTTGGAACGTTGGGAGAACCGCAGCATGAGGCGGTCCGCCTCTAGCCGCTCCTGGACCCAAAGGCGGTCCTTCGTCGTTTGGGCAGGGACGTCCTCTGCCGGGGCCTGCATGGCCCGCATGCGGGCGGCGTCGCCGTCGCCGTCCAGCCGGAGGCGATAGACGTTGTAGTCGGCGAATTCATCGTAGTACGACGTCTCCCCCGCCAGGTGCTCACCCACCAGCTCGAAGTGGTCGCCGGGGCCGAAGGTTCCATCGCCGCCGTCCTCGATCCAGATCGGCACGGCCTCGCCCCGGGAGGTCACGGAAAGGCGATCGATGTCGACGACCCCGAGGTCCAAATCGAGGTCCGCCAGCTCGGCATAGCTCACGCGGTAGACGCCGGGTTCGGCGACGAAGATCTTGAAGGCGGGGGCGCCCGTCGTGTCTTCCGCTGTCGCCGCCGGCGCTGAGGACGGGACCGCGGCCGCCAGGAGGCAGGCCACCAGCGCAGAAGCACCGAGGTGGGTCGAAGGGGCGCGTTGTCCACCATCGGCGGCGCGAGGGCGGGGGACGATGGGGACCGAGGGCGGAGAGTCGGGGAGTATCGAGAGCCGGATCACGGGAATCTCCACGGGGATGGCGAGGTGGGTGTTTGGGGGAGACGGCGTCGCCGCCGGCCGTAGTCTATCCTGAACCCCAATGCCGGGCGTGGGATTGGGGTATGCTGCCGAGGCGGTCCAGGACCAGCCCTTTGGGACTTCAAAGCGAAGTACCGGCGGTGTTCACTACACCGGGAGCCGGGGCCCGTTCTCGAATGCGAGGCATACCCCATGATTCGATCGACGACAGCTAGCGGATTGGACCGGCGATGACCTCCGGCAACGACGTCACCGTTCCGCAGCCTGGGTCCAGCCGAGAGGTCGCCCGCCGCTTCCGTGAGGACCTGTGGAACTCCGGCGAGCTGTCCATCGCCGACGGCATCATCCACAAGGACTGCGAGCTCCACGCCCGGGTCCCCTTCGACACCGGCTTCACCACCGGTCCCGAAGCGGTGAAGCAGCTGGTCAGCTTCTACCACTTCGCCTTCAGCGATATCGAGATGCGGGTCGAGCAGCTGATCGTCGACGGCGCCGACGTCGCCGTCCGCTGGAGCGCCAGCGGTCGCCAGACCGGCGACGTACTGGGCCTCCCCGCCACCGGCAAGGAGATCCTCACCCACGGTATCGACATGCTGCGGGTCGAGGACGGCAAGATCGTCGAAGGTTGGGTCAACTGGGACGTCCTCGGCCTCCTGGAGCAAGCCGTCGCCCCCGACACCGGCGACGGATCCCCGGGTCTCGACGCCCAGGCAGGGTTCATGAACCTGGTCTCGATGGTCCTCCGCGCCGGGGGAAAGTGAGGCCGCGAGGGGTCAGCTTTGTGCGTTCTGGTTGGACGAGAACTTGAGTTTCCTCTATAGTTCTGGCCCAGCGCTTCGAATTAGTGGTTGCGAGGGCGGCTCGAAGCTCAACTCGAAAAGCGATTCCAACGGCAGAACTGCGCCGTCGGGCCCTGAAGATGATCCCCCTGTCGATCCCCCATCGCGTTTCCAAGCAAACGCCTTCCAAGCCGGTTGATCCTATCGGCGACGGCGGCGCGCGATGGTTAGGCGGAATTCTTCACGGAAGCAGCGCCTGATCTCGGGCATCTTGAATCTCCAGGGAGCGGTTGAATGCGGGGAAGACCCCAGAGGACTAGCAAGCTAGGCGATGATTCGGGAGACAGTCCCGAAGCCGCTTGGCCCGAGCCAGGTTGTCCCACGGGTCCCCTATCCCTGTTCCTCCCCGCCACGTTCCCCCCGCCCGAGCCGCTTACCACCGGATCCCTAGGATCAAGAATTCAGTGTTTCGTCGCGGGCCACGGGCCCGGCATCCGTAACCGTTCCTCGAGCGTCGACGATGTCCCCCGGGCTCCACGCTTGGTGGAGCTCAGATTGTTGTAGGGAGACTTGTCGTGTCGAAAATGTTTTCTTTGCTGTTCGCCGGTTTTCTGTTCATCGGTCTCGCCGGCGAGGTGGAGGGTGAGGAGATCGCAAGGGCGTTCACGCCTACAAAATCCTACGATATGATTCACGGCTGGGCGGTCCCTCCAACTGCGCCACCTGGGACCCGAATCGAGTTTTCAGTCCGTCATGGGCAATGGTTCAGAGTCGACAACCTGGATGATGGGTCATCGGTAGCCTATTTACCCAAGCTCTTGGGAGGAGAGGACCAGAGCTTGGAGATAGAAGAATTTGAGATTTCTCCTCTGGAAGGCGGAGAACAGGCCCGTTTCACGGGAGAGCGGTTCACAGCCAGGTTCGGCGAAGAGTTGATGATCCCAAAGAGCGGTTTTCAACTGGTCTTCGAGCGCTTCGAGCGCCGAGGCCATCAAGATGATAGCGACCCTAGTTTGGACGACTTCGCCAGGCGATATGGGACTCAAGCCGACTGTTGCGTTTCGTGCGGAGGTTTCTCCTACTGTGGCTGCAATGTCGTAGCGCCTTGTGGCGACTGTTGTGCGGGAGCCTGCTGCCCCAACGGAGGGGGCTCCGAGAGCCCCTGGATATCGCATCAGAACTAAGTTGACAGTTAAGTTTGGATGTCGAGAGTTATCCAACAGGTCAGCGCGAACCGAATGGAAAGAGTTAGAGCGGTAATGACAAAGGGAAATCGTTCTCCAAAGCGTTCGCTGCTAGCGGTTCTTCTTGGCGGTGCAACCTTCTTCAGCGCTGCAGTAGGTGTCTACCAGGTCGCCCCTGAGTCTTGTTGGTCTCAGTCGACATCAAGGGTAGTGGTTTTCGAGTCAGGTTTGGTCTGGAATGTTCCTGGCGAGAATGGTGAGGGGGCTAGTGGAGAGAGCTACCTTTTTTGGATCGAGCCTGACGAGTGTCGGTTCGAGTCAGGGGCTTGGGAATGCTCCTTCCAGGCGAAGAGTCTGCGTGGTGGCTTGCTCACGATCGTTGGCGCGAAGTCTATGGTCAGGGACGCCGCGGGCTCTTACTTTCCAGCAATTGACTCGAAATCCGGTCGGGATACTCGGACCTTCGATTCTCGGTCAGAACTGACCTGGCGGCTCCCGAAGAACCTAGAACGTCGTTTTAGCCTGAGATACCCCGTGAACGGCGAATCCTCTAGTTCCTTAACCTACATTGTGGTTGAAGGTTCCTTCTCCGGCCTGCCCTTTAGGTTCAACACCTCATCGCTACAGGAGAAGGCAGTCGACTGACGTTGACCTATCGTCACTAAAAAGAAAGGGCAGCGCGACGCGCTGCCCTTTCTGCATTCTGGACTGAAGTGACGAGCTACTGCGTCTTCACCGGATCCGCCGGGCGTTCCGGTAGGCGACGGGGCTCGCTATTGACCTTCTCGAGGATGACCTCGATGGCCTTGTCGAGCTGGGCATCGATGCCCTTGGCGACGTCGCCGGGGTTGTTGTCGATCTCGATATCCGGATCGACGCCGTAGCCCTCGATCACCCAGTTGCCTTCGACGTCGCCGCTGCCGGCTTCCGGCACGCTGGTGGTACCGCCGTCGATCAGCTGGCTGCCGCCGTAGATGCCGACGACGCCGCCCCAGGAGCGCTTGCCGATCAGCGGGCCGAGGCCGAGCTTCTTGAAGACGTAGGAGAACTGATCACCGTCCGACGCCGTGTCCTCGTCGAGGATCGCCACCATGTGGCCGATGAAGACGTTGGGGGTGGCTTCGGTGTAGTCCCGGTGACGCTCGTAGTCCACCATGGTGAGGTCGCGGTTCAGGCGGTCGAGGATCATCGGGGAGATGTTGCCGCCGCCGTTGGAGCGCACGTCGATCACCAGCCCGTCCTTGCGGATCTGCGGGTAGAACGCCTTGATCCATTCCCGGAAGCCCGGCGCCCCCATGTCGGGGATGTGCAGGTAGCCCACCCTGCCGCCGGTCTTCTCGGCGACGTAGCGACGGTTCTTCTCGGTCCATTCCAGGTAGAGGAGGTCGTCCTCCGCGGCGATGGGCCGAATGACCACCTTTCGGGCCCCTTCGGTCTTGGGGGTGTCGTTCACCAATAGCTCGACGTAGCCGGGGTCCGACTCCTGGAGGGCGGCGTAGGGGTTGTCGCCGGCGCCGAGGGGGCGACCGTCGATGGCGAGGACGTAGTCCCCCACCTCCACGTCGACGCCGACCTCGGTGAGGGGCGAGCGGTAGAGGTCCTCCTCGTTCTGCCCTTCGAAGATCCGCGCGACGCGGTATTTGCCACTGGCCTTGTCGAGCTCCAGGCGGCCGCCGAAGAGCACCGCCGGCGGACGGTCCGGGATCTCGAAGTCCCCACCGGCGACATACGCGTGGGAGACGTTGAGCTCTGCGATCATCTCGCTCAAGAGGTAGTTGAGGTCCGAGCGGTGGCCGACGTGGGCGAGTAGCGGCCGGTACTGGTCACGGATGGCTTCCCAGTCGTAGCCGTGCATATTCTCGACGTAGAAGAAATCGCGGAAGCGACGCCAGACATCGTCGAAAATCTGCTCCCACTCTTCCACCGGATCCACCGTCATCTTCAGACCGGCGGTGGAGACGGGCTTGCCGGAGTCCTTGCCCGAAGCCTTCGAATCGAAGATCTGGAAGCCCCGGGGGCCCCGGACCATGACCTTCGACCCGTCGGGGGAAAGGACCAGGTTGAAGAAGCCGGAGGTGATGGTGGTCTCCTTGCGACTTTCGAGGTCGAAGGCCACGAGCTCGGCGTCCTGGCCGGGGCCCCGACCGTAGAAGAAGGGGAAGCCGCGGATGAAGAGCAGCCGCCCTTCGAGGGCGATGGCCGCGAAGTAGTTGTCGGCTTCGATCGGGACCCGGGTGACCCGATCGGCGATGCCGTCGAAGTCGATCGTGATCGCGGCTTTCCCGTCGTCGGCCTCGCCCTCGCCGTCCTTGTCGTCGGCTTCTGCGTCCTTACCCTTCTCTTCCTTGGCCTCGTCCTCGTCCTTGGCGTCGTCTTCGACTTCGACCTCGTCGCTGCGGGGCGGGAAGGGGTGGGGGACGTCGTCCCGGAGTGCCATGGCGTAGAGGAACGTCTGCCGGTTGACGACGTAGTTCCGCTCACGGTTGCCCATCTGGGGTTGGTACATGCGGTCGGCGAGGAAGTAAAGGTAGTCGCCGCCGGGGTCGAAGGACGGGGAGGTCTCGTGGAAGCGCTCGTCCGTCAGCCGGCGGGAGGTGTCGTCGGACTTGCTCCACACGTGCAGGGACCGCATGCCGTTGGTGTCCTGAAGCGTGTAGGCCAGGTGCCCGCCGTGGGGGGCCCAGGAGTAGCTGAGTCCGAATTTCACCGTATCGTCGGCGATCTCTTTCATGTCGCCGGAGTCGGTGTCGAGGATGAAGAGTTTCGCCTGCTCGTCCCGCAGGGCGAGGTGGCGACTGTCGGGGGACCAAACCAGCCCCTGGTAGCGGCCGACGCTACCGTCGGTGAGCTGCTTCGCCTCGCCGCGGCCGGCATCACCCCGCAGCCAGATCTCCTCCTCGCCGTCGGCGTCCGAGACGTAGGCGATTTTGGCGCCGTCCGGAGACCACGAGGGCTCGCGGTCGAAGGCGCCGGAGCTGCGGGTGAGGTTGCGGGTCGGGCCGTGCTCGACGGGAACCGAGAAGAGGTCACCGCGGGCGGTCAGCAGGACCCGCTTTGCCTCCGGCGCGAGGGCGCCGCCGCCGATCAGGTTGGCGGCGGACTGGGTCGACGGGCGGCGGGGGAGGGAGTCGGTGGGGACCCGGATGGAGATCGCATTGGACTCGCCGGAGGCGACGTCGAAGATCTGGAGCTCGCCGGCCAGCTCGTAGACGATCCGGCCACCGGACTCGTCGGCGCTGGGCCAGCGCACGTCCCAGGTGTCCTGGCGTGTCACCTGGCGGGCGTCGCCCTCGGGGGCTCCGTCGTCGGAGAGGTCGAGGGAGTAGAGGTTGAGGGTGCCGTTCCAGTCGGCGGTGAAGAAGAGGCGGTCGCCGAGCCACATCGGGTCACGCTCGGTGCGCGGGTGGTCGGTCACCTGGCGGGCGTCGCCGCCTTCGATGTCGAAGATCCAGAGGTTCTGAGCCCAGCCCCCTTCGTAGCGCTTCCAGTGGCGGAAGTCGCGGAACAGTGGGGAGAAAGCGATGTGGGAACCGTCCTCGGAGTAGGAGCCCGCACCCGCCGCCGACATGGGGAGCGCCGCGGGGGCTCCGCCGTCCACCGGGACGGTGAAGAGCTTGGCCGCCCCCATGTCCCAGGTGTCCCGGTGGGACCGGAAGAGGATGCCCTTGCCGTCGGGGGTCCAGCCGTAGACCTGATTGTCGTAGCCCCAGCGGGGGGGCAGCGGTCCGAGGGCGGGGTAGAACGTCAGCTGACGCGGCTCGCCGCCGTCCGCCCGCACCACGTAGACCTGCTCGTCGCCGTCGTATTGGCCGGTGAAGGCGACCCACTGGCCATCCGGAGAGAACCGGGGAAAGAGCTCGACGCCGGGGTGGCTGGTGAGCCGGCGGGCGTCTCCGCCCTTGGCGTCGGCGAGCCACAGGTCGCCGGCGTAGGTGAAGGCCACCTGATCGCCGTGGAGGTCAGGGAAGCGCAGCAGTTGGGTTTGGGCGCCTGCGGAGGCGACGCCGAGCGTCGCCAGGGCGACGAGCAAGGCGGACGAGGTCATGGCACGTCGAAGCGGCATGGGAGCTCCTGAAGTCGAAGGGTACTTTGGGATAGAGGGCGTCCGATCCGGAGGTTCTCCGGGGACCCCCTCTGATACGAAGAATGGTGTGGGTGTGTTGTGGCTGCAGGGTTTCCGAAGGGGTGATTCAGGGCCCGGTGGGCCGCGGAGGGGACCGGGGACCCCCGAGGGGAATCGAGGAGTCTCTGCATTTTCTCCGATCAGGCGATAGTATGCGGCTCCCGGATGCATGTTTGGCCCCCCGCGGCGGCTCACCCCGCGTCGGGGCCTTGGAGATGGAATGAAGTCGACCCGCCGAGCTCCCTGGCTCGCGCTCCTCGTCGTGGTCGGGACCTTCGTCGGCGCTGCGGCGGTCGCGGAGGATCCGGTTCGGCGCACACCCCAGCGACTCGAGATCGAGAGAAGCCCCCACCTCGACCTCCGAATCGACGGAGAGCTGGACGAGGCGGCGTGGCGCGAAGCGCTACGGGTGTCGATCGACCACGAGTGGTTCCCGGGGGACGGCGTTTCGCCGCCGGTGCAGACCGAAGCGCTGGTGCTCTTCGACGACACCCATCTCTATGTGGGGTTCTTGGCCCAAGATCCCCGCCCCGAGGAGATCCGCGCCCACCTGATGGACCGTGACGAGGAGGACACCTTCGTCCAAGACGACTACGTGTCCTTTGCCCTCGATACCTTCAACGATCAGCGCCGGGCCTTCCTCTTCCGGGTCAACCCGATGGGCGTGCAGATGGACGCGGTCTACAACCAGCTGGAGGATACGACGGACTTCACCTGGGACGTCATCTGGGAATCGGCGGCGAAGATCACCGGCGACGGCTACAGCGTCGAGGCGGCGATTCCGTTCAATCAGCTGCGCTTCCCACGCCAGGCGACCTCCCAAGTCTGGGGCTTCGAAGCGGGGCGTTCCTATCCCCGCAGCGTGCGGCACCGGATGCGCTCCTACTTTTTCGACCGAGACGACAGCTGCCGCCTGTGCCAGATCCCCGAGATCGCAGGTTTCGAAGGCGTCGAGCCGGGCCTCAATCTCGAGGTGGTGCCGACCCTCACGGTGGCCAGGACGGACGAGCTGGGCTTCACCGGTGAGCTGGAGGACGGCGAAGAGGAATCCGACGCCGGGCTCACGGTGCGTTGGGGGATCACCCCCGAACTGACCCTCGGCGCCACGATCCAACCGGATTTCTCCCAGGTCGAGGCCGACGCGGCCCAGCTCGACGTCAACGAGCGATTCGCCCTCTTCTTCCCCGAGCGGCGACCCTTCTTCCTCGAGGGGGCGGACATTTTCGACACCGGTATCGACGCCCTCTTCACCCGGACGATCGCCGATCCGGAGTGGGGGCTGAAGCTCACCGGCAAGGTGGGATCCAACGCCCTCGGCGTGTTCGCCGCCGTGGACCAGGTCAACAACATCCTGCTGCCGGGGGTCGAGCGGTCGATCTTCACCGGCCTCGACGGCGACGTGGACAACCTCACGGCCCGCTACCGCCGGGACGTCGGCCGGTCGTCCACCGTCGGGGCCCTCTACGTCGGCCGGGAAGGGGATGAGTACCACAACCGGGTCGCCGGCATGGACGCCCTCTTCCGGGTCGGCTCCCATTCCCTGCAGGTGCAGGGGCTGTTTTCCCAAACCGAGTACCCGGACGAGTTCGCAGCGTCGTTCGGCCAGGAGCAGGGCGAGTTCGGCGGCCACGCGGTGGAGGGGATTTACCTCTACGGCAATCGCGAGTGGAACGGCTTCTTGGGCTACCGGGATTTTGGGGACGGATTCCGCGCCGACGCCGGCTTCGTGCCCCGGGTGGGTTTTGACACCTGGAGGGGAAGCCTATCCCGCAGCTTCTGGGGCGACGAAGGGGATTGGCTCACCCGAACCCGGGTCGGCGGTCTGGGGATCTACACCCGCGACGAGGACGGCGAGCTGAGCGATCAGACCTACGAGATCTTCGCCAACGTCCTGGGGCCGAAGCAGTCGTTCCTGGAGCTCACCGCCCGCACGGTGGACCAGGCCCTTGATGGTCAGCTGTTCGAAAATCTGACCAGCCTACAGCTGGATTTCGAGATGCGCCCCAGCGGCGCCGCCGAGCTCGGCTTGGTGGTCTCCGTGGGGGAGACCGTGGACGCCTTCAACGCCCGCCAGGCCGACGAGGTCCTTATCCAGCCGTCGTTGGAGCTGAAGCTCGGGGACCACGTCAACGCCCAGCTCGAGTACGAGCGTCAGGAGTTGGAGGTCGAGGAGGGGCGGCTGGTTACGGCGGAGCTGTCCCAGCTTCAGCTGGTCTACCAGCACAACGTGCGCACCTTCGTTCGAGGGATCTTTCAATACCTCGACGTGGAGCGGAACCAGGACCTCTATCGGGTGGGCCCGCCGCCGGACCAGGAGCGCCTCTTCGGCCAGCTCCTGTTCTCGTACAAGATCAATCCCCAGACGGTCCTCTTCCTCGGCACCACCGACGAGAAGCTCGCCCAGGATGGGGAGGATCTAGAACGCTCCAGCCGCACCTTCTTTTTCAAGGTCGGCTACGCCTGGTTGCGCTGAGCCCGCGGGCCCAGACCCGCCGTCGCGGCCCGGATCTCAACCGTCGGCGGGGGACGCCTGGACCGTGCGGTGGCGGCCCAGCACCACTTTGCCGGCTGGGAATCCGCGGGGCTTCGAGACGTCGCGGCAGGTGGTGAGGTGGACGGCGGTCTTGCCGCCGGCCTTGGCCTTGGAATGGCGAACCGCCAGGGACGCCGCCTGCTGCTGGGTGGCCCTGGGCAGGCGATCCAGGCCATCCGGATTGCGGACCACCACGTGGGAGCCGGGGCCGCTGGCGATGTGGAGCCAAAAATCCCTCGGAGACGCCAGCTTGATGGACAGGATGTCGTTGTCCGCGGCCGTCTTGCCGACGAGGATGGTCATGCCGTCCTCGGAGACCACCCGTCTGGCGATGCGGCGTCCCCTCCACAGCCCTTCGTCCGCGTCGGTGATTCCCGGAGGCCCCTTGGGCCGGTCGCCTTCGCTGCCCCGCCTTTTCATCGCTGGGGGTCTCCGGGGCCGTCGAGGCGGAAACGAACCACCACGGGGTAGTGGGCGGTGACCCGCTGGGGATCGTGATCCCGGGGGATGCGGACCCACTCGATCCGCTCCCCGAGGCTGGAAGACACCAAGACGTGGTCGAGGGCCGGTTTGGAGCGCATTCGATGGGTGACCCGGTCCCGTTGGGGCAGGTGCGCCGAAGCGTTGACGAGGTCGTCTGACGGGTCGCCCGGGTCGGCGGCTCGGATGCGCTGCATCACCCCCGAGATGGGGCGGTTGTCACCGGCGTCGGGGACGGCGCCGTCGTAGTCGTTGAAGTCCCCCCAGACGATCACCTCCCGGCCTTGGGCCGCCAGCTCCGCCGCCATCCGGGCGATGGCGTCGGCCTGGGCCTCGCGGGGCCCCCGGCGACTCTTGCTGTCGGGGCGGGCGAGGAGGTGGAGGCCCACCAGGCCCAGCCGCAGCCCGCCGACGTCGAGGGTGGCCACGTAGTGCTTGGAAACCCCCTTGCGGGTCCGTCCGCTGTGCCCCTTGCGGGGGTCCCGCCCGATGGAGTCCACCGGGAAGCGTGAGAGCAGGCCCACGTCTTGGCCGGTGGCGGTGTCGGTCCCTTCCACCAGGTAGGCGAGGTAGCCGGCGTCCTCCAGGAAGCCCCGGTTGAAGCGGTCGAGGGCGTCGGGCCCCTCCACCTCCACGAGATTCACCAGATCGGGGTCGCTGCGCCGGATGATGTCGGCGACGGCGGCCATTTGGGCATCGGCCCTTTCGGGATCCCCTTTGCCCTCGAAGTCGATGTCGCCGTCCTCCGGGGCGATGCCATCCCACAGAAATTCGGCGTTCAGGGTCATCACGGTGAGGTGGGCGGGGCCCGTCGCCGCCGCTGCGGCGGCCGAAGGTGCGGGCGAGGCTCCGTCCATCGGTCCGCAGCCGACGAAGGATAAGGAAAGAAGCCCGCAGGCCGCCCCCACCAGGGCGGGCCAACGGGCGTTGGGGGTGGGTAGAACCATGGCGGCGCCAGGATACTACGGGATGGTGGGGCGCCGGCGGGTCCGCGGGATCGAGCTCGGCGCCGGTTCCGGCCGGACCCTTCATAGGATCTTCTCCCCCCGTGAAGGTGCAAAGCCGCCTTGTATCTGCTATTGAATAACCGCGCAGAGGAAGGACACCCATCGACGGCCGCCGGCGACGGCGAGAAATGGAGCAGACGATGGAGACCCTGGTTTTGGACGCTTCGTACCGGCCGATTCGGCGGGTGAGCTGGCAGGCTGCCTTTCGGCTGGTGTGGAGCGGGAGGGCCGAAGTGGTGGAGAACTACGGCGAAGACCGCCGAGTCAGGTCCCCCAGCCAGAGTTTCCCAATGCCCGCCATCGTCCGCTTCATCCGTTTCGTCCGCCGGGCCTTCCGCCATCGACGGGAGGTTCGCCTCAGCCGCCGCAACGTCTACCTTCGGGACGGCGGAACTTGCCAATACTGCGGTGTTTCGCTGCGCGCCGACGCCTTCGACGTCGAGCACGTGATCCCCAGGTCGCAGGGCGGGGGAACCCGCTGGGACAATTTGGTGGCCGCCTGCACGCCGTGTAACCGACGCAAAGGGGGGCGGACGCCGGAACAGGCCGGCATGCGCCTGCGCAAGCGGCCCGTGCGGCCCC
The DNA here is from genome assembly GCA_038748685.1 of Acidobacteriota bacterium. Taxonomy (GTDB): domain Bacteria; phylum Acidobacteriota; class Thermoanaerobaculia; order Multivoradales; family J023; genus JAUIJL01. The sequence continues at coordinate 32,245 of JBCDIS010000030.1, read as the reverse complement.
GGCATCTGCCCTTCGCGTCGTCGGGCCCCCTGGTCTGGCACGAGGGCATGCCGAAGGTTTGGAAGGGCTACCTCCAGCCCCTGCGCCGACGCTCGCGGGCGAGCTGAGGGCCGGGTCCCCTCGCGCCGCCGTCAGGTTGGGAAGGGGTTGGGGGTGAAGGCGATGGCGAAAAGGGCGAGGGTCAGCCAGCCGATCACCGTGCGCGCGGGGCCCAGGGGTTCCCGCCGTGACACCGGCGGGTGCCGGAGCCCGAACATCAGCAGCAGGAGGATCAGCAGCGTCCAGTGCCAGTAACCGCCGACCACGGTGACGACGACGAAGGCGCCGAGGACCAGGCGGGAGACGCGGTGGGCGTAGCGGGGGAGCAGCGTGTAGACGAGGTGACCGCCGTCGAGCTGGCCGATGGGGAGGAGGTTGAGGGAGGTCACGAAAAGGCCGACCCAGCCGGCGTAGGCCAGGGGGCTGAGGAGGAGGGTGTAGCCCTCCGGGACGTCCACCAGCAGGCGGGTCATCCACTGCAGGAGCAGCGGCTCGCTGAGCTGGACGACGGAGGCGTCGTCGAGGGTGGCGACCTCCACCAGCTCCGACATGCGAAGGCCGATGCCGCTGGCCAGAAGGGCCGGCACCAGTCCGGCGAGGGGGCCGGACACGGCGATGTCGAACAGCTGCCGGGAGCTGGCGGCGCCGGGGCGCATGAGGATCACGGCCCCCATGGTGCCGAAGGGGGGCAGGGGCATGGGGATGAAGTAAGGCGGACTCGCCGGCACGCCGTAGCGCCGCGCCTGTAGAAAGTGGCCGAACTCATGGCAGAGCAGGATCGTCATGATCCCGGCGGCGTAGGTCAGGCCCTGGCGGACGTCCCCCGCCGCGACTCCCCCCACCAGCGACGTGGTGAGGCAGGTGATGGCGAAGAGGGCGAAGGACAGGCGCCAGCGACGCCGTGGAGGTGGGGGAGCGACGGGCCGAGGACCCGCCGGCAGGATCTCCCAGGCCCCTGGGGATTGGGGGCCCGGCCGGTCCGTGGAGCGGAGACGCTCTTCCGTGATCAGAGGCCCCCCATGCCCGCGGGGTCCCATGCTCAAAGGGCGGCTCGATCCGCCGAGGGGCCGGGGGGCTTGGCTTCGTTGGCGGGCTCGGGGGTGAAGTCCTCCCCCGGGTTGATGAAGCGGTTCTTCTCCCAGGCGTACTGGCGGTCGTGGAGCTCCCGGTAGCGGCCGTCGAGGGCCAAAAGCTCCCCGTGGCTGCCCTTTTCGACCACCTCCCCTTCCTCCAGCACCAGGATCTGGTCGGCGCTGCGGATGGTGGAGAGGCGATGGGCGATGACGAAGGTGGTGCGACCGGCGCGCAGCGCTTCGAGGCCGTCTTGGATCATGGCCTCGCTTTCGCTATCGAGGCTGGAGGTGGCTTCGTCCAGGATCAAGATGGAGGGGTTGGCGAGGATGGCGCGGGCGATGGCGATCCGCTGCCGCTGGCCGCCGCTGACCTTGACCCCCCGTTCGCCGACCACCGAGTCGTAGCCGTCGGGGAAGGTCTGGACGAAGGCGTCGCAGTGGGCGATCCGTCCCGCTTCGAGGACGTCCTCCCGGGTGGCGCCGGGGTTGCCATAGGCGATGTTGTCGGCGACGGTGCCGTCGAAGAGGAAGTTGTCCTGGAGCACGATGCCCAGGTGGCGCCGGTAGTCGTGGAGCCGCACGTCCCTCAGGTCGACGCCGTCCACCAGAACCCGACCCTCCTTCGGCCGCTGGAACGCCATCACCAGGCCGATGGTGGTGGATTTGCCGGAGCCGCTGGAACCGACGAGGGCGGTGGTGGTTCCGGCCTTGGCTTCAAAGGAGACCCCCCGGAGCACCGGCTGGCCGGGCTCGTACTCGAAGCTGACGTCGTCGAAGGTGATGTCGCCGCGGATTCCCGGCAGCGCCCGCCGCTCGGTGTCCTCTTCGTCTTCGGTGGCCATCCGCCGCAGCTCGTGGATGCGGTCGAGGCCGGCGAACGCCTCGGTGATCTGGGTGCCGATATTCGAGATCTGGACGATCGGCATCGCCGCCATGCCGGTGAAAAAGACGTAGCTGACGAAGTCACCGAGGGTCATGGTGCCCGCGAGGATTGCCCGTCCCCCCATCAGCATCATGACGACGCTGATGGCGCCGAACAGCAGGGACGCGCCGGCGGTGACCGAGGAGGTGGCGGTGATCGTCTTGGCGACGTTGCGAAAAAGGCTGTGGGCGCCCTTGGCGAAGATCAGATCCTCCCGCCGCTCGGCGGTGTAGGACTTCACGATCCGCACGCCGCCGAGGGTCTCGCCGAGTCGACCGGTGACCTGGGCGTTGAGCTCGCCCCGCTTGCGGAAGAGGGGCCGCAGTCGCTTGAAGGCGAAGGCCATCATGCCGCCGAAGCTGAGGAGCAGGAGCAGGGTGATCGTGGTCATCCGCCAGTTGAGGTAGAACAGCACCACCAGCGAGACTCCGGCGGTCAAGAGCCCCCCCACCAGCTGGACGAGTCCGGTGCCGACGAGATTTCGGATGCCCTCGGCGTCGGTCATGATGCGGGAGATCAAGACGCCGCTCTTCGTGGAGTCGAAATACTGGATCGGCAGCCGGACGACGTGCTGCTCCACCGACTTGCGCATCTCGGCGATGGCCCGCTGGGCGGTGATGGAGAGGATCTGGGCGAGGGTGAAGGTGGAGGCCGCCTGGATCACCGTCGCCACCGCCACCGCCGCCGCGATGGGGACCAGGAGATCGGCGTTGCCCCCGGTCATCACCTCGTCGATCAGGAACTTCGAGCTGGCGGGAAGCACGAGCCCCGCCATGCGCCCGACGCCGATCAGCCCGAGGCCGATCGCCAGGCGCCACCGCTGGCGCCAGACGAGGCCCTTGGCTTCGCTCCAGACGCTGGAAAGATCGGGCTTCTTTTTGGTGTCCTCGCCCTTCTTGCCGGCTTCACCGTCCTCGGTGTTTGCCTCGGGGCCTGGGTTTGGAGTGTCTCCGTTCGGAGATGCTTGCTGCTCAGAGCTGTTGTCGGCCACGGTTCCCCCTCGATTGCGTCCGATGTCGCCCTGCTTCGGGTCCGCGGAGCTGGTGAGGATCCGGGCCCCGAAGCAACCGGTCGGTGGTAGCCTTGGCGGGCCGACCGGTGCGGGCACGGTGTAGAACAGAAATCGCCGACGCCGCATTCCGTCGTTCCCCTTTGCTCGACCGCACCGTCGAGGCATCCCATGGATCACGTCCTTACCCTGGCTACCCCCGCAGTCTCCGAAGTCGCCGCCGTCGCCCTGCCGAAGGCGACCGCTGCCCTGGCCGCCTCCGGTTTCCAAGTCGGTGGGGCGGAGTGGCTGGCGCCGGACCGAGCCCTTGACCTGCCTTTCCACGGCGCTTCGCGGGGAGCCGCCGAGGCGGGGGAAGGCGTCGTTCGCCGCGCCCTCGCCGATCTGCCTGTGGATCTCGCGGCGCAGCCCCGCGAGGGACGACGCAAGCGTCTCCTGGTGGCCGACATGGAATCGACGGTGATCGCCAACGAGATGCTGGAGGAGTTGGCGGACCACGTCGGGCTGCGGGCCCGGGTGGAGGAGATCACCGCCCGCGCGATGAACGGCGAGCTCGACTTCCGCGCCGCCTTGGACGAGCGGGTCGCGCTGCTGCGGGGGCTTCCTGTCTCGGTGCTGGAGGACAGCCTGTCGTCGGTGCGCGTGGATCCAGGTGCGGCGGCGCTGGTGGCCACAATGGGGGCCCACGGTGCGACCACGGCCCTGGTTTCCGGGGGCTTCGAGTTCTACGCCGAGCGGATCCGGGATCGGCTGGGGTTCGGGCTTTGCCGGGCCAATCGCCTCGGGATCCGCGGCGGCGTGCTGACCGGCGAGGTCGGCGAACCTATTTTGGACCGCGACGCCAAACGGGTCATCCTCCTGGAGCTGTGCGGCGAACTCTCTACCGATCCCTCCTCGGCGGTGACGGTCGGCGACGGCGCCAACGACCTGCCTATGCTGAAGGCCGCCGGCCTCGGGGTCGCCTACCACGGCAAGCCCGCGGTGGCGGCCGCGGCCCGGTACCGCATCGACCACGGTGATCTTTCGACCCTGCTCTTTTTTCAAGGCTATCCCGCACGGGAATGGGGGACTTCCCCGGAAGCCTCCGGACCCCGGGGGTAAGACCCCCTTCGAGGAACGAACCATGACACGACGCGATTCCACTCCCTCCGATGTTTTCGACGCCGATCTGGCCGCGCCGGAGAGCTTCGCCCCCACCACCTTCCTGCCGGAGCCCCTCGACCACGACCCCGAGAATCGGCGCTGCGCCCGCTTCGGCGTCGGTGAGCTGGTCTACCATAAGCTCTTCGAGTACCGAGGGGTGGTCTTCGACGTCGACCCGGTCTACCAAGGGACCGACGAGTGGTACGAGGAGCAGGCCCGGTCCCGTCCCCCGAAGGACGAGCCGTGGTACCACGTCTTGGTGGACGGCGCCGCCCACTCCACCTACGTGGCGGAGCGGAATCTGATGGCCGACGTGTCCGAAGAAGCCATCGACCACCCGTTGGTGCCCAGATTGTTCGATGCCCTCGTGAACGGCCACTATCAACCGAGCCAGGGCGTCAACTAAGGCGCTCTTTGGGGAAACGAACCATGCAGACCCGTGAGCCCGCAACCCGCCGTCGTCCATCCTCCTCCACGTCTTTCCAGGGGGGGCGTGCCCTCGTCGGCGCCCTGATCCTCACCGCCTGCGGGGCCGTGGTGTCGACCCCGGCCCTCGCCGACGGGCGCGGCTTCACCGCCCACGACCTGGTGACGATGGCCCGGCTCTCGGATCCCCAGCCGTCCCCCGACGGCCGTTCGGTGGTCTACGTCCTGCGGGAAACCGACCTCGAGGCGGACCGCGGCCGTACCGACCTCTGGCACGTCCCCGCCGACGGCTCCGCCGCTCCGCGCCGGCTGACGAGCCACCCCTCCGGCGATAGCCATCCGCGCTGGGCGCCGGACGGCTCGGCGGTCTTCTTCCTGTCGAGCCGGTCTGGGTCGAGCCAGGTCTGGCGCCTGCCCATGGGGGCCGGCGAGGCGCAGCAGGTCACCCGCCTTCCCTTGGACGTCGGCGGCTTCGCCGTCTCCCCCAAAGGGGATCGCCTGGCGGTGTCCCTCGAAGTCTTCCCGGATTGCGACGACCTGGCCTGCACCGTCGACCGGCTGGCGGCGAAGGACGGAGAGAAGCACAGCGGCATGGTCTATGACCGCCTCTTCGTACGCCACTGGGACACTTGGAAAGATGGCCGCCGCTCCCACCTTTTCGCCCTGCCCCTGAATCGGGCCGGCGTCGGCGGCGAGCCGGTGGACGTCACCGCCGGCCTCGACGCCGACGTTCCCTCCAAGCCCTTCGGCGGCTTCGAAGAGATCACCTTCACCCCCGACGGTGAGGGGCTCGTGTTCACCGCCCGGGTCGCCGGAGCCGAGGAGCCGTGGTCCACCAACTTCGATCTCTACCACGCGCCGGCGGACGGCTCCAACCCCCCCCGGCGGCTCACCGACAACCCGGCCTGGGACACCCAGCCGACCTTCTCACCGGACGGCGGCACCCTGGCCTACCTGGCGATGGAGCGCCCCGGCTTCGAGGCGGATCGCTACCGTGTGGTCCTGCGGTCTTGGCCCGACGGCGAGGACCGGGTGCTGACCCAGGGCTGGGACCGCTCCTCCGGCGGCGTGCAGTTCTCCGCCGACGGTAAGACCCTCTTCACCACCGCCGGCGATCGGGGCCAGGTTCGCCTGTTCGCCATCGACGTCGCCTCTGGCAAGGTCCGCGAGCTATGGGGTGAAGGTCACGTTCGGTCCCCCGGCCAGGTGGCCGGCGACCGTCTCGTCTTCGGGCTCGATACCCTCGTCGCCCCGGTGGACCTCTTCACCCTCCCCATTGCCGGCGGCGAGACGCCGAAGCGGCTGACGGAGGTGAACGCCGAGCGCCTCGAAGGCATCGCCATGGGTGGCTACGAGCAGTTCACGTTCCCTGGCTGGAACAACGAGACGGTCTACGGCTTCATGGTCGAGCCGGCGAACTTCGACCCGGCGAAGCGCTACCCCGTGGCCTTCCTGATCCACGGCGGCCCCCAGGGTTCCTTCGACAACGACTTCCATTACCGCTGGAACCCGCAGGTCTACGCCGGCGCCGGCTACGCCGTGGTGATGATCGACTTCCACGGCTCCACGGGGTACGGCCAGGCGTTCACCGACTCCATCACAGGAGATTGGGGCGGCAAGCCCCTCGAAGATCTCCAGAAGGGCTGGGCCCACGCCCAGGAGCGCTATAGCTTCCTGGACGGGGACCGCTCCTGCGCCCTCGGAGCGTCCTATGGCGGCTACATGATCAATTGGATCGCCGGCCGCTGGGGGGATACCTTCGACTGCCTCGTGAACCACGACGGACTGTTCAACCTGGAAAGCATGTACTACTCCACCGAGGAGCTGTGGTTCCCCGAGTGGGAGATGGGCGGTAAGCCCTGGCAAAAGCCCGAGTCCTTCAACCGCCACAACCCGATGCGCTTCGTCCAGAACTGGAAGACTCCGATGCTGGTGATCCACGGTGCCCTCGATTACCGTGTCGTCGACACCGAGGGCCTGGCCACCTTCACCGCGCTCCAGCGTCAGGGTGTCCCCAGTAAGCTGCTCTACTTCCCCGATGAAAACCACTGGGTATTAAAGCCCGCCAACAGCGTCCAATGGCACGACGAGGTCCTCGCCTGGTTGAGCCGGTGGACCCGAGAACCTGCAGAAGACTGAGCGAACAGCGAAACACGACCTTAGCCGAGGCGGGCACGGGACCCGATGTCCGCCCCGAGTGATCTTTGGAGGAAACCCAGATGCTAGCGAGTCAGGAAATCATCGACGCCTTCAACGTCCAGATCGGAAACGAGTTGGGGGCATCGAACCAATATGTAGCCATCGCGTCGCACTTCGAAGAGGAGAACCTTCAGGAACTGGCGAAGTTTTTCTTCAGCCAGGCCGACGAGGAGCGGGAGCACGCGATGAAGTTCGTTCGCTTCGTTCTCGATGTCGGCGGACATGTGGAGATGCCCGCCATCGACAAGCCCCGCAGCCGCTTCGAATCCGCGGCGGACGCGGTGAACGCGTCCTTGACGTGGGAGAAAGAGGTCACCCAGCAGATTTACGACCTTGTGGAGCTGTGCCAGGGGGAGCGTAACCACATCGCCCTTCGGTTCCTCGATTGGTTCGTGACCGAGCAGCTCGAAGAGGTGAACTCCATCGACTCCCTCCTCGGCATCGTCGAGCGTGCGGGTGAGGGCAACCTGCTTTACGTCGAGGACTATCTGGCTCGCCACGGAGTCGACGGCCCCGCTTCGGTCGAAGAAGCCGGCTGAAGTCCGCATCGCCGATTCCGGTCCGGTCGGCCGCGGCGCCCCTCTGCGTCGCGGCGGCCGGCCATCCTCCCCTTCGGCCCCCCCGCCGCTCCCGTTGACCAAAATAAACGCGACTCGCCGTCGAGTCGCAGTAGAGGAACGTTGAGAGAGCGGGCTGTCCAGGCTGGTCGCCCCGGTGATCCGTAGCCCGGGCGCCGAGCGTGTCAACGGCGTCCAGGGAGATCGGCGGGACGTTTGCGGGGGATGCTCCGCGGTGGAGCGCCTCCCCAAGTCCGGTGAGCATCGCCACCGTGGGCGCATCTTGGCGCTTCGATATTGCGTCCAAGATTACGGTTCCGAGTTTTCTGACCCCGGGGGGTTGGCAAAGCAATCGAACTATGTCAATATACAGATGCTAGCTCGGCAGCTGCCGAAGCCCCACCCGAGGCCCCCCTCGAGGTCAGGGGAACGGCACTACCAAGTGAGCAGGTTCTCCTCTCCGAACCCCTCTGGCCAATTGGGCCGGTCAGAGGGGTCTTCTTTTGTCCGCTTTTCGCGGGACAGGGGGATCGGACAAGAGCCCGCCAAAGCCGCGGGATCGAAACCCTGTAGGCCTTGGAACCCTGTTCGGGGTGGGATCCGTTTGGCGGCGGAGTCTAGTCGGCGACGTAGCCGGCCCGGGCTCGAACGTCGAGGCGAACGTCCTCCAGCCGTACTTCCACCGGGCGCCAGGTCCCTGCCTCGGCCTCGACGTTGGGGTAGTAACCCAGCACGTACTGGTCCCGAAGCTCCGCCAGAATGCGGCGAAACGACTCCGAAGCCTCCTGCGGGGCCGCCAGCGGCACGACCCGGCCTCCGCTCTGGCGGATCAGGTCGCTGAGCTGCTCCAACTCGCGGTCGTAGTCGAGATCGTTTCTCCAGGCGGAGAAGTAGCGTCGGTTCGGACGATCTCCGCCGAGGCGGAGCCAGTACACCAGGGCCCGGGAGCGGCGGGCGGTGTCGAGCACCTGGTCCATGTCGAGCCAGCTGGAGACGTCGATACCGTCGGAAAGGAGCACCACCACCCGGCGGCCCTGGCGCTGCTCCAGCTCGTGGAGGGCGAGGTAGAGGTGGTCGTCCAGGGCCGTGCCTCCGCGGGCTTCGACGCCGGATAGGCTCGCCTTCAGCACCTCGGAAACGTTGGTGAAGGGGGTGCCATGGAGAACGGTATCGGAGAACAGCACCAGGCGAGCCTGGTCGAGCTCCTCCATGCCGTCCACGAAGGCCGAGGCGCCGGCCACCGCCGCCGCCAAAGGCTCCCCCCGCATGCTGTCGCTGGCGTCCACCAGCAGCAGGGCGGTGATCGGCACGTCGCCCCGTTCGAAGGTCACGAGGGCCTGTCGCCGACCGCCCTCGTAGACCGCAAAGTCGTCTCGGTCGAGGTCGAGGACTCGCTTTCCGGCCCGTTCGACGGTGACGTAGAGCTGCCGCAGGCGGAGCTCGACCTCGTCGTCCACCCGAATCGGCCGGCTCACCAGCAGGGCGGACGCACGGCTCCCATCGACGGCCTCCGCCACCGCCTCGAACCGCCGGCTCCGGTTGGCCTGGCCGACGTCCAAGGTCGTCCGCCAGGGGGGGGCGTCGACGGTGACGATGAAGGCGTCGTCGACGAAGAACGACACGCCGCGGATATCGTCCTCGTCCCGTCCCCAAACCCTCGCCCGCAGTTCCACCTCGCCGAAGACCGGGACGCCCGCTTCGGGGCTCTCGAAGCTCACACCGAGGTCGTCCGCCGCCGAGCTCGGCCCCCAGACGAGGGCCGTCGCGAGGGCGATCATAGTCACCGCGGCCCGCGGTCTAGGCGCGGTTTGGCGAGCTCGTTTCAGAAGCGAATGGGGCACGGGGACGACCTCGCGGCTCGACGTTCGGGGTTGCGCCCCTGGAGCCACCGCGGTGTCTAGGGGGGTGGAGGTATTGTACCCGCGGCGCCGCCCCCCTCGCGTTCGCGCTGGCCGGCTTTCGTGGGTTCCCTTCGAAACGTGAACCCCTCGGCTCGCAGTGCGCCCGGCCGGTCGCCACGGGGCTCACCCCGGCCGGGCGGAGACCGCTTAGCAGAAACGGCCGCAGGACGTACAGCTGGTGGTGTTGTACCAGCAACCGCAGGTCGGGGAGTAGCACCGCCGCTTGGTACAGGCCTGGATGCCGCCGCTGCAGGACTGGCAGTAGCTGTCGACGACGTAGCAGTAGACGCGGGAGTCCGGGTTCAGCGGTTCCTCGGCGTTGGCGAACAACTCGTAGGCAGTTCCCTCCTCCAGGGAAGGCACGTCCACCACGCCTTCGCAGGCGGGATCTTCGACCTGGACGTCCACGGGGAATTCGTCCTGGGCTGACGGCTGGACCTCGGCGGTCGGCTCGTCGGCCCAAAGCGGCCCGGCAACAAGAGCAAACAGGGCGAGACAGATCACGATGGGGGCTTTGCGCATCACTTCTTCCTCCATGTTCAGTCGTTAAAGATGATTTTGTATGTTCAAATTAGCACATGCAATTCAAATTGTGCAATTGCACTGTCTCCCGTGGATGGGATCTAGATGGAGCTGTCGGCGAGGGCAGCGGTGGGCAGGTCCAATAGAATGGCTCGGCTAGCCCAAACCGTGCCGGTCCCAACCTGGAGTCGCCATGAGAAGAATCGTCTACGACGTCGCCCTGACCCTCGACAACTTCCTGTGCAGTGAAGACGGTGGTGTCGAGGATTTTCTCGCCAGCGGCCCCGGCGTCGACGCGTACTTCGCCCGTCTACAGACCTACGACACCGTTCTGATGGGGCGGCGGACCTACGAGTTCGGCTACGCCCACGGTCTGGAGCCCGGACAGCGGGCCTATCCGCACATGGAGCACTACCTCTTCTCCGACACCTTGAGCTTCGACGGCGATCAGGTCCACGTGGTGGAGAAGGCGAGGGCCCTCGACGTGATCGACGAGCTCAAGGGCAGACCGGGCTCGGACATCTATCTGTGCGGCGGCGGCGCCTTCGCCGGCTTCCTGCTTGACCACGGACGGGTGGACCGGCTGGTGGTCAAGCTGAACCCGATCCTCCTCGGCAGCGGGATCCGGGCCTTCGGCGAGAGTCGGAGGCGGGTGGCGATGCGGCTGATCGATTCGGAAGCCTATGGGGACGGGCTCCACCTCCTGCGCTACGACCTCGACTACGGCGAGGGCTCGTAGCCCCGAGGGGAGCCCGTAGAGCGCCCGCTTCAGCCCCCGGTGAAGACCGGGAGGACGTTCTGGACCACGTACATCACCAGAACGAAAGAAATCGCCAGCGGGCAGATCCAGCGGACCAGGAGACCCCAGGCGGCTCGACCCGGCAGGCGGTGGCCGCCGCCCTCGATGGCTTCGAGGGCCCGGGGGACGCCCCAGACCCAGGCCACGAACACGCACAGCAGGGTGGCGCCGACCGAAAGGGAGATGTTGCCGAAGATGGCGTCTAGCAGGCCGAGGAAGCCGTTGCCGCCGAACATGCCCGTCAGCGACGGGATGGCCCCGAGGGATAGGGCGCTCGGCACCGCCAGGAGGGCGCATGCCGCCGTCACCGTCCACGCCGCCTTGCCCCGTCGCCAGCCCCGTTCGTCGACGAAGTAGGCGGTGATCACCTCCAGAAGACTGATGGTGGAGGTGAGGGCGGCGATCGACAACAGGCTGTAGAAGGCGATCGAGAACAGGGTTCCCGCCGGCAACGAGTCGAAGATGCTGGCCATGACCACGAAGACCAGGCCCGGGCCCTGGGCCGGGTCGGCCCCCACGGAGAACAGGGTGGGGAAGATCAGCAGGCCGCCGATGAGGGCGATGCCGGTGTCGAAGAGGGCGACCCCCATGGCCGAAACCGGGACGTTCTCTTCCTTCGACAGGTAGGAGCCGTAGGTGATCATCGCCCCCATGCCGATCGACAGGCTGAACAGTGCCTGGCCGAGGGCGCTCACCACGCCGTCGAGCCCGATCTTGGAAAAGTCCGGGGCGAAGAGGAACTCCACTCCCGCACCGGCGCCGGGCAGGGTCAGAGCGCGGCCGACGAGGAATAGGAGGAAGACGAAGAAGGTGGGCATCAGCACCTTGGCCGCCCGCTCGATGCCGCCGGAAACCCCCTTCTGGACGACGAACGCCGTCACCACCAGGAACAGCATCGAAAGGCCGATCATGTAGAAGCTGTTGCTGGACATGCTGCCGAATACCGCCGCCGCGTCGACGTCGCCGGAGAACCGCCCGGTGACCGCCAGGCCGACATAACCGACCGTGAGACCGGCGATGACGCTGTAGTACGACAGGATGGCGAAGCCCGTGAGGACGCCGAGGCCCCCCACCAGTGGCCAGAAACGGCTGGGCACCAGGGTCTTGAAGGCGGTGACGGGGCTTTGCTGGGTCGCGCGGCCGATCGCGAGCTCCGAGAGGAGTACGGGGACGCCGATGACGAAGACGAAGCCCAGGTACATCAGGACGAAGGCTCCGCCCCCGTAGGTCCCCGCCGTGTAGGGGAAACGCCAGATGTTGCCCAGCCCGATGGCCGAGCCGGCGGCGGCGAGAATGAAACCGAAGCGCGAATTCCAATGCCCGCGTGCAACGCTGGTGCTCACGATCTCCTACCTCCAGGGTGGGGGCGCCTGGACTGCGCACGCTCGGAGCCGAACCCGGGCGGAGCCAATGGCGCAAAGAGAAAAAATTCTATTCGGCGGATAGGCCGCAATCGTACTACAAACCCCGGGCCGCGGATGTTAGGATTCGTCGACCCTCCCGTCTGGACCGTCGTGTCCTCCGGCCCCCCTCGCCGAGTCCGATTCCGTTCGGCGCCCTCCGGGTCCCAACCTGCCACCCGAGCCCTTTCACCCACCCCCGAATTCGAGCAGAAATGAGCCGACCCAAAGATTCCGATGTCCGCGCCGGCCGCTCCGGCCTGCGCTTGACGGTGATGCCCGGCACCCTGGGTATCTGCCGACTCTCCGCCAAGAGCCGTATTCCCCGCTGGGTCTTCCGTAGCTCCTTCTTCACCGTCTCCAGCACCCGAGACGAGCTGTCGATTGTCTGCGAGCAGAAGCACGTGCCCAAACGTGTCCGGTGCGAGCGGGACTGGCGGGCGATCCAGGTGGTCGGAACCCTCGACTTCAGCCTCATCGGCGTCTTGGCCTCCCTGGCTCAGCCTTTGGCGGAAGCCCGCATCGGCCTGTTCACGGTGTCGACCTACGACACCGACTACCTGATGGTCCGGTCCAAGAAGCTGGACGACGCCATGGGTGTGCTCGAGAAGGCGGGACACGTTTTCGAGCCGTGGCAGGACCCGAAACCAGAGACATCGCCCGAGCCGGAGGCATCTTCCGAGCCGAAGGCATCTTCCGAGCCGGAGGCATCTTCCGAGCCGGAGGCATCTTCCGAGCCGGAGGCTACGCCCGAGCCGGAAGCAGGGCCCGAAACCGAGGCAGCGTCCGAGCCCCAGACTGAGCCCGAAGCCCAGACTGCGGCCGAGGCAGAGTCCACCGATGTCGCCGTGTCGGCCTCCGCCACCCCCGAGGCGGAGCCGGAATCCGTCGAGCCGGCTCCCGAGGACGACGCCCCCTTGGGTCTCGCCGCCCCTTCGGCCCCGCCGGAGATCCCGCGGATGAAGATTCCCCAACCGGTCCCCCGGGCTACGCTCCTCGTACCCCCTGTGGAGGTGCTCGACGAGCCGGACGAGACCCCTGCGCCGCAGTTGACGTCGGAGGCCGCAGCCAGCTCGGACCAGCACCTCGAAGAGCTGCTGCGGGATTCGGAAGCGGCGGATGTCTCCGAGCCGGGGCCCGCTCCGCCGGAGGCCGAGGCACGGCCCTCCGAAGAGGAGCCCGAAGCTCCACAACCCGTGCCGGCGGACGAGCAAGACGCCCTCGACGAGGACGACGAGGAGCGCATCGCCGAGGGACTCTTCACTGGCGCCATTCCGCAGAACTCCTCCGACCTCGAGACCACAGAGGACACCTTTGAGAGCCTCGGTCTCAGCGAGCCCATCATCGCCACCCTCTACGACATCGGATTCCAGCATCCGACGCCGATCCAGTCGGCGGTGCTGCCGATGGCCCTTGAAGGTTCCGACATCATCGGCCTGGCGGAGACCGGCTCCGGCAAGACCGCGGCCTTCTCCCTGCCGCTGGCGGAACGGCTGACCCACGGCAAGGGGATCCGCGGACTGATCCTTTGCCCGACCCGCGAGATCGCCCTGCAGACCAAGGCGTTCCTCGACGTTTTCGGGCGCGACCACGAGCTCGAGACAGCGGTGGTCATCGGCGGCGTCAAGATGCATCCCCAGATCCAGGCCCTGCGTCGTAAGCCGGACATCCTCGTCGCCACCCCCGGTCGCCTGGCGGACCACATGCGCCGTCGCAACGTGCGGCTCGACCGGATCGAAGAGCTGGTGCTCGACGAGGCGGATCACATGCTGGACCTGGGCTTCCTGCCCCAGATCCAGGAGATCCTGGAGCAGGTCCCGAACGAGCGGCGCACCATGATGTTCTCCGCCACCATGCCGACCCAGATCGAGCGGCTGGCGCAGCGCTTCATGAACGACCCCTACCAGGCGGACCTCCGGCCGGTGAACCGGGTCGCTTCGGGGATCGAGCATCGCCTTTACCTGGTCCGCGCCGACGACCAGCAGAAGTGCCTCGTGCAATTGCTCAAGGAGGTGGACGGCTCGACCCTGGTCTTCGTCCGCCGCAAGCTGCACACCGAGTGGCTCGCCCGTCAGCTGAGCCGCGCCGGCCTGCCGGTGGAGCGAATCCACTCGGACCGCACCCAGGGCCAGCGGGTCAAGGCCCTCAAGGGCTTCCGCGAGGGGCGGTACCGGATCCTCGTCGCCACCGACGTCGCTGCCCGCGGAATCGACGTGCCGCGGCTCCAGCACGTGATCAACTACGGCATGCCGGACACCGTCGAGGACTATGTCCACCGCGCCGGCCGCACCGCCCGCGGCAACTCGGTGGGCATCGTGTCGTCCTTGGGAACCTGGCAGGACAAGATCATGGTCAAGGACATCGAACGGGTCCTCGACCATCCGATCCCGCGTTGCGAGGTCGAGGGGGTGGAGCCCTACCGGGAGCTGCAGCCGGCCCGCAAGAAGTACCTCCGTCGCCGCCTGCTCTGACCCGCCGGCCTCCGGGCCCTCAGCCGGCGGGCTTGCGGGCCTCCAGGGTGTCGAAGTAAGCGCAGGTGCCTGGGGACACGTCGACGTTCACCAGGGGCCGTCGCTTGGCGTCGGTGTAGCTGAGTCGGACCGTCGCCCCCCGCTCCGTGAGGGCCCGCATCTGTGGGGTTTGTTTGCAGATGCTGCGGAGCCCGTTCTGGCGCAGGTAGCCGAACAACTGCCGGTAGTCGACGGTGTTCGGAGATACCTTCGGCAGCCAGTAGCGGAGGATCAGGTTGGCGCCGGAGAGCTCGATGGCTTCGAGCCGGGTCTCGTCGTCCACCTGGATCGGGAGCCGGTCGGCGACCTGGCTGCGGGCTGTCTCAAGGGCCTTGCCCAGCTCGGCGGACGGCTGGCAGCGGGTCAGGGTAACGGCCTCGATGTACTCTTCGGTGATGCGCCAGTCCCGGCCGACGCGGACGACGTCGAGATGGTACTTCGGGTCGGTGGCGCATTTGACGGCGGCGTAGCGGGTTGCCGTGATGCGGAAGCCCTGGCCGTGGAGCCTCACGGCGACGTTCTCAAACCTGCTGACGTCGCCGATGGCCTTGGAGACGGGAAGGGAGAGGAGGAACGACTCCCGGTACTCGGCGAAGGGGATCTCGATCAGGTCCCGGCCGTCCCGAAGGCTGATCATCTTTGCTTCCGGCAGGTACAGATCGGCGACGCTCGGATCGAAGGCGTTCCTCAGGGCCACGAAGTCATCGAAGAACGCGCGGACCTGGTCCTTGGGGCCGGCGTAGGCGGGCAGGGCCGATAGCAGGAGGCCGAAGAGCACGAGGCAGCGCATCGCAGATCCTTTCTGCAAAGTGGGGCGCGGCGGATGGCTTTCCCTGGATAGGGCGGAAACGGTCTTCAAATCCTCTCACGACCCCTGAGCCCGCGGCGGGCTTGGGGCTCAGTCGAGAGAGAACGGCTCCCGTTGGGTTTCGAGGGCCTTCACCAAGGATCCGAAGGCTTCGTCCTCCGAGAGGCCGGCCGTGTCGATGTGGATCCGATCGCGGGACCAGGGCTGGTACTCGCGCTGCTCGACGTCGTGCCAGTTGGGAAGCACCAGGCCCGGGATCGACGACCCGCGGGACTCGATCCTTCGCCGGTGTTCTCCCCGGTCCGAGCACGTGACTTCGATGTCGACGAAGGGATGCCCCAGGTCGGTGGCGACCCGGCGCCACTCCTCCCGGGTCAGCTCGATCGGATTGCAGGAATCGGCCACGACGTCGACACCGAGTCGCAGGTTGTCGGCCGCGATCCGGTAGGCGAGGCGGTACCCTTCCCCTTCCACCCGGAGACCGCAAAGGTCCCGCAGACCCTGCTCGAGGGTGTCGATCCGCAGGTGGATCCCGCGGATCTTTGAAGCCAGACGTCGGGACAGGGTGGTCTTCCCGGTGCCCGGAAGCCCCGCGAAGATGAACAGCGTCGCCTTCCGCGGCGCCACGCCCCCGCCGGTGGTCGTTCCGGCGGCCGCCGAGCGCAGATCGCACGCCATGTGTCGCTTGGCGACGTACCGACCGTCGAGGAGCATGGCGAGGGGCTCGAGTCCGAACTCGACGAATCCGTGGCGTTCGTAGAGCCTTTGGGCCTTCCCGTTGGTGGCGGACACGGTGAGCTGGACGACGGTGGTGCCGGGGCGCCCCCGGGCCGCCGACAGCGCCGCCCGCAGGAGCGCCGATCCGGCCCCCCGGCCCCGCAGCCGGGGCGCGACGTAGACCGCCATCAGGGTGGCTTTGTGACGGGTCTTCGGCCGATCGTGGAACCGCAGCGACGCGACGGCCGCCAAGGTGCCCCTGTCCTCGATACCGAAGGTCAGAGTCTGCGCTTCCGGCCCCGGTTCGAGCCTCGCGGCCCAAAGCGACGGGGGCGCATCCTGCCGTTCTTCGACGGTGGCGGTGAAGGCGTCGGGTTCCCGCCGGTAGGCGTCGAGCATCAGAGCCCGGTAGGCATCCGCGTGTTCCGGCCCGAGGCGAAACGGGGCCCCGGGCCGGGGCCTTGGCCGCAGGGGTGTCATGGGTTCAATTGGGACTTCATGGAGGAGCCTCGGGACGCCGATGTTTCCGAAAGCCCTGCAGATAGAGGGGCGCCTCGACGCAGACGCTGCCGCCGTTGGGCAGAGACTCTGGGAACCGTTCGATCACGCCCAGACGCAGGAAGGTGTCGGCGTTACGGAGGAGAACGATCGCCGGGCGAGTCTACCGCTGCTCCGATCTCGGCGTCCCTTTGCGCTCCGGCCCCACACTGGAGTGCACCGTCTCAAGTCGGTACCGAAGGTGATCAGAGCCGGTTCGGGGGAGATTCAAGCGTGACCCCGTCGCCTACCTTCACGACACCGGGCTCCACGACGGAACCGTAGACCCCCAGGCACCCCTGGCGATTCTGGGCGACCGTGCGCAGGATCCCGGGGTCTCGCTCCGTCGTCGCGGGATCGATGGTGATGACGACGCAGCGACCGTCGCGCTTGTCGACCCGCATCCGCAGGTCGCCGATGCGGAGCACGGAGCCGACCCAACCGTCTTCGGGGAAGGGCGTCTCCCCGGCGGCTTCCACCAGCAGGTTGGGCCGGAACCGCTGGACGTCGAGCTCGGCGCCAACGGCTTCGCCGAGGTGGGCGAGGGTCTGCATGGTGATGAGGGAGAGGGGAAACGCGTCGAAGACGCCGCGGTCCTGGCGAATCACCCGTGCTCCACCGGGGGCCAGCTCCTCACCGAGGGCCGGGTCGGTGACGTCGAAGGCGTTCCCTGAAGGTGTCTGTACGATCGTTTTCGACTTGTCGGGCCGCGAGGGATCGACGAACGTAGGTCGATAGTGACTCAGGGTCTCCCGCTGACGGAGCGTCAACCACGGGAATCCACTCTGGACCACGCCGCCTCGGACAAACGCCCAGCGGCGGACGCCGGCCAGGCCGTGCCAGGACACCTCGACTTCGGTCAGGGGCTCGGCCCCCATCGACTTGACGGGGTAGCGCCACAGGCCGAGAACCCGGCCAAGGTACTTGTCTTCTTTGGAATCCTTCATGGTCGGCCCCACTCAAAGAGGCGCCCTTTTGGTGTGCGCCTCCGCCGAGCGTGACGGTCGAGGCCGCTGCAGCGCCCCTCGACGGTGGCCGTGCGCTGCCGGCGGCAGCGACGTGGGATTCGAGGAAACTGTATCTCGTCGGCCGTAGGTACCGTCAACTCTCGACCGCTGGCCGAGCTGGTCCAAGGTCGCCGCCGCTAGGTTCGAGGTGGAGCGGAGAGGTCGCCGTAGGGACCCGCGACTACCACGACGTAGCCGTCCGGATCGCGGAGCCAGATCTCTCGGTGTCGAGCCCTGCGGTTGACGGATAGCGCCTCCAGGATCTCGGCTTTGGCTTGGCCGGCCCTCGCGTAGGCACGGTCGATGTCTTCATCGAGGAACCAGAGCACGATGCCGCAGTCCGAATCGAGGGCGTCCCGTGGGGCGCCCTTCGGGGGAACTCTGGGGGGCCGACCGAGGTGGGGATGATCATGGGACGGCTTCGACGACCACCTCGGTCTTCACCGAGTTGGCGAGGAAGCACTGCTCATGGGAAAGGTGATGGATCTTTTCGATCTGCTCCGGGCTCGGCTGGCGTTCGCCGGAGAACGTGATCTCCGGGCGGAGGGTCACGCGGGTCATCGAGACCTTGCCGTCGTCGCCTCTCTCCATTTGACCGACGGCACGGTCGACGTACCGGTCGACGACGAACCGCTTCTTGGCGGCGATCGAGAGAAAGAACAGCATGTGACAGCTCGACAGGGCGGCGACGAAGGCCTCCTCCGGGTCGACGTTGGCTTCCACGGAGTAGGGCAGCGGCACGACGTGGGGGGACGCAGAGGCCGGCACCGTGACACCGCCGTCGAAGCGCCACTCATGGCCTCGGCTGTAGCGGTTGTCGGTGTACGGCTCGTCGTCTCCTCGAATCCAGTGGACTTCGGCCAGGTACTCGGACATGGGCATTCCTCCATCGTGTCAGTGGTCGGCGGAGTGTGCCTCCCGCCATGGATCGTAGCTCCACGGGCGATGGAACCATCCTATGCCCACCTGGGTGAATGCGGACACCCTCGACGCTGCTTTGGTGGGTCTGGGTCGCCGCTGTTAGGGTCGCGGGCCAGCGGAACATGGTGGCCGTAGGCCATTCAAAAGACATCTAGACGGAGGGATGTGATGACGACGCTGCCGGACTTCAGGCTGGAAACACACTTCTCGAAGTGGGAGTTCAGGGCGAAGTACCACATGACCGCTTCGGACGCCGAGAGCCTGTCCCTGCGGGATCTGCTGGCGATGGCGACCCCGGAGGAACGGGACGGGTTCGAGAACCTGTGGCTTGGCTACACCGAAACCTTCGGCGCGCCGGACCTGCGGGAGGCGATCGCCGCCCTTTACCGTGAGCGGAGCCGCGCCGACGTCCTCTGCTTCGCCGGAGCGAGCGAGGGAATCTTCGCCGCCAACTCCGTGATCCTCGATCGCGACAGCCACGCCATCGTGGTCACCCCGAACTACCAGTCCCACGAGACGCTGCCGATGGCGATCGCCGACGCCTCCGCCGTCCCCCTCGATCCCGACGACCGGTGGTCCCTAGACATCGATCGGGTGGCGGCGGCGGTGCGGCCCAACACCCGACTGGTGACGATCAACTTTCCCCACAATCCGACCGGAGCGATCCTGTCTTCGGATCGCTATGTGGCCCTGATCGAGCTGTGTCGCCGGCATGGGATCTACATCCTCCATGACGAGATCTTCCACGGGCTCGGCCCAACGGGTGCGCGGCACCTACCGCGCATCGCCGATGTCTACGAGCGGGGGCTTTCCCTAGGGGTGACCTCGAAGTCCTACGGTCTCCCCGGGCTGCGGATCGGCTGGATCGCCTCGGCGGATCGAGATCTACTGTCGAAGATGGAGCGCATGAAGCACTACCTATCCATCTGCAACTCCGCCCCCAGCGAGCGCCTGGCGACGATCGCCCTGCGAAATCAAGAGGAGCTGCTCCGTCGCAACTGCGCGATCATCGACGAGAACCTGCCCAAGTGGGACGCCTTCTTCGGGCGCCATCCGGACCTCTTCGAGTGGCGTCGCCCCGACGGATCCTGCATGGCGTTCCCGAGATTCAAGGGGAGCCAAGGGGTCGAGGAATTCTGCCGCTCCCTGGTGGAGGAGAGCGGCGTCCTCTTCCTGCCCAGCTCGATCTACCGCTCGGAGCTCGGGCCGACGCCGACGGATCGATTCCGCCTCGGTTTCGGCCGGCGGGGCCTCGACGAGGGCTTGGCGGTCCTCGACGCCCACCTGGGATCTACCTGAAAGACCAAGCGCCGGTGCTGCCGTCCTCGAAGCCGTCGCCGAAAATGAGGCAGTTGTTCGGACACCGCTCGTAGGCGCCGATGTCGTGTGCCGAGCCCTGGGGGCGCCGGAGGCCCAGCACGTCGTGGGTGGGCGCCATGGCGCCGCTGCCGGCATCGACCGCCGCGGCCGTGGGCAGCAGTCGGAGGTCGTAGGGCGGCGCCAGGAAGAGGGCGCCGGCGTCGTCGATCTCGACGTTGTGATCGTCCACGATGGCCTCACCGCTCAAGGTGAAGCGGGTGGAGAGGTTGTTGCGCACCACCACGTTCCGGCTCGGCCTACCGTTCGATTCGGTCAATCGAATCCAAGGCGGGCCGGGGGTCTCGTCGTTGATGTCGAGGACGGTGTTGTTCACAACACGCGAATCGATCATCCCGTGGAACGTGATGCCGTGCCAGTGGTCGGTGATAATGACGTTGTTCTCCACCACCCAGTTCACGAATAGTCCGTCGAAGCAGCCGATCGCCTGCATGGTCGAGCGGAGCGGGTGGTCGGGGTCCACGTGGTTGATGAAGATGTTGCTCCGCAGGACCACGTCCCGCACCTCGCCGGTGCCGACGCCGCCGGGCCCCATGGACCAGCTCTGGAAGCCGTCGTCGTGGTTGCCGTCGCCCTGACTGCTGGAGATGTAGTTGTTCTGGATGCGGTTGTACTCGAAGCGTCCACCGTCGCCGAGGCCGCGCATGCCGTCGGCGGAGAAGCCGTCGACGTGGTTGCGCAGTACCGACACGTCGTCCCCTGTCGCGGTGATTCCGTGGCGGACGTTGCGCACCCGGCTGCCCCGCAGCACCGCGCGGTCGGCCCGCAGGGAGACCCCGGATCGGGCTTCGTTCAACCATTCGTCGATGCCCCAGCCGCCGGCGTCGTCGATCGTGAAGATGTCGAGGTCCTCGAACACCACGTCCGAGGCCGGACCCCAAAAGCCATGGCCTTCGATCTGGACGATGGAGCCGCCGTCCACGGGGCCCTGGGCGTGGGCCGGACTGATCGAAAGGCCGCGGAAGGTCCAATGCTGGGCCGATTGAAGGTGCAGCCTGCCGAGCCGTGGGGCGTGGCCGGGGGCGGCGACGACCTCGATCGGAGCGGTGTTGTAGTAGCTGCGAACGTCGATTTCGCCGTGGTAGCCGTCCAGTAGCCAAAGGGTGTCGCCGCCGCGGACGGGGGCGTCGGGGTTGAGAACTTCGAAGCCGGTATCGGGCCCCGGCGGGTGATCCTGCCAACGGCGGAGCTGGATCAAGCCATCCGCGAAAACCTGCTCGAGGGTCCGCCAAGGATCGTCCGCCGCACCGGTGCCCGTCGGACTGCCGGTCAGCGGATCGATGAAGAACTCCGCCGCCTCCGTCGTTGGGGGGAAGGCAAGGGGAATGAATGCCAAGCAGATGAGGGCGATCAAGGATCGAGACACGGAAGTCTCCTTGCGGGTGAGGTGCGCGGCACGCATAAATAGCTGAATGTGCACGGGAGTATATTCGAATCGCATCCGTCGTCGTCGGCCTTCCCCCGACCATTGCCCGTAACTTCCGCGAGGGGGGATTCAGGCCGGCTGGGGACCCGGGTCCGGGTCGAGCCGCCGGGCCAGGGCCCGGACCGCGCCGAGCACCCTCTGGCGCTGCCGGCGCAGCTCGGCTACGCCGCGGCGCCCGCTGCGTAGCAGCAGGAACGCCCGCGCTTGGCGGAGGAAGAACCGCTGGCGCTGCAGATAACGGACGGCGAAGACGCCGGTGATCGGCCCCAGGAAGAACGCGGCGACTCCGATCCACAGCCCGGCGAACCAGCCGGCGATGACCGCGACCGCCAGCCAGGTGACCGGGTAGAGCACCAGCGCCGGGAACACCTTGTAGGTGGCCACGACATCCCGGCTGCTGCCGAACCGGCGGGAGAGCACGTCGGCGAGGCGGTAGGGGAGGGCGTTGATCAGGATGCCCACGAAGCCGAGGGGAAGGCGTACCAGCAGCAGCCAGAGGCTTTTGGCGACGAAACGCAGAACCGTCGACGGCGGATAGCGGGAAGCCACCTCCGCGTCCCTGAGGCGATGCAGGTCCAGGAGCTCGTCGTACTCCCGGACCTCTTCGGCCACCCCGTGGACCTCCTCGGGGCAGCGCTCCAGCAGGTCGTTGTAGCCGTCGAGGAAGGCGCGGCGGACGTCGAAGGCGTCGGCTAGGGAACGCTCCGCCGGCGCGTCGTCCACCGGCCGCGACCAGATCTCCGCCGCCCGCTCGATCAGCCGGGCCTCGTCCCACGAGCCGTAGGAGAGGGTTACGGCCTCCAGACCGGCGCGGACCCTCTCGGTGAGCCTGCGGACGGCCCCCCGGGGGTCGGCCCCGTAGGCTTCGAGCTCAGGGGCGGGGTCGATCGGGTCCCCCACCCGCAGGAGCAGGCGGGAGCGGAAGCGGGTCTTGTCGTCGAAGGTGAGCCCCACCGGCACGATGCGGGTGCCCACCCCGGGGAAGCGCTCCTCCGCCTGTAGCACGATCCGGCTGACGCCGGTTTTGAGCTCCACCAGGCCCGGCTCGTCGTGGCTGCGACCCTCGGGAAAGATGGCGATGGCTCCCCCCGCCGCCAGTACCTCGTGGCAGCGGCGGAAGGTCTCGGCGTTCTTCGTCGGATCGACCCCGGGGTCGGTGCGCCGGTAAACGGGGATGGCCGCCGCCAGGCGGATGAAGGGCCGCAGCGCCGCGATCTTCCACAGGGTCGACTTGCCGAGGAAGCGGGGCGTCCTCGGCAGGTAGGCGGCGAAGACCGCCGGATCCAGCAGGCCGTTGACGTGGTTGCCCACCAGCACCACCGGCCCTTCCTCGGGAATGCGGTCCGCCCCCTGGACCTCCACCCGGCGAAAGAAAACGTCGAGGACTCCGCGGGCCAGTCCGTCCACCAGACGGGGCTGGGCATAGGCGTCGGGGTCGAGGTCGTGGATCTCGGAGAGATGCTCCACCGGTGCCCTAGTCCTGCCCGATCATCGCGCGGACCCTCTCCACCAAAGGGGGGAGTCGCGACCGGATTTCATACGGGGATGATCTCGTCCAGGATTCGGTGACGAATCCTCGGCTTGAGGGCGCTTTCCATCACCAAGTCCACCGGCCGCTCCGTAAGGGTCCCAAGATGCTCTTCGAGCTCCAGAAACGCCATGAGGCCCGGAGGGTCGTCGAAGGTCACCAGGATGTCCAGGTCGCTCTCCGAGTCCGACTCGCGGCGCGACACAGAACCGAAAATGCCAAGAGTCACGACGCCATAGCGCTCGGCCAAGGCAGGCATTTGGCGGCGGAGCTTCGAACAGACCTGTTCGAGACTGGTGTCTTCGGGCATGTCGGGCCCAGTCTAAGGGTGATCCGCGATCCGGTCCAGGAAGGTGCCGGTGGCGGCGAGGAACTCGGGGTGCCACTCGTGGCCCCCTTCAAATACCACCTGGGTCACGTCGGCGCCGAGGCGGCCCAGGGTTTCGAGGTCGGCGTCCATCTTCGCTTCGCTGTACCAAGAGTCCTCCGTGCCCCGGCCGAGGAGCACCGGCGGCAGCACAGGCGGCTCGAGGGCCGCGACATCGGCGGGGACGTCGGCGGCGAGGACGATCAGGCCGTGGCAGGGGAGGCCGCAGCGCACCGCAGCCCGCCAGGCCATGGCGACGCCCTGGGAGAAGCCCGCCAGCACCAAGCGGGGGCCGGCGCCGAGCTCTCGGCGGGCGGCGACGATCACCGAGGTGACGTAGCGGATGTTGTCCTCGATGGCCTGCCCCCGATCCTCCTTGGTCATCCAGTTCCACACCACCGACCCGTCGCGGCGGTAGAACGGGTGCAGAGCCTGGACGGCGCAGAGGTGGAATCGCTCGATGCCGGGAATCTTGCGCAGTGCCGCCAGGTGGTCGAGGGCCCCCTCGGCATAGCCGTGGCAGCCCACCAGCAGCGGAGCGTCGTTCCCCGCCCCTTCGGCCGCTTGCAGGAGGTAGCGGCCGTGGACGAGGGCGGCCATCGAGCGGACGTCGGCGTCGCGGGTCATGACGATTCCCCGTGGCCCGTGGCTCCCCCGTGCGGCCGTCCCACCCACTCGCCATAGAGCTCGGGGCGACGGTCTCGGAAGAAGAGGCGACGGGCGTTCGACCGTTCGCAGGCCCCGAGGTCGACGTCCGCCACCACGAGGTCTTCTTCGAGGGTGGCTCCGCGTGCGAGGACCGTACCCTCGGGGTCGACGACGAAGCTCTCTCCGGCGAAGGTGAGGGTGTCCTCCACCCCCACCCTATTGGCGAGGACGGCGAAGTAACCGTTCTGAAACGCCGCGGTGCGGATCTCCGCCTCGTACAGACCCTCCGGCCATTCGCCGAGGGTGCCCGCCTGGGGTATGGCCACCAGCTGGGCCCCAGCCAGGGCGAGGGCCCGCATGTACTCCGGATAGTGGCGGTCGTAGCAGATGGCGACGCCGATACGGCCGACGCGGGTGTCGTACACCGGC
Source organism: Acidobacteriota bacterium (assembly GCA_038748685.1). Taxonomy (GTDB): domain Bacteria; phylum Acidobacteriota; class Thermoanaerobaculia; order Multivoradales; family J023; genus JAUIJL01. The sequence goes on along the minus strand of JBCDIS010000030.1, from coordinate 7,980 downwards.
GCACCGGTGTCGCCGGGGTCGTAGTAGTCCTGCTCGTGGAAGCCCTCATAGTCGGTGATGTGGACCATGCGGGTCACCCCGAGGAGGGTGCCGTCGGCGTCGAACACCGGGGAGCTGTCGAAGTACCGCGCACCGTCCCCCTCGCCGTCACGCTCGTAGAGGTTGAAGACCGTCACCAGGCCGTGCTCCTTGGCCTTGGCGGCGACGAGATCGCAGGTGGGCCCCGGGATCGGCTCGGCGCCGCCGTGGGCCGCCAGCTTGCAGGCGTCGGTGCCGGGGCTGGCGGGGAAGAAGCGGTCAAGGACCACCTCGGGGAAGACCACCAGGTCGGCGCCGGCGCCGGCGGCCTCGTCCATGGCCTGGAGGACCCGCGCCAGGTTGGCGGCGCGGTCTGGGGTCGACACGATCTGAGCGAGGGCGACGCGCATTCGTAGTCCTTTCAACGCGACGACGACGCGCCGACGTGCGACGCGCCCCCGACGCGGGGTCGATTCATCTAGGGAGGGCGAAGATATCAGCAGGCCACGGCGCCGCGGAACTGGCCGCCGCGCTGGCTGGAATGCCTACGGATGGGAACCGTCAGCGGTCGCACCGCCGCGGGGTCTATCGACCAGCCGGCGTCGCCATCGCCACTCGAGGGCCCCCAGGCCCCCCACGAAGAGCCCCTCCGCCGCCAAATGGGCGAGCCCGAAGGGACCGGCGGTTCCCCAATACGCACCCACCCAATAGAAGCAGAGGGCGGCCCAGGTCAGATTGGCGACCACCAGCAGCACGATGCAGGGCATGGGCCTGCGCCGAAACCGGGAGAGGGTCAGGGAGTAGCAACCATAGGCCGTGTTCGCGACGGCCACGAGCAGCACGAAGTCCCGGGGCAGGCGGTAGAGCTGACTCAGCCATCCCAGGGTCGCCAGCATCGCCAGCCCTACTGCGGCACCGGCGAGGCCGTCGGCGAGGATCAAATCGCGTCGAGGATCCATGGTGCGTCGGAGCCGTGCCTCCGTTAGACGACCCGGTGAGGGAGCTCAGCTACGCAGCGGTTCCGTCAGTTCCCGCACCCGATCTTCGACCTTCTGGGCCAGGTCCGGCGCGTCGCCGTGGGCTCCGATGAGATCCACCAGCGCGCTGCCCACCACGACGCCGTCAGCGACCTTGGCCACCGACGCCACCTGCTCGGGGGTGGAAATGCCGAAGCCCACCGCCAGGGGCTTGTCCAGGCGTCGGCGCAGGCGCTTGGCTTCCTTCAGCAGCTCCTTCGGCAGCTCCTGGCGGGCGCCGGTGACGCCGGTGCGGGAGACGTAGTACACGAAGCCCGTCGACATCTGGGTGACCTTCCGCATCCGCTCTTTGTTGCTGGTGGGGGCCAGGAGAAAAATGGTGTCGAGGCCGTAGCGACGGAGGGTGGGGATGAAGTCCTCGCCCCCCTCGTCCGGCGGTAGGTCGACGCAAAGCACGCCATCCACCCCCGACGCCGCCGCCTGCTCGGCGAAGTGCTCGATGCCCCGGGCGTGGATGGGGTTGAAGTAGGTGAAGAGGACGATGGGGACCCCGAGGCGGTCCCGTTCCCGTGCCACCAGCCGCAAGATGCCGGAAAGGGTCGTTCCGGAAGCAAGGGCCCGGGTGGTGGCTTTTTGGATCACCGGCCCATCGGCGATGGGGTCGGAGAACGGCACCCCCAGCTCGATGAGGTCCGCGCCGCCGGCCACCATCGCGTGCATCAGCTCGCCGGTCTTGCGCAGATCCGGATCCCCGGCGGTGAGGAACGGGATGAAGGCCGAGCGCTTGTCTTCCCGGCAACGTTCGAACATGAGGTCGATAGCGCTCAACCTTCTTCCTCCTCGGGTTTGCGGCCCCACTTGTGGACCGCCGGATGGACGGCCACCTTGGCGGCCTCCTCGTCGACCTCCCGCCCGTCCTCGGCGTGGGCGGCGTCGTATTTCAGGACCGATTCCACGTCCTTGTCGCCGCGGCCCGAGAGGTTCACCAGGATGATGGCCTTCTTGGGAAGGTTGGGGGCGATCTTCGAGACGTGGGCGAGGGCGTGGGCGGTCTCGAGGGCCGGCAGGATCCCCTCCGTCTCCGACAGGAGATGGAAGGCCTCGATGGCCTCGGCGTCGCTGGCCCGCTCGAACTCCACCCGCCCGAGGTCGTAGAGCAGCGCGTGCTCCGGACCCACCGCGGGGTAGTCGAGACCCGCCGACACCGAGTGGGTGGTGGCGATCTGGCCCTCGTCGTCCTGCAGCAGCCAGGTGCGGGTGCCGTGGAGCACGCCGAGGGCGCCGCCGGAGAAGCGGGCGGCGTGGTCCCCGAGGTCTTCGCTGGTGCCTCCGGCCTCGACTCCGATCAGGCGGGTCTTGCGGTCGTCGACGAAGGCGGTGAACAGACCCAAGCTGTTGCTGCCGCCGCCGACGCAGGCGATGGCGACATCGGGGGAGTAGGTGCCCGCCTGCTTGCGCAGCTGCCGCCTCGCCTCGTCACCGATCACCCTGTGGAAGTCCCGCACCATGCGGGGGTACGGATCCGGCCCGAGGACCGAGCCGAGGATGTAGTGGGTGCTGCGGACGTTGGTGACCCAATCCCGCAGGGACTCGTTGATGGCGTCCTTGAGGGTGCGGCTACCGGAATCCACCGGCACCACGTCGGCCCCGAGGAGGCGCATGCGCTCGACGTTGAGGCGCTGGCGCTCGCAGTCTTCGGCACCCATGTAGACGATGCATTCGAGGCCGAGGAGTGCCGCCGCCGTCGCCGAGGCGACGCCGTGCTGGCCGGCACCGGTTTCGGCGATGACCCGCTCCTTGCCCATGGTCTTGGCCAGCAGGGCCTGGCCGATGGCGTTGTTGAGCTTGTGGGCGCCGGTATGCAGCAGATCTTCCCGCTTGAGGTAGATCCGTGCTCCCCCCAGGCGCTCGGTGAGTCGCTCCGCCAGGTAGAGGGGCGTGGGGCGCCCGGCGTAGTGGGTCAAAAGGTCCCGGAGCCGGTTGCGGAAGGCCCGCTTGCGGCTCCACTTGTCATAGGCGGACGCCAGCTCGTCGAGGGGCGCCATCAGGGTTTCGGGGACGTATCGGCCACCGTAGGGGCCAAAGTAGCCTCGGGCGTCGGGCCTGGCCGAGCTGGCCAGGGCCGCGTCAGACCGCGGAGCTCTCAGCATGGTGTATCTCCTCGAAGAGGACTCTCATGAGCCGTGGATCTTTGATTCCGGGTCGCGCCTCCACCCCCGAGCAGAGGTCGATTCCCCAGGCGTCGGAGGCGTCCGCGGCGGTCCGGGCGTTGCCGGGGCGCAGGCCGCCGGCCACCAGGACCCGCCGGCCGTGGAGGGGACCGCCTGTTCCGGCGAGCTGACGGAGGGAGCCGAAGTCCCAGCCGTGGCCGGTGCCGCCGTAGAGGCGGGGGTGATGGGTGTCCAGGAGCAGGCCCCAGGGGTCGGTCGCCAGGGCCCGGTCGATGGCGGACCGGTCGAGGGTGTCGCGGACCCGCAGCACGGGCAGCGCCCTCGGTCCGAGGGCCGCGGCGTCCTCGGGGGACTCGTCGCCGTGGAGCTGGATGACGTCGAGACCGACGCGGTCGGCGATACCCTCCGCCTCGGCGACGGGGAGGTTGACGAAGACCCCGGCCCAGGTCACCCGGGGGCCGACGGCGGCCACCAGCTCCCGGGCGCGGCCCTCGTCGACGTACCTCGGGCTCTGCTTATAGAAGTTGAGCCCCAGGAGGTCGGCGCCGAGATCCGCCGCCAGGACGGCGTCCTCCGGCGTGGTGACGCCGCAGATCTTGACCCGGCGCCGTTGAACCCGTCGGCGGTGGGGCGGCGCCATCGTGGCGTTGGACTTGGGGTCGGAGGAGGTCATGTTGGTGGGCTTCGGTCGATGGCTGAACGACCGGGCCAGGGGCTTCAGCCGCCCCGCAGCTCCTGGAGCTTGGCGACGGGGTCGTCGCAGAGGAGCAGGGATTCGCCGATCAGGAAGGCGTCGAAGCCTCCCCCCCGCAGCAGGGAGACGTCGCCGCCGCTGTGGATGCCGCTCTCGGCCACCTTCATGGAGCCGGGGGGCAGCATGTGGGAAAGGGCCAGGGAGGTGCTGATCTCGACGTCGAAGGTCCGCAGGTCGCGGTTGTTCACCCCTACCAGCTCCCAGACGCCCCCTTCGAGCTTTTCGAGGTCCGAAAGCTCGTGGGTTTCGATCAGCGGCACGAGGCCGAGGCGCCTCGCCAGCTTGGCGTATTGGTTGAGCTCCGCCGGCGAGTAGAGGGCGGCGATCAGCAGCACGGCGTGGGCGCCGGCCCGCTTGGCCCAGCGCAGCTGCAGCGGGTCCACGACGAAGTCCTTGGCCACCGCCGGTAGGCCCGACGCCTCGGAGCACGCCGCCAGCAGCTCATAGCTGCCGTGGAAGAACTCCGGCTCCACCACCACCGAGAGGGCGGCGGCGCCCCCCTCGGCGTAGCGACGGGCCTGGTCGAGGGGCTCGAACTTGCCTTCGAGGGAGCCGAGGCTAGGGGACCCCATCTTCACCTCGGCGATCACCGCGCTGCCCCGCTGGGCGTGCAGCGCCGCCAGAAAGCGGTTGTTACCGGGGGTCTGGACGGCGGCCGTGCGCGGCGGCTCAGTGAAGGTCTCCTTGCCGCGGGCGATGCGCATGTGCTCGGCCCGCCGCTCGACGATCTTCGCCAAGATATCGGGGATGTCGGTGGTGTTCGTGGTGCTTGAAAATTGGGTCACGGATCGCGTCTCCTCACCCGCCAAGGATATCCGAAGGGCCTGGGCCGGGAAACCGCCTTCATCCCGGGAAGCTCCGCAGCTGGTCGAGCTTGGCGGCGGCGGCGCCGGAGGCCAGGGCCGCCTTGGCGGCCTCGACGCCGCTGCGCAGATCCTCCGCTTTGCCCCCCACGTAGAGGGCGGCGCCGGCGTTGACGGCGGTGATGTCCGCCAGGGGACCTTCCTCGCCGTCGAGCACCCGCTGCATGGCCTCGGCGTTCTCCTCCGGAGCTCCCCCGAGGAGGTCGTCGGGCTGGGCGGTGGCGACCCCGAGCCGGTCCGGGGAGTACTCCCAGGCGGACACCTGACCGTCCTTCACCTCCGCCGCCCGGGTGGGACCGGTGGTGGTGATCTCGTCGAGGCCGTCGCTGCCGTGGACCACCAGGGCGTGTTCGGCGCCGAGGGCGAGGAGCACTTCGGCGATGGGTTCCACGAGGTCGGCGGCGTAGACCCCCATCACCTGGCGTCGGGCCCCCGCCGGATTGGTGAGGGGGCCGAGGACGTTGAATATCGTACGGACCCCGAGGGCTTTCCGGACCGGCATGACTTCCTTCATGGCGGGGTGGAGACGGGGGGCGAAGAGGAAGGCGATGCCGATCTCCTCGACGGCGCGGCCCGCCTCCTCCGGCTCGAGGTCGATGCGCAACCCCAGGGCCGCCAGGACGTCGGCGCTGCCGGACCGGCTCGACACCGAACGGTTGCCGTGCTTGGCGATGGGCACGCCGGCGGCGGCGGCCACCAGGGCGGCGGCGGTGGAGATGTTGAACGTGCCCTTGCCGTCCCCCCCGGTGCCGCAGGTGTCCACCACGTCGGCGACGCCGTGGGGAATCTTCACCACTCGGCCCCGCATGGCGGCGGCGGCGCCGGTGATCTCGCTGGGGGCCTCCCCCTTCATCGCCAGGGCCACCAGCAGGGCCGATTTGTGGATGTCGTCGAGCTCGCCGTCCATCAGGTGGCCGAAGAGCGCCTCGGTGGATTCCCGGTCCAGATCCTGTCGGGCGAGGAGGCGGCGCAGGGCGTCGGAGGCGTTCACGGCAGCACCCCCGCCGCCACCAGGTCGGCCTCCTCCACCAGCGGCGCCGCCGGCGTAGTCGACAGCTCGACGCCGCAGAGGTTGAGGAAGTTGCGCAGCATCGAGATCCCCGAGGGGGTGAGCACCGACTCGGGATGGAATTGGACGCCCCAATAGGGCAGGTCGCGGTGGCGCATGGCCATCACCGTGCCTTCCTCCCCGGTGGACCAGGCGATGGGCCGCAGGTCGTCGGGGACCGTGGATTCGAGGACGCAGAGGCTGTGGTAGCGGGTGGCCTGGAAGGGATTGGGGAGTCCGGCGAAGAGGGAATCGTTCTCATAGCGCACCATGGAGGTCTTGCCGTGCATCAGCCGCGGCGCCCGGTCGACGGTGGCGCCCCATGCTTGTCCCAAACATTGGTGGCCGAGGCAGACGCCGAGGATCGGAACCTCCGGACGGGCCGCCAGCAGGTCGAGGCACACGCCGGCGTCCTCGGGGCGACCCGGCCCGGGGGAGAGGACGATGCCCTGGGGCCCGCGGGCCAGAAGGTCCGGGACGGTCTCGACGTCGTTGCGGACGACTTCGACGTCGGCGCCCGCTTCCCGCAGTAGCTGCACCAGGTTGTAGGTGAAGGAGTCGTAGTTATCGATCAATAGGATCATGGGTCCCTCCTCGGGGGCTCGGGTGGGATGGTCAGTCTTCGAGGCGCTTGGCCAGCTCGACGGCCGCCAGGAGCCCGGCGGCCTTGTTCTCGGTTTCCCGCTCTTCGGAGGCCGGGTCGGAGTCGGCGACGATACCGGCGCCGGCGGAGACCGACGTCTCCCCGTCCTTGACCACCAGGGTTCGGATGGTGATGCAGGTGTCGACGTCGCCGGAATAGGAGAAGTAGCCGACGGCGCCGCCGTAGGGGCCGCGGGTCTCGGGCTCTAGTTCGTCGATGATCTCCATGGCGCGGATCTTCGGGGCGCCGGAGAGGGTGCCGGCGGGGAAGCAGGCGAGGAGCGCGTCGAGGCCGTCCATACCGTCGTCGAGGTCCGCCTGGACGCTCGACACCAGGTGCATGACGTGGCTGTAGCGCTCCACCTCCATGAAGCTCTCCACCTTCACCGTGCCGGGGGCCCCCACCTTGCCGACGTCGTTGCGGCCGAGGTCCACCAGCATCACGTGCTCCGCCCGCTCTTTGGGGTCGCCTTTTAGATCCTCCGCCAGGACGCGGTCCCCCTCGGCGTCGACCCCGCGGGGCCGGGTGCCGGCGATCGGTCGATTCTCGATTCGCAGTCCGGTCTTGCGCACCAGCATCTCGGGGGACGCGCCGACGAGGGTGGCGTCGGGCATCTCTAGCAGCACCATGTAGGGGCTGGGGTTCACCAGGCGGAGGGCGCGGTAGAGGGCGACGGGGCCGGGGGCTTCGGGCACCGTCCAGCGGCGGGCGAGGACCACCTGGAAGATGTCGCCGGCGCGGATGTACTCCTTTGCCCGCTCGACGGCGCCGCGGTAGGTCGCACCGTCGATGCTAGGCGGGCCGGGGGTCACGGGCTCCGCCGGCCCCTCCGTGGGCATGGCGCGGGCGGGGTTCTTAGACGGCGCGGTGAGCACCTCGGACAGCTCCCGCAGCTCCCGCTCGGCGTCGGCGAGGGTCACCTCCCCTTCGATCTCGTTCGATAGGGCCAGCACCCGCTGCTGGGCGTGGTCGAACACCACAAGGGTGTCGAAACGCCCGAGCACCGCAATGGGTAGCTCGAAGGGGTCGTCCCCCGGGCGGCTCGGCAGGCTCTCGATCAACCGCACCAGGTCGTAGCCGAAGAAGCCGACGAATCCGCCGGTAAAGGGGATCGGGCCGGGCTCCGCCGCGATGCCACGAAGGGTCTTGCGCAGGGCGGCGAGGGCGGGGCCGTCGAGGTCGCGGCGCTTGCCGTCCCTCTCCACTTCGAGTCGGTCGGGGTAGAGGCGGTAAAGCTCCCGCGGTCGGGCGCCGAGGAAGCTGAAGCGGGAGACCTGCTCACCGCCGGTCACGCTTTCGAGCATGAACCGGACGGGGGAAAGGGCTTCGAGACGCCGGTAGACCGAAAGGGGTGTGAGGGTACCGGCGGCGCCCCCAAACGGGCCGTCGTCCACGTTCGGGAGTTCCTCGCCGATACCCTCACACCCCTTTCGGTCTACCGGCGTCTCGAAGCCCTTTCCCCCGTCCGGTTCATGCTCGAAAGCGTGACCGGCGGTGAGCAGGTCT
>JBCDIS010000029.1:0-51494 GCA_038748685.1 Acidobacteriota bacterium | reverse complement strand
GGGGGGGGGTGCGTTGGGGGGGTCGGGGGGGGGGGGGGGGGGCGGGGGCGGGGGCGCCGGCCCCCCCGCCCCGCGGCCGGGTCTGGATCAGGTGCAGGCCGGACCGGCGTTCACCTCGATGGTGGCGTCCGGATAGCCCTCCTCGGCCGCGCACTTCTCGAACAGCTCCTGCACCTCCTTCTTGTAGAGCTGCGAGGTGCGGATACGGTAGAAGCAGTTGTCGCACTTCTCCACCAGGTGCAGGGTGGTGCACTCGAGGATCTCGGCGCACTTGGCGGGGGGCGGTCCAACGATGCGGACGTTGTAGTACCGGTAGTTGAACTCGCCCTCCACGACCTCTGCCCCTTCGATCTCGTCCAGCGAATCGGCGTCGAACTCGTTGGCGGTGAAGAGGAGCTGGATCTTCGACGGGCCCTGGTTCTGCACCCAGGCCGGGAAGCCGTCGACCTGGAAGGTCAGCATATGGCCGGCGATGAGGTGGTGCATGGTGAACGGCGGCGGCGGGTTGACGATGGTGATCCCGAACGTCGCCGGCCCGGGCCCGACACAGTAGACGTTCATGTTGCCGGGGACGGTGCCGGCGGCGAGATGGACGGTTTGGCCCTGATTGACGTTGATGACGGTCATGGTTCTTCCTCTGGTTTGGGGTTGCGATGAGCCGGGCGGGGCCCGGGGGACTCGTGGATGGGGTTCAGCGGAAGCGGATGAGGTAGTGCACCGACACGTTCACCGGCCGGGTCTCTGAGCTGACGGGGACCGGCGTCCCCTGCGGATTGGCGATGGACACGCTGCCGGGTTCGGCGGGTGGCCCGGTGGCGATGGGCTGGGCCGGGGCCGTAGCGCTGGACCCCGAGGTGCCGCTGGCGTTGGGGGTGGGGGCCGCCATGTAGGCGTGGACGTGGTCCTGCATGGCGTCGCACTGCCGGGAGCCGACGCCGCCGGCGCTTCCCCCCGGGGGCGCGCAGCGGCCTGTGGAGTCGGGGTCCATGCCGGCGCCGTGGTCGACCCCCCGCAGGAACAGACCCCGGTAATCGGGGACCCGGAAGGTCCCGGCGCCGGCGCTTCCGTAGAGGGTGCCGAGAACGCCGTAGAGGGCCGGATACCTCGCCACCTCCAGGGTTCGGCCGTCGCAAACCAGCCAGCCCTGGGCCTCGATCAGCGCGAGGGGATCGTCGGAGCTCGGCACCGGAGGGGGCGACGGCGAGTCCGGGCCGCAGGACCCGCACTCGCCGTCCCAACCTTCGGCGACGGAGCTGCTCACCGGCTGGAGCTGCCCCGCGTAGGCGACGATGGCGCCGACGGGGGCGGATGCCACACCGAACGTCACGACGACTCTCCAAAGCGGGGCAGCTCGGAGCTGTCCTGGAGGAAGACCATCGACGTGGGCACGCGGACCTCCCACGCCTCCTCCGGCGCTTCGCCAAGGTCGTCTTCCGGCGCCTGTTTCAGCTCGTTGATCAGATCGACGGAGCGGATGCCGGCGTGATCTGGATTGGCGGGGGTCAGGGCGTCCCGGCCGTCCCACACCATGCCCGCGGCGAGGAAGTAGATCAGCGCGAAAACGTGGCCCGGCTCCACCGGCAGCAGGACGCGGGCCAGGTCCGCCTGGAGGAAGGCGGTGAATCGCTCGTCCTCCCCTCGGTAGTGCTGAAAGGCGCCGTGCTCCGCCCCGTCGCCGACGTGGGCAGTGAAGGCGTAGGCCATTTCCGTCCATTCAAGGGCCTGGTCGAGGAACTGCACGAGTCTGGGCTCACCGAGGAAGACCTCCAGGGGTTCGCCGGTGAGGGCCGCCGCCCGATGCAGCAGCCTTTGGGTCACGCCGCCGCGCAGCTCGCTTCGCACGATCTCCAGGTTGGCCAGGGGGTTGCGGGTCTCGAACCTCGAAGGGGAGGTTCCGGCCGCTCCGTAGTAGAGCTCCCGCTGGCGCCGGTAGCCGCGCCAGATGGCGTCCCAGATCTTGATCTGCCAGGTTTCTAGGAGAGCGTCGGAACGGTCCGCCGCCACCTCGACGGCCACCACCCAGCCCTGGGTGGACGGAAGCTCCACCTCCGGATCGGTCTGGGGACCGGCGGGGGCCGCTGGCCCAGGCATCGCCCCTTGGGCCGCGACAGCGACCGGCGGCGCACCTGGATCCGATGCCGTCACCACCCCCGCCGGGACCCGGGAGGTCTCTCCTGCGAGGGTCAGCTCGACGGCCTCGGTGTCGCCGGGGTCAAGGGTGAATCCCTGCCGCCCCACCAGACCCTGCAGCGTCTCGGGGGTGGAGTTGCTCGCCGACACCCAGGCGGTGGCCGCTTCGTAGCCCTCCGGCAGGAGGACCTCCGTCACCGGCGTCGCCATACCGGCGGAGAGCAAGCTGTTCACCACCCTCGACGGGGCGGGGGGCGGCTCCACTTCCTCTACCCCGTAACGGGCCGCCAGGTCGGCGAAGTAGTGGCAGGGCTCCTCGGCTTCGACGCATGGCTCGGGGGAGATGTCGCGGAACGTCCGCACCCCGAGGCGGGTGGGGGAGATCGGCTCCTCGAACGACAAGCCCCGGAGGCTCAGCTCCGAGGCGATGAACCGCCGGGCCGGCTGGGGTAGGAAGATCTCGAGCACGAGGCGACGGCCGTAGCTTTCCACCCAGGCCTCGTAGATCTTGTCGACCCAGCGGAAGATGCCGCGGACGTTGTCCTCACGATCGGTGGCGTCGAAGCGGTGGACGACGGTCTCCTCGCTCTCGTCCAGCGTGGTCCGCGCCCGGCGGGCCGTAACCGTGCGGGAAACCCGACGGGAGACCCGATCCACCACCCGTCGGGCCAGCTCGGCGGCGCCGCGCCTCCTGTCTTCGGTGGGAAGGGCGTCCTCCCCTTCCCCAGGAAGCTGCGTCTTGACGACGAATCCGGTGGCGGTCCCCTCCGCCGGGGGACCGTATTGGGTCTGGTCGTCGATCTGGAAGTTCTCCGCCAGCACCTCCGCCGCGGTGGCCAGCAGCTCCTCCTGGGTGCCGGCGAGCTCACTGCGGTCGTCCACCGACGACGTCGTTTCGCGGCTCTCCTGCTCCCCCACCTGCCGCAGCTGGCGACGGGTGGTTTCCTTCTGCTCGCCGCGGAGCACGTTCTCGATGGCGCTCACCTCCCCGAGCTCGTAGCGCAGCAGGCGCTGGCGGACCAGCTGGAGGTCGCCGATGGCGTAGGGCACGACGCCGGGTAGGCGTCGCGGGTCGTCCCCCGGCGGCTCGTCCTGCCGAGGCCCGCCTTGCGTCGGCTCCCGGGTCTTCTTCTTCGCCGGCGGCATGGGGAATGCGCCGCCCGGCAGGATCACCGTCGCCCAGACACCGTCCCGGATCACCTCCGGGGTGAAGGCTGGGAGCTGCTCCGACGATCCGTCCTGGGAATCGACGATGCGGGTCAGGAGCCGCGCCATCACCAGCGTTTGCACCAGCTCGTCGAGTCCCTCGGTGTCGTAGCCGAGGAGCACGGTGAGGGCGAAGAGGCTCTGCCACGCCCGGTCCTCCTGCTGGGCAAACAGGGTCCCGGTGACGAAGCCGACGATCTCCCGCCAGCTCATCCCCAGCCAGGTCTCGAGCTCCTGCTGAAAGGTGTCCAGGTCGATCTCCCCCTGGGTTCGCAGGTAGGCGTCGAAGGCCCCTAGCTGGCGGATGGGGCCGATGAGCGCCGACGCTCCTGATGCGAACTGCCCCTCCCAAGGGGCGTCGCCTTCGACGAAACCCACGGCCTCCGCCTCCATGCCCCGGCGGTCGCCCTCCGCTTTGAGGGCCGCCAGGGCACAGAAGAAGCTCACCGAACCCTCGGCGCAGTCGGTGTTCCGATACGCCACGAAGCGGTTCTCGAGGTCTTGATCGCTCGGCCGGGGCCACGGCCGCATGTAGACGTAGGGGAAGAGGTCCTCGGCGGAGGCGGCCTCCACCTCCACCCCCACCTCCGGCGGCGGCTGCGGCGGATCGGGGACGATGATGGGGGGTGCCGCCTCCCCCCACAGAACCACGTGCTCGACGCGTCCCTCGGGGTATTCCAACCAGTCGAGCACCAGGGCCGGCGCGTCGGCCCTGAGGGTGAGCTGCCCCGAAATCCGCACGGTGGGCTGGTCTTCGAGGGACACGCTGAAGGGCAGGACGGGGTCTCCGGCGTTCAGCTGGCTCTGGACGACGGACTCGCCGAGCCAAAGAACCTCCACGGCGCAGGCCGGCGCCGCGGCGTTGCACCGCCAGACGATCGCGACCCTTCCGAAGTCCCGCCTACCCTGATCGCCGTTGCACATGTCACCCCTCCGTTCCGCCGCCGTCGGGCTCCGGGCCACCGCTCACGTCGACGATCTCGGGGTAGAGCTGCTCGGCGGAGACGAATCCCCCCGGGTACTTGAGCTGCTGGACCCAGAGCTGGGCGCCGTCTTCCGCCCCCACCCAGGAAAGGCAACCGTGGATGAAGGCATTGGGCTCGGAGTCGCGGCGCAGGCTGAAAGGCAGCTCGGGACGTCCTTCCCACAGCACCGACTCGACGAACTCCAGCGTCCGGCGACGCTCCCCCGTACCCTGCACGTAGAACACCTTGACCGGGAAGAAGACGCTGCCTTCGTCATCCCCCACCGCCCATTGGATCTCCACGGCGGCGTCGGGGGAGGGGTACCAGAACGACCAACGCACGTTCGGGGGGGGCTTGGGGGGATCGCTATCAGCGTCGCCGGCTCCTCCTCCACCGGAGTTCTGGGGGGGCGGATCGGCGGCGGGCTTCTGGAGAGCATCGGCGGACTCTGCAGCGTCGACAGACCCGGCCGCCTTGGCTTTTTGGGATCGACGGGGCTTGCGGGTCGGTTTGGCTCGGGTCGCCTTGGGCCGCGTCTGTTTGGGCTGCGGGGCCCTGGCGCGGGTCGACCGCGGGCTCGGCGCCTTGGCTTTCGGGTCCCCGGCGTCGTCGCCGGAGGCGGCCTCCGCGGCGCTGTTCTCCACGGCCCCGGTGACGTCCTTGTCGTGGACCGCGGCGGCGGGATCGTCGTGTGTTTTGGATGACTTGCGTGTCGGCATGGCCCGACCTCCAGCGGAAGAGTTCTTAGGGGGTGGGAATGGGCCCCGGGCCGCCCCCGAATCGGGGGAGCGGCTCGGGACCTCCGAGGCCGCGGCATCAGGCAGCGATGCTGTAGCCCTTCCACATGGAACCGGTGACGGTGGCGGTGCCGCCCTCCAGGATCTCGGTCTCGGTGAGGCTGATCTCTTCCTGCACCAGGCGGTCACCCTTGTAGGTGAACTGACCGACCACCGCGAGGTAGAGGGAGGAGCGGATGTCTTCCATCAGCACCGCACCCGGCCAGATCACCTGCGGCGCGTAGATGTCGTCGCCGTCCTTGGTGATGTGGCCCCAGACGCCGATGCCGAAGTTGTTGACCATCCGAACCTCGTTCATCACCAGGTCCGTGAAGCTCTGCTCGAGGTGGGCACCGCTCGCCTGCCGGTCCTGGGACACGACGGAGTTGACGTCGAACTTGGCGGTGGTCTCGTTGAACGGGATCTTGTTGGTGGTGAACTCGGTCGCCTCGGGGTTGTTGGGGTCCAGGGAATACCGGGCGTAGGCCTCGAAGTTCGACGGCACGTTCACCACCGCCTGCCCGCCGGGGGGCGTGTCGGCGATCTGCCACGCGATGGTGGCCAGGGAGGGCTGGATGACCGGCTTCTTGAAGATGGCGACGCGGACGACTTCGTCGGTCTGGTTGAGCAGGGTGATCTGGGACATGGGAAGGCTCCTTTCGATGGCTGGGGTCACGGACCGCACCATGCGGCCCGCGGGTTCTCGCGCTCTCCGTGGGGGCCGATCGGGTTTGCAGACGCCTGGGTGTCTGCCGCTGTGGCCTGGGCTTGGATGTCGCGCTCGCAGACCCTCTTGAGCACGGCCCGTGCCAGGGGAACCAGTCTTCCAGGACAGAAACTCGGAAAAGCCGTAAGCTCAATTGAACAAACATTTAGGAGAATCTCGACGCCGCTCCCCAAAGCCGCGGACAGGGGTGTTCGCGGTCACCCTAGGGGTGTCCGCCGAACAGGGTCGGGGGTGTCCGCGCCGGCGGGCCGGGCCGGCTAAGCCAGTCCGCGGAGCCGCGGACTGGGTCGGCTAGCCCGGTCCGCGGAGTCGCTGACGCAGGCCGTCGGTGGAGACCCGCAGGGCGTCGGCGAGGGTCTCCAGGTCATCGCCCACCCGCTGCCGCGCGGCTTCGATCTCGTCGTCGGTGAGCTGGGCGGCGGTGCGGAGGTCAGGCTCCGCCCGCATCCGCCGGTAGAGGGAGGAGCGGGAGATTCCGAGGGCGCCTGCCGTTGGCTTGAGGCGCCAGCGATTGGCCTTCAGGGTCGCCAGCAGCTCCTCGCGCCCGACGGAGGCGGGGGCTCTGGGGGGTGGGCCCTCCAGGCGCGGCGGAGTTTCCTGCGACTTAGCGATCGCCGATGGGACGGCCGTGGGGTCGGCTGCGGATGGCGTCCCCTCGACCGCGGCGAGGAGCCGCCGCAGCTGCGGCCCGGGTTCGGCTTGCCCTCCGGCCTGACTGATCGACCACTCCCGGGCGATATTGCGCAGCTGGCGCACGTTGCCGGGCCAGTCGAAGGCCACCAGCGACGCCACCAGCCGCGCCGGCGGGTAGGGAGCGGGGTCCGCCCCCACCTCCTGCCGCAGGAAGTGGAGCAGCAGACGTCCGATGTCGTCCCGCCGATGGCGCAGCGCCGGCAGTTGGACCTCCCAGCCCCCGAGCCGATGCAGTAGCGGCGTGCTGAAACCTCCGTCGGTGGCGGCGGACTCCAGGTCCCGGTCGGTGGCCGCCACCAGGCGCACGTCGACCCTCTTGACCCGGCCACCTCCGACGGGCTGCACTTCACCTGTCTCCAGCACCCGCAGCAGCGCCGCCTGCACCTCCGGCGGCGCCTCCCCCACTTCATCAAGGAAAAGGGTCCCGCCGTCCGCAAGCTCGAACAGGCCCGGCCGGGCCTCCGCCGCTCCGGTGTAGGCCCCCTTGGTGGCGCCGAACAGCTCCGACGCCGCCAGCGTCGGCGTCACCGCCGCCATGTTGACGGCCTGGAACGGGCCCCGACGGCGGGGCCCGGACCGGTGCAGGGCCCGGGCCACGAGCTCCTTGCCGGTTCCGGTGGCGCCACGCACCAGGACCGGCACCTCGATCGAGGCAGCCCTTTGGATCTGACGACGGGCCGCCAGCATGCCGCCGCTGTCCCCCACCATTCCGTAGCGGGGCACGTCCCCCGGCGGAGCGGGGTCGAGCCGATGCAAGAGCAGGGCGACCCGTTGGGCCAGGACCACCACCACCCCCCGCTCCAGGTCCGCGGCCGAGATCGTGCGGGACGCTTCCAAGGACTCGCCGTCCACCCGGACGTCGTTGCGGTTGCCCTCGGTGCGGAGCAGTCGCAGGGATCCGGCCTCAGCGCCGGGGACGAGGAGCAGCGGCCTGCGACTGATGTGGGGCTCGTCGAGGGGCCGCGGCCCCCCCAGCCCCTGATGGGAAAACGCCGGCCGGCGGCGGGCCAGGGGCGCCTCCTGCCCCGAAGCCAAGGCCAGCAACACGCTCCGCTCACCGACCCGATCCTGATCCGGATGCCCGAGAATCGTCCACCCCGGAACCCTCGGATCCAGCTCCGGAAGCCACGACTCGACGCTCGACCGCGTCGCGGTCCCGCCGTCCGAATCCTCTCGCTCCTTTGGGGACACGGACGAGTGTAGCCCGTGACCACCGGAAATCGCCGAGCAACGTGGTGCGACCGGGGCCTCCGGGGTCGCAGGGAACAGGCTTACTCCCCAATATTGCTGAATTTCCCTGGACTAATTACAATCTCTCTAGAGCCACCATCAACACAGGAGGAAGTTCGGTGACCAGGTTTTTCCGGGTTGGATCGATTCTGACCGCCTTGATGCTTCTGACATCACTTCCATTGATAGCCGCTTTTTGCCAAGACTGTGCCTGGAACGACACCTGCCTTCCCGTGGCCTCGGGGTTTGGTTTTGAAACGTGCTCGGTACGCAACATCTGCTACCCCCAAACCAACGTTGGAGGGGTTGTCACCTACACCTGCGAGAAGGTGTGCCGGCTCAGCGGAACCTGCAACTTCGTCTACTAGAGGCCGGCCCTACGATGCGTCCCGGGAACATCGGCACCATTCTTCTCTTGCTATGGCAGATGGGCTCGGCTGGCGAGCTCTCGGGCGAAGATTCGGAGCCCGCGGGCCCGGTTCTGGTGGAGATCACGGCCAAAGGAACCTCGGGATCCTCCGAGCCCGTGGACGCCTTGATCGTGATGACGCTGGAATCTGGAGCCTCGGAGAACGGGGCACCAGAACCGCTAGAGCTGCCGACCCGGATTCCCTCGACGGTCCACCTCGACGTCGACCGGGCGGAACGATGGACGGTGGAGGCGAAGGCATCGGGTTATTGGAGCCCCGCCGTCCCCATCGAAGGCGAAGTGACCCGGCTGCATCTCTTGGCGACGGGCACGCTGACCTTCGAGCCGGACCTGGGACCCCCGCCCATCCCGTCGCGCTCCCTCGAGGGCGCGATGTCCGCCCAGGCTCGCCATCCTGCCCTGGAGACCGCCCGCGTCGAGCTGACCGCCCTCGACTCCGGGACCGGTGAGGCGGGCACGGCGCGGGACCAGGACCCGCGTCCCGAGAAGGTCACGGTCTCCTGTGCATGGACCAACCCCCTGCTTCGATGCGAGGCGCCGGGTGGACGCTGGGACGCCAAGCTCCTCGTCGAGGGCCTGGCCCCGGTCTACTTCTGGCGGGTCGAGCTGAGGGCAGGCGAGACGTCCAGCCTGGGAGCCGCCCGTCTCGTCGCCGGCGCCTCCGTCGCCGGCTGGGTGCGAGGGGATCCGCCGAACCTGGAGGGCCTCTCCCTGCTCCTGCGCCGCCAGGCCTTTGGATGGCAGGGGGACCCCGAGGAGCGGCGGCGAGCCCAGACCTTCGACACGAGAGCCGTTCCCGACCCCCGCGGCTTCTACCAGCTCACCGGCCTCTCCGCGGGCCGCTTCGACCTCTACGCGGAGCTTCCCGAGATCGGCGCCCTCCCCCTGGATGCGGTCGATCTGGAGGCGGGAAGCGAGGCGTTTCAACCGATCTACGACATCGAACGCCCGGCGCCGCTGGATGTCACGATCAAGCCCCCCGTCGACCCCCAGGGACGGGTCTGGAGCTTCGAGATCAGCCAGCGGGTCGACCCCCGCAGCCAGGTCTTCCGGGATGTCGCCGAAGGCAGCGCGGACCCCGGTGGCCTTTGGCGCAGCCCGCCCCTCCTCCCCGGGACCTACGAATACGTTCTACGGGACGAGGACGGCGATGCCTGGGACTACGGCGAGCTCGATCACGCAGACTGGGGGAGCTTTCTGGCCCTTCAACTGGACCTCGTGCGCATCGAAGGCCGCCTGTCGATGGCGGGCGAGCCTGTCGAAGGCACCGTCGTTTTCGGCGGCAAGCACGGAGCCGACCGGGTCAAGCTGCGAACCGACGAAGAGGGAACGTTCGCCGGCGCCCTACCCCGCCGCGGACTCTGGCCCATCGACCTTGAGACCAACGCGGTCTACCAGGTCCGTCTGGAGCCCATCGAGATCCCCGACTCCGCCGCCGAGCCGGTCGAGATCGAGATCGAGGTGCCGAACACCCGCGTCCGTGGGCGCGTGGCCCGCGAAGGCCAGGGCGTCGAAGATGCCTTCGTCGACCTCTACGCCGGGACCACCCACCGACAGCGCCTCGCCACCGTGGTGACCTTCTCCGACGGCTCGTTCGAGGTCCTCGGCCTTCCCGAGGAGCGGATCCAGATCACCGCCCGGCACGGCAACGCCCGGGCCCCCTGGCGGTCGCTGGACCTTTCCGAGGACGTCGAAGCCCCCGAGGTGCTTCTGGAACTTTCAACGACGCGCTCGGTGGACGGCCGCGTGACCTGCGTCGGCGCGCCGGAAGCCGGTTCCTACCTCGTCCTCCTCGTCGGTGAGCCGAGCGGCGCCCGACATGCTTTCGAAGCGACGACGGGGGCCGACGGTAGGTTTCGCATCGAGGTGCCCGAGCAGGCACGGTCCGCCGACCTGCTGGTGACGGCCCCGGGCTGCGCGGCCCGCATCGAACGGCGGAGCCTGGAGGCCGGGCAGCCCCTCGACGTCCATCTCGGCCAGGCCGCCGCCAGCCTCCGAATCGGTCCTCGAGACCCCGACTCCATGGAGGACGCGTGGCTGGTGCGCAGCGGCGCCGCCGTCGAGCTCCGGCCACTGCGCTCCGTCTTTCTCCGCCAACAGAGAGTCCTGGCGGACGCCGAGACCGGCGAATGGGTGCTTTCAGGAATCGAGCCGGGTCCCTATCGCATCTGCGGCTTCAGCTCCGGATGCTGGGAAACCTCCACTGAGCTTGGCCTTCAGCTCGAACCCTTGACCCCGGTTCTGGCCAAAGATGTCCCAGCGGGGGACTGAACCTCGCCCTTTGCACCCTCCCCGACCCTCGACCAGGAACGATCCACCGTGAAAACCTGCCGATTCCTCGCCATTCTGGCCGCACTACCCGCGCTGTGTTTGGCCGAACCAACCTCCCCGACCTACCCCGACGACGTGCCCAAGGTCTTTTTTGGCTACGGTACCCGTTACCAGGAGAAGGTGGGCGACACCCATGGCTACCTCCGGGTCCGTCGGATCGAGCCGGATGGCCCTGCGAATCGGGCGGGCCTGCGGGAAGGGGACGAGATCACCGCTTTCAACGGCGTGCCCTTCCGCTTCGATAACGATGTCCAGGCGATCCGGGCCATGGCGTGGGTGGAAGCAGGGAAACCCTTGGAGCTGACCGTTCGCCGCGGCGGCCAGACCCTTGACCTGACGATGGTCCCGACCGCCGCCGAGCCCGAGCGTCAAATAGCCCTCGATCGGTGGCTCGATCGGCTGGAGCAGGAAGGCCGGGCGTGTTTCCGCTGCCAGGACGAAGGGCCGGACGCCGCCGAAGCGGAGCTCCTGCGCCGTATTCGGGAGGTGGGGGGCGAGGCCGTGCTGAAGGTCGAGCGCGACGGAGACGACATCCGCGTCAGCTCGTCGGACGTCCGGGTCCCCCCCGGGCTCGAGATCGACCCCGCCTATGCCGCCGCCGCTCGGCGACTTTCCAAAGGAAAAGCCCTCCTGCTGCGCGTGAAGGTAGACGGCAACCAAGCGGAATGGTGGCAGGAAGGCGCCCCCGGCTTCCGATAGCAGCCCGATAGGCGTGCCGCGCCCGGTGGCGCCGGGAACGATCAGAGCACGACGGCCAGGGGAGGGGCACGGCGGTCAGGGGAGGCAGCCCCTCCACCTTGCCTCGGGGGCTCCGTTCGTCTCTGGTCAACCGGCGCCCCCCGCGACAAGATAGACGCCATGTTTCGAATCCTGCTCCCGTTCGCCGCGCTGGCGGGCGCGCTGGCCCTAGATCCCGCTGTTCTGAACCTCGGCAAGGCCTTCTTGGGGCACTCCGTTTCCCTATCCGCGCCCTGGGTCCTGCCCGGCGCCAGGATCACGCTCTTGGTGGTCTTCCTCCTCGCTTGGCGTTGGCGACGGGGGCGGGTGGCCTGGTCGATCCTGGCCCTCGCCCTGGCCCTGGAGGCTCCCCGCCTGCTGCCGGGGACGCCTCCCGGGGCCCTTCCCCTCGTCCTGTCCCTCCTGCTGCCGCTGCATCTGGCCGCCGCGGCGTGGCTTAGGGAGTGGTGGGTCGCGTCGACCCAGGGGGCGCTGCGGCTCGGCGTGTTCGCGGCGGAGGCGGCCGCGGTGGTGTGGGCCCTGCGCCCAGCGGGGGCGCAGACTCTGGAGTCCCTCGCCAACCGGGGCCGGCCTGAAGACGCCGAGCCCGCAGGTTTCCTCCAGCGGGCCGCTCCCCTGCTGGCGGACGGCGCCGCTGCCCTCGGCCTCCCCTCGGGCCCGTCCCTGGCGGCTTTCGGGATAGGCACCGTGCTCGCGCTCCTCGCCCTGTGGCGACGCCGATCCGCCATCGAGGCGGGGCTCGTCGCCGCCCTCTTCACGGTCTTCGCCTCCTTCGTCGTCTCCGGCGGGGCGCAGCCCCTGTCGCCGTTCTACCTGGGGGCCGCCGGCCTCGCCCTCGGCCTCGCCCTGGTGGAAGACGCCTTCGGGCTCGCCTTCCTCGACGGGCTGACGGGCCTGCCGGGGCGCCGCGCCCTGGAGGAGCAGCTGCGTCAGCTCGGGCGGAGCTACGCCCTCGCCATGGTGGACCTCGACCACTTCAAGAAGCTCAACGATCGCCACGGCCACGAAGTGGGGGACCAGGTGCTGCGCATGGTGGCGGCCCGCCTCGGACGGGTCTCCGGCGGCGGACGGGCGTTTCGCTACGGCGGCGAGGAGTTCACGGTGGTCTTCCCCGGCACCACTGCCCAGGAGGCCAGCGACGCCCTCGAAACGCTACGGCAAGACATCGCCGAGCGCCGGTTCGCGGTCCGCGCCCCCGGCCGTCCCAAGGGGAAGGCAAAGGCCAAGGGCGCGGCTTCCAAGGGTGCCGCCGCCAGCCGCGGCCTGGCGGTGACGGTCTCGATCGGAGTGGCGGAACGCAGCGACGCCAACGCGACGCCGGAACGGGTCCTCAAGAGTGCCGACAAGGCCCTTTACCGCTCGAAAAAGGCCGGGCGCAACAGAATCACAGTAGGGCGCTGAACGGGGGGACGATGAGTGAACCTACTAGCGGACCGATGGCCGAACCCACGCAGACGGTGGAGGGCAAGGTCCGAGCCCGCGGGCCCCGTCGCCGCCGAAGGCTGATCGCGGCACTTGTGTTCCTGGTGGTGCTGCCGGAGATCACCTACTTGATCGTCGGCAACCTCTTCCTCAACAGCGATTGGGGCCGGTCGGTCGTCAACCGCCGACCCGAGAAGCTCCAGGTGGAGTGGATCGACGGTTACACGCTGTGGCCCGGACGGCTGGTGGTCCGGGGGCTCGACATGCGGGGCCGCAGCCGCCGTTCGCTGTGGTCTGCCCGGGTCGGCGAGGTCTCCGCCCAGGTGTCCCCCTTCGCCCTCATGGGGAGGACCGTCCGGGTCCGCGGCCTCCGGGCCTCGGAGGCGGAGGTGGTCTACGTTCAACGCCGCGGTGACGGAGGGTCCAGCGACGGAGGGCTCAGTAACGGAGAGCAGGGTGACCGGCCGCCGGTGGACGAGGAGGCGGCGGTTCCCGGCTTCGCGGGCCGGCCGGAGCCCGCGCCCCCCAAACCGGGGCGCAAACCCTGGCACCTCCGTTTCCACGGCTTCGAGCTGGAGGACGTGCGCCGCCTGTGGATCGACCGCGTGCACTGGCAAGCGGACGCCGAAGGGGGGCGGGCCCGCGGCACGCTGACCGTCGACAGCCGCGGCGGCCCCTTCGGGCTGCCGAAGGTCGACCTCGAGCTCGGGCCGGGACGGATAAGGGTGGCGGAGGAGCGCCTCGCCAAAGTGCAGGAGCTGCGCTTCGTCGGCTCCCTGGGCGCCTTCGTGCCCAAAGAGCACCGAGGCCTCAGCTGGCTGAGGTTCCTCACCGGCCACCTCGACCTGCGGTCGTCCGACGGCGGCCTGGGCCTGGAGGACCATCTGCTGCGGGGGTCCCCCCTCGACCTGGACGCCCGCGGTGACCTGGAGGCGTCCCTCGACACCCGGAACGGCGTGCTGCTGCCGGGGAGCGAGCTGACCATCGGATCCGGCGACATCAGCGTCGGCTACCTCGGCTTCGGCGGCTGGGGCGAAGGGGGCGTAGGCATCCGGGTGGACGACGGGGGCGGTACCGAAGGACCGACGGCCACGGTGGAGGCCCACCTTGACGTCTTCGAAGTGGGCCGGGCCGACACCGAGGTTCCCCACGCCATCGGCCAGGGGCTCAGGCTCCGGGCCACCACCCCGAACCTCCATCTCTACGCGCCGGGGGGCGATGTGGTGGCCCGGGTCGAGCTGCCGGAGTCCGAGATTCCGGACATCACCCTCTACAACGCCTACCTTCCACCGAGCTCCCCCCTGACGCTCCTGGGGGGAGTCGGTAGGCTCCGCTGCCGCTTCGACCTCGCCACCGCCACCAATTCCCTTTCCGGAGCGGTGGACCTGCAGGGGGAAGGGGTAAGGATCGGTTTCGAAGACCGGCGGTTCCAGGGCGACCTGGACCTGGCGGTGCGCATGCCCCGGGGAAGGATCGACACCCGCCGGCTGGAGCTCGACGGCACCCGTCTGGCGCTGACCCACCTGGTGGCGGAGGGCGGCGACCGCGCCGACGCCGAAGGCTGGTGGGCACAGGTCGACATCGCTTCGGGCGAGACCCTTCTTTCGGCCCCCCTCGAGCTGGAAGCCCGGGTCAAAGCGCGGGTGAAGGATACGGCGCCGCTGGTGGCGCTCCTCGAGCAGCGCCGGCCGGCGGTGTCCTGGGTCCGCGATCTGCTGGTCGTCGAAAACCTGGAGCTCAGCTCCCAGCTGGAGTTGCAGCCGCGGGACATCGCCCTCCGCGACGCACAGCTCACCGCCGGCCGTAAGCTCGCGATCTCGGGGCAGCTACGGCTGGCCAAGCCCCCACACCGCGGGGTCCTCCACCTCAAGTACGGCCGTCTACAAACGGCGGTGGAGCTGCTGCCGGACGGCGACCGGGCTTGGAAGCTACGGCGCAGCCGGCGGTGGTACGAGGAACGTTCGGAGGCCTTCTGGCGCGGCGACGACCCCGCGGAGAAGCCCCCCACCCCCTGAGAAACGCCTCAGAACTCCACGTAACGCAGGAAGAAGGCGGGGGCCTCCATCTGCCCCGTGACCAGCAGGTTGGCCATTTCGGGGGTGAGGGAGAACTGGCCGGCGCGGATATTGTTGTCGGTCACCAGCAGTAGATCGAAGGCCGTGACGTCCGACGGGTAACGCTCGTGGATCTGCACCAGGCAGTTGGCGGCGTCCTTCATCGATTTGAAGACCGATGCCTCGGAAGCGGCGACGATCTCCACCAGCGGATGCCCCGGCTCGCTGCCCTGGAACACCCGCACGTCGTCGTTGCCCTGGCCCTTGAGGTAGCCGATCACCTCGCTGAGGATCTCGGAGTTCTCGAAGGGCTCACGGCGCAGGCCCACCAAATCGACGAATCCAGCGGTGGTGACCGGCGGACCGGCGGCGCCCGCGGTTTCCTGGGTGGCCTGGCGGACCCTGGGTTCCGGCAGGGCAAGGCCGCTGGATCGTTCGTTGAGAAGCTCGCCGAAGGTCTTGCGATCGTCCTCGAAACGGGTCTCCTCCGAGAGCTGGACCGACTGGCCCCCCTCGATCAGCCGGGCGCCGCTCAGGTTGACCCCGCGGTTCACCTCGTCGGTCTTCCCGAAGTCGACGTCCGCTGATGGGTAGGAAGTCTGGGTGCCGTTCGGCAGCGTCAGCAGCACCTGGTTCCCTTTCACCTCGTATTTGCCCTCGGTGGTGATCTGGGTTCCGTCCTTGAGGATGACGACGTAGGCCCACCCGGCGGCCGGAAAGAGCAGGAGGTAGGCGGCGAAGGTCGGCAGGGCACGGCGGAGGAGGTGGGAGGACGTGAACATCGTCGAACGCTCCATGGGGAGGTGGATCGGAATCGGACCCGGTCGGTCCCACGATCTTATATGATCACGCCGTTCGTGCTGGCGTATGGCCGCCACCCCCCCAACCCGACTTCAGGCCCCCGACATCTATGCGCATCGAAGAAACCAGCGAAGGTCTCCTCCTGCTCGAAGACGGCAGCGTGTACCGCGGCGTCGCCCACGCCCCTGGAACCGCATTCGGCGAAGTGGTGTTCAACACCTCCATGACCGGCTACCAGGAGATCCTGACGGATCCCTCCTACTGCCGTCAGATCGTGGTGATGACCCAGCCCCACATCGGCAACTATGGCACTTCCCTCGAGGTGGACGAGTCGTCCCGCCCCTGGGCCGAGGGCTTCCTCGCCCGCCGGTTTACCGCCCGCGCGTCGAGCCACGGCAGCGAGGTGGAGCTGGTGGACTACCTGCGGGGCCACGGAGTTCCGGCCCTGGCGGGCATCGACACCCGCGCCCTCGTCCGACGGCTGCGGGACCAAGGGGCCATGCGGGGGGTCGTCAGTGATCGCGTGGACGACCTCGACGCCCTCAAGGAGGAGCTGCTGGCGACGCCGCCGATGGTGGGGCGAGCGCTGGTGGACGAGGTCACCCGCGCCGAAGCCGAGACCCTCAAGCCGACGGGTCCGGCCCCCGAGGGTTGGAGCCGGCCGCCCCACGTGGCCCTCTACGACTTCGGCGCCAAGGGCAGCATCGCCGGCTACCTGCGCCAGCGGGGCGCCCGGGTGACCCTGCTGCCGGCCCGCGCCGACGCCGATCACTGCATCGGCCTCGGGGTCGACGGAGTGATGCTGTCCAACGGCCCCGGGGACCCGGAACCGCTGACGGAGATCATCGGCAACGTGCAGCGACTGGTGGACAGCGGCAAGCCCCTCTTCGGCATCTGCCTGGGTCACCAGCTCCTCGGCCTCGCCCTCGGCGCCAAGACCTACAAGCTCAAATTCGGCCACCACGGCGGCAATCAGCCGGTCCAGGATCTCGACACGGGTCAGGTGGTCATCACCAGCCAGAACCACGGCTTCGCCATCGACGAAGCATCGATCCCCGCCGGCTGCCGGGTCACCCACCGAAATCTCAACGACGGCACGGTGGAGGGCCTCGCGGCGGACGGACGGCCGGTCTTCTCGGTGCAGTACCACCCCGAGGCGGCCCCCGGGCCCCACGACGCCGTGGGCCTCTTCGACCGCTTCCTGGGCTCCCTGCCGCCCGCCTGATGCCGGCGCCGGCCCCCGGTCACCCCTCTCTCCTATTGCGCCGACTGCCGCTGGCGGGGGTCCTGGCGTGGCGCTACCTGCGGGGCCAGCGGAGCCAGATCCTCTCCAGCACCGCCCTGGCGGCCCTCTTCGCCACCGGCCTCGGGGTCACCGCCATGGTGGTGGCGATGGCCCTGATGACGGGCTACACGGAAGATCTGCAGCGCAAGCTCATCGGTCTCCAGGGGGACATCATCGCTTCCCCCCTGACTTCCGAGGTCCTCGATTCGAACCCGGAGGCCCTGGAGCGGACCTCTGAGCTAGAGGGGGTCCGGCGCCTCGGGCGGGTAGCCTACGGCGAAGGGTCCCTGTCGAGCCCGGCGGTGCCGGGCGGCGCCGGAGTCGTGCTCCGAGGGGTCGATCCGGGGCCGCCGCCGGGGGTCCTCATGGAAGTCCCGGAGCTCTCCCCCGAGGGCGGTGCCCCCGAGGTCCTCGATCTCGGCGCCGACGACGATGGAGTTGCGTCGGTGGTGCTCGGCAAGGAACTGGCCCGTCAGTTGGAGGCCGGCGCCGGCGACGTGGTTCGGCTCGTGGTGCTGAGCCCCGGGGAGGACCGCGTCCGCTTCCGCTACCGGAGCGTCCGCGTGGCGGGGACCTTCACCACCGGCTTCGCCGAGTTCGACGCCCGCTGGGTCCTGCTGGACCGCGACGTGCTGCGCAAGGCCCGGGGGGACCGGGGCCTCGACGTGATGGAGGTGGACGTCGCCGCCGGTGCCGATCCCGACGCCGTGGTGGAGCGGGTGGAGCGCACCCTCGGGCCGCAGTGGATCGTCCAGCGCTGGGAGTCGCTCAACCAACAACTTTTTGCCGCCCTGAGGCTCCAGGAGCTCCTGCTTTTTCTGGTGCTCGGGCTGATCGTCCTAGTGTCGACCTTCAACACCTCGTCGACCCTGGTGATCCTGGTACGGGAGCGGCTCCCCGACATCGGCGTCCTGGCGTCCCTGGGGCTGTCCCCCCGCCAGCTGTGGGGGATCTTCGTCATCTACGGCATGGGCCTCGGCCTCGCCGGGACCGCGCTGGGGGTCGCCGCCGGGGTCGGCGTGGCCTGGGTGATGACCGAATTCGAGCTGATCCGCTTCGATCCAGAGGTGGCGGCGGTCTACTTCATCGACTCCGTGCCCTTTCGGGTCGAGGCGACGGACGTCGCCGCCATCGTCGCCTTCTCGCTGGCGGTGACGTTCCTCGCCTGTGCCCGCCCCGCGCTGCGGGCGGCCCGACTCCAGCCGGCGGACGCCCTGAGGGACCCATGACGCACCGGGCCCTTGACTTGGATCGCAGCTCGGGCTTTTTGAGCCCAAAAGGGCCGAGGGGGACCGGTAATCCGGTCCCCCTGGTTATGATCGCACGCCCAAAAGGACGTGGAGAGGTAGGTATTGGGACAAGAACGGAGCCGGTTGAATCGCTTCTCGGACTCCGTCGGTGGCGCTCGTTCAAAAACCATCCCGCGGACGCGATCTGGTGAGCCCCGGAAGGGGGGTCACGTTGCCGTGACCTGCTATCGATAGCTATATACGCACAAACGCGCCGATCAGTTGAGGTCAGATCGAAGTTTTTCGCCCCCAACCCCCCGTTTGGGGATCAAGCGCCGCCCCCGTGCCGTAGGGATGCTAGGGGATGGGACGAACGACGAACGAAATTTCGACCTTCCGCCGTCCCTACGCGTCAGAGCCTGCGCTCCCCTTCAGCGATGCCCTTCGAGCCTTCCCCCGTCTCCACCGAAGACCGCCGACGCCTCAGGGCCCACGCCGGGCTCTGCGCCGGCTGCCGCCACCTCCAGATCGTCCGTTCCAAGCGCAGCGAGTTCGTTCGCTGCGGCCTTTCGGACCACGACCCCCGCTTTCCGCGCTATCCTCCGTTGCCGAGGACCGCATGCCCGGGCTTCGACCCGGCGCCGGACGTCCCCGCAGCCACCCCCTGACACCCACCCACTCCACCGGTCTGAGCCCCCCGCTCCGCCGGTATCCCCTACCCGGACGCAAGATGCCAAAACGCGACGACATCCACTCGATCCTCGTCCTCGGCTCCGGGCCGATCGTCATCGGCCAGGCCTGCGAATTCGACTACTCCGGCACCCAGGCGTGCCGCGTCCTCCGGCAAGAGGGCTACCGAGTGATCTTGGTGAACTCGAATCCGGCCACCATCATGACCGACCCGGAGCTGTCCGACGTCACCTACGTCGAGCCCCTGGACCCGGCGCTGGTGGAGAAGATCCTCGAGGCCGAACAGCCCGACGCCGTGCTGCCCACCGTCGGCGGACAGACCGGCATCAACCTGGCCCGGGCGCTGGACGAGCGGGGGGCCTTCGAGCGACACGGCAAGAACGGCAAGCCCATCGAGCTGCTCGGCGCCGATATCGACGCCCTCGACCTCGGGGAGAGTCGCCAGCGCTTCAAGGCGGCGATGGAGGAGATCGGCCTCGACGTCCCGAAGAGCGGCGTCATTGACGACCTCAAGGCCGCCCGGGCGCTGTCGGAGGAGCTGGGGTTTCCGCTCATCGTCCGCCCCAGCTTCACCCTCGGCGGCGAGGGGGGGGGCGTGGCCTACAACCGTGACGAGCTGGAGGCCGTGGTGGCTTCCGCCCTCCAGGCCAGCCCGACCCACGAATGCCTGATCGAGCAGTCGGTCCTCGGCTGGAAGGAATACGAGCTGGAGGTCATCCGCGACCGGGCCGACAACGCCATCATCGTCTGCTCGGTGGAGAATTTCGACGCCATGGGGGTCCACACCGGCGACTCCATCACCGTCGCCCCCCAGCAGACCCTTTCGGACCGCGAGTACCAGGAAATGCGGGACGAGGCCTTCCAGGTCATCCGGAGGGTGGGGGTCGCCACCGGCGGCTCGAACATCCAATTCGCCGTCGACCCCGCCACCGGCCGCCGGGTGGTGATCGAGATGAATCCCCGGGTCTCCCGCAGCTCGGCCCTGGCGTCGAAGGCCACCGGCTTCCCCATCGCCAAGGTGGCGGCCCTCCTCGCGGTGGGCTACACCCTCGACGAGCTCCCCAACGACATCACAGGCGGCCGTACCGTCGCCGCCTTCGAGCCCAGCCTCGACTACACGGTGGTGAAGATCCCCCGCTGGGCCTTCGAGAAGTTCCCCCAATCCCCCACCACCCTCGGCACGTCGATGAAGTCGGTGGGGGAGGTCATGGCCATCGGCGGCACCTTCCGTGAGGCCCTGCTGAAGGGGCTCGACGCCCTCGAGCTCGACGGCGAGGCCCGCCGCAAGAAGCGGATGGCGGACCCCGTCCGCCTCCGGCGGCGCCTCTCCGAGCCCAATTGGGAACGCCTCTTCGCCGTCATCGAGGCGCTGCGCCAGGGCTGGCCGGTGGACGAGATCCACCGGGTGTCCCACATCGACCCCTGGTTCCTGCGGGAGATGCATTCCCTGATCGAGCTGGAGCGCCAGCTCCCATCCTGGGACCTCCAGTCGGTCCCGCCTCACCTGCTGCGGGAGGTCAAGGAGGCGGGTTTCAGCGACGCCAAGCTGGCGGCGGCCCTCGACGCCCCCCAGGCCGACGTCCGCGCCCGGCTGAAGGAGCTGTCCATCGGCAGGGTCTACAAGCGGGTCGACACCTGCGCCGCCGAGTTCCCCGCCAGCACGCCGTACCTCTACTCCACCTACGGCGAGGAGGACGAGGCCGAGCCCACCGACGGGAAGAAGATCCTCGTCCTCGGCTCCGGCCCCAACCGCATCGGCCAGGGCATCGAGTTCGACTACTGCTGCGTCCACGCCGCCCTCGAGCTCCGGGAGCGGGGCTACGAGACGATCATGGCGAACTGCAATCCGGAGACCGTGTCGACGGACTACGACACCTCGGATCGCCTCTACTTCGAGCCCCTGACCCTCGAGCACGTCCTCGCCGTCGTCGACCGGGAAAAGCCCATGGGGGTGATCGTCCAGCTCGGCGGGCAGACCCCCCTCAAGCTGGCCCGCGGCCTCGAAGCCGCCGGCGTCCCCATCCTCGGAACCTCCCCCGACACCATCGACCTGGCGGAGGACCGCGAGCGCTTCGGTGCCCTGTGCCGGGAGCTCGACGTGCTCCAGCCCCAGGGGGACGTCGCCACCTCCTTGGACGAAGCCCTGGAGGTCGCCCGCCGGATCGGCTTCCCCCTGGTGGTGCGCCCCAGCTACGTCCTCGGCGGGCGCGCCATGGCGGTGGTTTACGACGAGCCCACCCTGCGCCGGTACATGGAGGACGCGGCGGACGTTTCGGAGGGGCACCCGGTGCTCCTCGACCAATTCCTCGAAGACGCCTTCGAGGTGGACCTCGACCTCCTTTGCGACGGCGAGACCGCCGTGGTCTGCGGCATCCTCCAGCACATCGAAGAGGCGGGGATCCACTCCGGCGACTCGGCGGCGGTCCTGCCCCCCTACCGGGTGGGCCCCTTCGACCTCGACCAGATGCGGGACATCGCCCGTCGCCTGGCCCTGCGCCTCGGCGTCGTCGGCCTGATGAACGTACAGTTCGCCATCTACGAAGGCGGCATCTACGTGCTGGAGGTCAACCCCCGGGCGTCCCGCACGGTGCCCTTCATCGCCAAGGCCGTCGGCGTGCCCCTGGTGCGCCTCGCGGCGCGGGTGATGGCCGGCGAGAAGCTCCGCGACATCGGCTTCACCGACGAGCCCCACGTGCCCGGCGTGTTCGTCAAGATGCCGGTCTTCCCCTTCCGCCGCTTCCCCGGGGTGGACCCGGTGCTGGGTCCGGAGATGAAGTCCACCGGCGAGGTGATGGGTGGAGCCCGTCGCCGTTTCGGCGCCGCCTTCGCCAAGGCTTGGATCGGCGCCGGCCACCGGCTGCCCACCTCCGGAAGGGCCTTCGTCTCGGTCCACGACCGCGACAAGAAGGCCCTGGTACCGGTGGTCCGCAAGCTGATCGGACTCGACTTCTCCATCCTCGCCACCGACGGCACCGCCCGCTACCTCGAAGGCCAGGGCCTGCCGGTGGAGCGCACCCTCAAAGTCCACGAAGGGCATCCGAACGTCGTCGACACCCTGATCAACCAGGGCATCGACCTGGTAATCAACACCCCCCTCGGCCGCGAGTCCCACCTGGACGACGGGGTGATCCGCACCACCGCCCTCAAATACGACGTCCCCTGCGTCACCACCCTTTCGGGGGCCATGGCGGCGGTGGAGGGCATCGCCGCCCTCAAGGCGGAGGACATCGCCGTCCGCTCCCTACAGGCCTACGCCGAGCTATGAAAACCCCAGCCACCGTCACCGTAGCTTCGACCCGGAAAGGAAAAGTCCTGCGGGCCTTCGGCGACGAGATGACTGTCCACCTCGGAGGAGCCGACACCGAGGGCCGCTTGACCGTCTTCACGGCTGTGACGCCGCCGGGCAGCGGCCCTCCCCCGCACCGCCACGAGCGCGAAGACGAGTGGTTCTTTCCCCTCGAAGGCCGCGTCGAATTCTTCCTCGATGGTCAATGGCAAGAGGTGCCCGTCGGCGGGGTTGTCTTCGCCGGCCGCGGCTCGGTCCACACCTTTCGGAACGTGGGAACCACCCCGCTCAAGATGCTCATCCACACGTCGCCGGCTGGGTTCGAGACCTACTTCGAACGCTGCGCGGAGGAGTTCGCCAAAGACGGCCCCCCCGACATGGAGCGCATCGTTCAGATCAGCCTAGAACACGGCCTCCAATTCGTAGACGGGTGAACGCGGGCTCCGGGGCCCTGGCCTTCGGCTCCCATCGGCCCCGCGCCGGGTCGGGCCGACCGTCGCCTAGAGATTTCGCGCGTCGAGTCCGTCAAAAACTTCCTGGGCATCCCCCAAACGGTCCTCCGGCACCAGCACGGCCATCTTGAAGAGGGGCTGCCAGAAGAAAAACAGGCTGCGGAAATGCCGGGCCTGAATCACGCAGGGGACGCCGGCCCGATCCAGGGCCACTCGCAGGTAGATCGCGAGGTGGACGTTGTCGAGCTCCGCCAGGGGCTCCGCCCGGGGATGTTGACGCCGAAACCGCCATTCCCCGTACAGATCCAGCGCGAAGGCACCGACCATCGCCATCTGGACGACGCCGAGGATCAGATTCGGCGAGCCAAAGACGACGTGCGCCGCCATGGCGAGGGCCATGGCCACCAAAAACGCCGACGTGGGGACGAGGCGCCTGAGCAGCACGGCCTCGAAACCATCGACGGGCACCACCCCCGGCGGCAGGGCCGCCGCCAGCCGGCGGCGGGTCGAAAAGAGGTGGACGGTCAGCCAGGACAGCAAGGCCACGACCGCCGCCAGGGCCAGGAACACCAGCGGGGACCCGCGCTCCCCCAGGGGGCCGAAACCGAACGCCATCGGGAAGTTCCAGAGCCCCAGGCCCCACACCACCGGCAGCAGGCTCTGGGGAAACGCCGGCAGCGTCAAATGCTCGACCCCGGCCGGTGAGGTCACGTCGTAGGACTCCGCTCTCTTCTCGAGAGCCACGAGCAGGGCGCAGAACGCCGCAGCCCCCACGCCAAGGACCAGCAGGCTTTGGATCCAGATCCCCCCGTCGGGGCCGCCCACCGGCAGGGCCCCCACCAAGAAGAGAAGGCAGAGTCCGTTCCCGAGGCCGATGGCGGTGGCCCAGCGGCCGAGCAGGTAGACGACCGCGGCCCCCGTCACCAGGGACACCCCCAGCAGCAGTCGATCCCAGACGTCGATGTCCACCAGCGGGAACCCGTCCCCGAGGGTCATCCCTTCCAAGACCCGCACGATCGTGAACGCCTGCACTGTGGCGATCAGCATCGACAGCCGCAACGCCCAGCGGTTCATCGTCCGCCGTCCCCGGAGCCCCGACCTGCGCAGGTCCGTGATCGGAATCAGCGAAAACAGCTCGACGACCAAGAAACCGGCGACGAAAGGGGCGAGCCCCAGGGTCGTCAGGCTGGCATTGGCGAGGCCGCCCCCCAATTCGCCGAAACCGTCCGGCAGCCCTGGTAGACCCGGCAACCGAAGGTGACCGAGCAGCAAGAACGCGACCGCGGCGCCGACAGACCACGCCAGTCGGGTGATCAAGGCGGACGACGATCCACCGGACGATGGACGATCGGACATCGGACGGTCTTGGATCTCGGTCATAGCGTTCCTACTCTTTGGGGGCCGCATGTGTTCGCCAGCTTCGGCTCTGGCATCGGACCGCGGGGGGTTGTCCGCGTCCTGTGCAGGATGCCACACACCCTACTTCACGGCTCAGAATCACGCCGGCAGGCCCTTTGCCTGTGGAGGTGGCGGGCCCGATGTCGTAGGGTTTAGGGGTTCCGTATCCATCCCTATCCGCCATGGAGCTCACAGGCCGCACCCTCCACAACCTGCGCATCGGCGAGCTGCTCGCCGAGGGGGGCATGGGCAAGGTCTTCCGCGGTTTCGATCTCCGCCTCAAGCGTCCGGTGGCGATCAAAGCCCTGCGGCGCCCCATGCGCGCCGACCCCGTGGGCAGGGCCCGGTTCATCCGCGAGGCCCGTCTCCTCTCGCGCCTAGACCATCCCGGGATCTGCCGGGTCTACGACCTCGTGGAGCACCCCGAGGCCGACCTCTTGGTGCTGGAGCTGATCCAAGGCCGCACCCTCTTCGACGCCCTGGAGGCCGGCGACCTCGACGACGCCCAGAAGCTCCACGTGGCCGAGTCCGTCGCCGACGCCATGGCCGCCGCCCACCGGCAGCTAATCCTGCACCGGGACCTCAAGCCCCAGAACATCATGCTCACCGACGCCGGCGAGGTGAAGGTCCTCGACTTCGGCATCGCCCGACCCCTGCGGGAGGGGCCGGCGGCGGTGGTCCTCGATGACGAGACTGACACCGACCCAGAGGACGCACCCCGTGACCCCGGCGACCACGTCTCGCCCCCGAAGCCGCGGGGAGACGCGGCCCTGCGGGAGGCCGATACCCTCCAGGTCGGTAACCTCGATCCCGGCGCCACCGCGCCGGCGGAGCTCGACGACGGGCCGACCGCCGTGCCGGATGACATCGGATCCCCCGTGGTCGACCCCGGGGGCATGGATCCAGGGGACAGGGATCCAGGGGACAGGGATCCAGGGGACAGGGATCCAGGAGGCAGAGACCCAGGGGGCGACGACACCGACGTCACCGCCGTGGCCGGCCAGCCCGTCTCGCTCCTCGACACCCCCACCCAGGACCCCGAGGAGACCTTCCTCACCCGTCAGTGGACCACCATCGGCACCATTTCCTACATGAGCCCGGAGCAGGCCCGGGGCAGCGAGCTGACCGTCGCCTCCGACGTCTACTCCCTCGGGGTCATCCTCCAGGAGCTGTTCACCGGCGAGCGCGCCTACCCGAGGATGCCCTACCTCGAGCTGCTGCGGTTCGTCGCCAAGGCAGAAACCCTGCCGATGGAGGGCCTCGATCCGGATCTGACGACCCTGATCCAGGACCTCGAGCACGCCGACCCGGCGCAGCGGCCGTCGGCCCCGGAGATCGCCTCCCGCCTGCGCTGGATCCGCGGCAAGCCGGAACGGGCCCAGAAGCGGAAGCGGAGGGCGTTCCGCGTCGCCATGCTGGTCGCGGTGGTGCTGGTGGCCCTCGGCCTCGTGGTCCACTCCCGTCTGCAGGCCCGCCGCGACGCGGAAATGGCGCAGCGTTTCGCCCAGGAGGCCAGCGCCGCTGAATGGCGGATGCGGGCCGAGCACCTGGCGCCGGCCCACGACGTCCGCCCGGCGCGGGAGGGGGTCCGCGAACGCATGGAGCTCCTGGAGGAACAGATGCGGGACCTCGGCCCCGTCGGCCAGGGCGCCGGGCACTACGCCCTCGGCCGCGCCGCCCTGGCGGTGGGCGAGTCGGCGGCGGCCCGCCGCCATCTGGAGCGGGCCTGGGACGGCGGCTACCGTCAGGCGGAGGTCGCCACCCACCTCGGCCTCGCGATGTTCGACACCTACCAGCGGGAGCTGGCGAAGGCCCACCGCATCGACGACGACGCCCGGCGGGACCGCCGCCTCACCGAGATCCACGTAGACCTGCGGGACCGTGCCCTCGACCTCCTCGAACAGGCGGAGCCCGCGGCGACGTCCCCCACCGCGGCACGAGAGTCTTCCTCCGCGGCGGCGGGGACCCCAGAGGATGGGCCGTCCAGGTACGCACTGGCCATCGCCGCCTTCTACCGCGGTCGCTACGACGAGGCCCTGGCGGAGGCGGAGGCCGCCGCCGAGGGGTCCGACTGGTTCTACGAGCCCCACCTGCTGGCGGCGCGTGTCCACCAGGCCCTGGCCTTCGAGGCTGAAACCCGCAGCGACCATGAAGCCGTCCTCGATGCCTTCGACCGAGCTGACCACCATGCCCAAAGGGCCGCCGAGGTCGGCCGCAGCGACCCAGAGGTCCACGCCCTCGCCTGCGAGCTGGCGGCGGGTCGGATCGACTACGAAGCCCGCAACCAGAAGGGCGACGCGCAGGGCACCTATGGTCGGGGCGTCGCCCACTGCCGCACCGCCCTCACCCTGGACCCGGGCCACACCCGATCCCTGCGTTTGCTCGGCGGCCTCAGCTTCCGCCTCGCCGAGACCTTGGGCCTCGAAGAGGATCCCCGCCCCCGCCTGGCGGAGGCCGCCGCCCACGTCCGCGGCGCCCTGGAAATCGACCCCACCGACGCCGAAGCCTGGCGTACCCTCGGTAACACCTTCTCGGTCCGCGCCGACTGGGAAATTTGGCGCGGCCTGAACCCGGATCAGGCCCTCGACGAGATGCTGGCGGCCTACCAACGGTTCGCCCAGCTGGCGCCGAGGGACCCGTGGGCCCAGAACGCCCTCGGCAACGCCCACAGCATGCGCGCCGAGCAACAGGCCGAGCAGGGCCAAGACCCCACCGCCGCCGCCGACCTCGCCATCGACGCCTACCGCGCCGCCGCCGACCTCGCCCCCGAAGCCCCCTTCGCCCTAGGAAACCTAGCCCTGACCTACGCCAGCCTGGCCCGGTGGCGCTTCTACGAGGGCCTCCCCCTAGAAGGCACGGTGAACGAAGGCAGGGCCGTCCTCGACGAGCTGCGCCGGCGCAACCCCGACTCCTCCCCCGCCATGCTCGTCGATCTGGACCTCTCCGTCCTCACAGCCCGCCGGGCCCTGGCCCTCGGCGAGGATCCGGCCCCACCCCTGGGCCGCGCCATCGCCGTCGCCGAGACGGCTCGAGGGTCGGCGGCGACCTTCCACCTCTACTTCGTCATGGCGGAGGCCGAAGCCCACCTCACCTGGGCCGAGCACCTAGGCCCGTCGACCCCCGAGGGCGCCGCGTACCTCGAACGGGCCCTCGGGGGCATCCACGAGGCCACCACCGCCGATCCGACCCAGGTCCGTCCCCACGTCCTCAGCGGCGATGCCCACCGCCTCGTCGGTGACGGCGAGGCGGCCCGCCGGTCCTACCGCCGGGCCCTCGATCTCGCCCCCGAGAACCGCGCGGCGAGGGCGGGGCTAGAAGCCCTCGACCGGTAGATCCGCGCCGAGACACCGACGGCCGAACGGGCTCGCCCATTTGCGGGAGAGTTGTGTCCATCGAAAGCCACACCGGACTTCCGATCGGCGCACCAAAGCCGCGACCAAAATCCCCTCGGCGTCTACGCCTCGACCTTCACCGACACGGGCGCTTTCGCGACCTGCCCCTGATTGGGCAATCGAAGCCAAGGCGGCGGTCGATGTCGCCTTGGCCCGCATCTCGCCCCGACAGCCGGAGTTTAGGCGAGAGAGCTCTGCAGCACGGACGCCGCAGTGCCTCTCTCTATCCGCCCAGGGCTAATCCTCTAAAAAGACATACCGCCCCTCGGTGCCCACGTAGAGAAGACACTCCTCCGCCCCTGAACAGGCGATCCGCAGCGGCTCTCGATCCTTCGAACCGAGGTAGCTGCCCGGAACGAGCTCTTCAGGATCGGAGTCGGACGAAGGCCGATAGTGGACTAGCCCCTCGATCACCACCGCTCTCAACCAGGGGTCGCCAACCCGAAGCGTACCGCTGGAGCCACCGGCCAGCTTCAGAAAGGTGCCGTTCCGATGCCCTGGCTGCAGACGACCCCAGAGAAAGGCAAATCGGGGCCCTTCACCCTTGGCAGCGGACGAGCGCCGGATCCAGGTTGTGTCCGAAGCGTCCAGCCAAACGATGTTCCGCGCGTCCAGGTTCACCGGCCGTTCGCCGTTGTCGAAAGCTCGGTCGGAGGGTCGTACGAGATAGGGCCCTTCCAAAATCTCGAGGAACGCCGTGGCCTTGCTTCCCTCCTCGGCCGCCGTGATGTGGGTCTCTCCGGCGGGTTGCGTCCAGAAGGAGCCCGGCCCCATCCAAAGGTGTTCGGCGTCGGGGTCGTCGTTGTGTACCGAGCCACTGATCACGACAGCGCGATAGGTGATGTTGTGGATGTGGGGCGGCGACGAAAAGCCTTCAGCGAATTCGATGAGCGCGCCGGTTGGAACGTCCTCACCAAGGTCACCCCAGAGGACGCCGGCCTTCGGGCTGGCGTCTCCGCGCGCCGGATTGAGCGGCTGAAACCTGATCTCTGCTCGACGGAGAAATTCAGGACTCGACTCTGCAAGCGGGGGATCGGATGCTGGGGCAGGGTTTACCACCAGGGTAAAGGAGACCACCAGAATCGATGCGATCAACGTCTTGGAAATAGCCGTCTCCTCATGTGGCAAGTTCCTCGTAGCCATGTCTTTCAAGGGTGCAATGTCAAGTAGCGACGGCCGGTTGAATAGCCGCCGGACCCAAGGGCGAACGCACGCCTATCCTCGTCTGATGTCGGTTCTTCCCGCCATCTTTGTGGAGACGTCGGCGGTCTAGGTCCACCTAAGACTCTAGCCGAGAATCGTTCGGCCAGACTTACAGCCGGACTCCGTTGCACCGGATCCGAGGCCGCAAAAGAGGGAGAAGAAGCGACGGCGCCCGTACGGCGGGATGTCGAGCGCCGCCGCGACTCGAGATCAACCCTCAGTGGGACCGGAGCCAGCGCAGGATCGGACGCTCCACCAGGCGCCGACGCTGGGGGGAGAACAGATGGTCGACATGGCCGAAGTCGGGCTCCAGGAGGAACTCGACGTCGGTGGAACCGAGGAGATCGAGGTTGTCCTGCATCGACGCGCCGAAGCCGCGGCCGCCGCCGATGGCGAGGACGGGTCCGGTGAAGGAACCCAGGTTGTCGACGTAGGAAGTTTCGACGCCGGCGAGGGAGCAGCTGACGTCCCGTACCAGGGCGTTGGGGGTGTAATCGTTGAAGCGGGAGACGTTCTCGATCAGGCGCTCCTGGTCGGCGAAGTCGAAGGTGCCCTGCGTGACGTCGCCGGCGAGGGCGATGTAGCCCGGCAGGGGCATCGACACCGGACCGGGGGCCTCGAGGCTGAGGGCCGCCACCATCGCCTGCTGGTGGGTGAAGAAGGGCGGGAAGAGGGGGTTGGTGTTGGGGCTCGCGGGGGAAGCGTCGGCGAGCTTGGTGACCTTGCGCAGGACGTTGGCGCCGACGCCGTCGAAGAGGATTCCGGCGGCCAGTTGGGCTTCGAGGCCGGCGCAGTAGCCCTGGTTCAAGGCCTGCACCGCCGGGTCCGGGGTCGCCAGCATGCCTTCCCAGACGAAGGCGCCGGCGTAGGAGGAGGGGTCGGCGTCGAGAACGGCGAAGGTGCTGATGGCCCCCAGGGACAGGCCGCCGACGAACACCCGGACTCCCGGGTTCTGCTCCTCGATGAAAGCGCGGACGAAGGCCACGTCGTCCACCACCCGCTGCAGGTTCCAGCTGGCCATCACCGAGCAGTCGAGGACCCCCGCTTCGCAGGTTCCCGCCGGTATGCCTTCGAGGCGCGACGAGTAGCCGTAGACGTCGTACCCCCGCAGGGCGAAGAAGCCGGCGATGGACGAGCCGAAGCCCCGGCGCGGCGCCGGCTGCTCGTAGGACACCATGTCGACGCCGAGGGACGGAAGCAGCAAGATCGCATCGCCGAGGTGCGGACCATCCTTCGCCAGGCGGCTGATCTTGAACCGGTCGAGGGGGCTCGCGCCGTCCTGCACGAGGACTTCGGTGCGGGTCACGTTACCGGGAAGGTCACTGGTGGTGGTGGCGATCACCGTTGGCTCCGCCGCGGCGACGGCGGCGAGGAGGCCCAGGCCCAGGAAGGCGACCATGGGCCGCAGCACGGCGGAATAGGACAGGGCGACGTTCGGTTTCATCTCTCGCTCCTTCTGAGGGTGGGTTGGATGCGTTGCGTTCCAAGACTATCGACGAATGCTCATGCTCGCAGAAGGGTCGGCCAGGGGGGTCGCCCAGGATGCGGACGGTACGGGTCGACGTCCAGGTAGATAGAGGCGCCGGCCGCCGGATTCGCTCATTCGTTCTTTTGCGTTCGGGTCACGGGCTCCGCCCATCGACCTCCGCCACCCACAACGGCGACGATCCCTTCACCCCCTCACCCTCGTCACCACGGACCCAGCCGAGGACCGAGCCCCATGACCCGACCCGCGATCCTGACCATCGACGACGATCCCGACGTGCTGCGCGCCGTCGCCCGTGACCTGCGGCGACGCTACGGCAAGGACTACCGCATCGTGAGAGCCGATTCGGGGGCCGCCGGGCTGCGGGTGCTCGACGAGCTCCGGGAACGCCGGGAGCCCGTCGCCCTGCTGCTCTCCGATCAGCGCATGCCGGAGATGGACGGCGTCACCTTCTTGGGCCACGCCCGACGGCGGCAGGCGGACAGCAAGCGGGTCCTCCTCACCGCCTACGCCGACACCGAGGCGGCCATCGACGCCATCAATCGCTCCCAGGTGGACTACTACCTGATGAAGCCCTGGGATCCTCCGGAGGAGCGGCTCTATCCGATCCTCGACGACCTCCTCGGGGACTGGCACGCCGGCTATCGGCCGCCGTTCACCGGCGTGCGGCTGGTGGGGGACCGTTGGTCCGCCCAAACCCACACCCTCAAAGACTTCATGGCCCGCAACCACGTGCCCTACCGATTCCTCGACGTCGAAGCCGACGCCGAGGCGGCCGAGCTGGCGGGGAACGGCGACGGCCACCGCCAGCGACTCCCCCTGGCCCTCCTGGGGGACGGGCGGGTGCTCGAAGCTCCGTCCAGCGCCGATCTGGCCCAGGCCCTGGGCCTGCGGACCCGGGCGGAAAAGCGCTTCTACGATCTGCTGATCGTCGGCGGCGGACCCGCAGGACTGGCGACGGCGGTCTACGGCGGCTCCGAGGGGCTGCGCACCGTGCTCGTGGAGCGGGAGGCCACCGGCGGCCAGGCGGGCACCAGCAGCCGCATCGAGAACTACCTCGGCTTCCCCTCGGGCCTCTCCGGCGCCGACCTCGCCCGACGGGCCACCGACCAGGCCCGCCGCTTCGGGGTCGAGCTGCTGACCCCCCAGTCCGCCGACGGGCTGCGGGTCGAAGGCCCCTACAAGACCCTCAACCTGGAGGACGGCAGCGAGATCTCGTGCCACGTCCTCATGCTGTCGATGGGGGTGTCCTGGCGCCACCTGCCGGGCACCGAGACGCTCGCCGGCCGCGGCGTCTACTACGGCGCCGCCCTCAGCGAAGCCCTGGGCTGCCGGGGGCAGACCGTCTACATCGTCGGCGCCGGCAACTCCGCCGGCCAGGCGGCCATCTACCTCGCCGACTTCGCCGACCGGGTGGTGATGCTGGTGCGCGGCGACTCCCTGGCGGCGAAGATGTCCCAATATCTGGTGGACCGCATCGAGGCGTGCGAAAAGACCGAGGTCCGGCTCCACACCCAGGTCGAGGCGGTCCACGGCGAGACCCGCCTCGAAGGCTTGACGTTGAGCACGAAGGGGGAGACCGAGACCGTCGACGCCGGCTATCTCTTCGTCTTCATCGGTGCCGCCCCCCGCACCGACTGGCTCCGGGGTACCGTCGCCCTCGACGGGCAGGGTTTCGTGCGCACCGGCTCCGACCTGAGGCCCGAGGACCTCACCCACTGGCCCCTGGAGCGGCCGCCCTCGCTCCTGGAAACCAGCGTGCCCGGAGTGTTCGCCGCCGGGGACCTGCGCTCCGGTTCGGTGAAGCGGGTCGCCTCCGCCGTGGGGGAAGGATCCGTCGCCGTCCACTTCATGCACCGCTACCTCGCCAGCCTCTGAACCGGAGAGCCCCATGGCACGATCCCCAAAGTCGCCGGCCGTCTGCACCGTCACCCCCGACGAGCTCCGGGTCCACGAGATCTTCGACGGCCTGCCGGACGACGAGCTGCGCTGGCTCCTCGAACGGGGCCGGGCGGAGGAGATCCCCGAGGGGCAGCTCTACGTCCACATCGGCGACGAGGCCCAGGACATGTTCTTCATCCTGGAGGGCCGCTCCCACTGGCGGGTGGAGGTGGGGGGACAGAAGGTCCTGTTCCGCGACGCCGGCCCCGGGTCGGTGGGGGGCGTTCTGCCCTACTCCCGCATGACCCACTACGGCGGCGAAGCCCTGGCGGTGGAGCCCATGCGGATCCTGCGGGTCCCCAAGGAGCATTTCGACGAGCTCGTCACCGTCTCCCCACGGCTCGGCGAACGCCTCGTGGCGGTGATGTCGACCCGGGTCCGCGAAGCCACGCGGACGGAGCAGCAGCAGGAAAAGATGATGGCCCTCGGCAAGCTGGCGGCGGGCCTCGCCCACGAGCTGAACAACCCCGCCGCCGCCATTGGCCGATCGGTGGACGCCCTCGGGGAGCGGCTCCGTCAGCTCCCCGACATGGTGGCCTGCCTGACCCGTCACGACATCGCCGAGACCGCCGTGCGGGCCGCCGGAAACCTGTGCCCCCTCTCCCGCAAAGGCGGCACCGATTCCGGCACCGGATCGATCTCCGAGCTGGAGCGCTCCGACCGGGAGGACGAGGTCGCCGACTGGCTCGACGAACGGGGGGTGGACGAACCCTGGGTGCGGGCGGAGACCCTTGTGGCCGCCGGGCTCGACGTCGACCGTCTGGCCGAGCTCACCGACGGGATCGACGACGCCGGCGTCGCCTCCCTGGTGACCTGGCTCGAAACCATGCTCGGCGCCCAGGCCCTCGTTCGGGAAGTCCGCAGCGCCGCCGGACGGGTCTCGGAGCTGGTGGCGTCGGTCAAGCAGTATTCCCACATGGACCGTTCCGCGGCGCGGCAGAACGTCGACGTCCACCGCGGCCTCGACGACACCCTCACCATGCTCGGCCACCGGGTCCGCAAACAGGGGGTCGACATCGTGCGCCGGTACCACGACGAGCTTCCCCAGATCCCCGCCCACACCGGCGAGCTGAACCAGGTGTGGACGAACCTGATCGACAACGCCCTCGATGCCCTGGGGGACGCCCACCCCGGGGGCGGCGGGCGCCTGGAGCTTGCCACCCGACCCCTAGGGGCCATGGTGGAGGTCTGCGTGATCGACGACGGCCCCGGCATCCCGGAGGACCTCGTCGCCCGCATCTACGAGCCCTTTTTCACCACCAAGGGCGTTGGCCAGGGCACCGGACTCGGGCTCGACATCGCCCACCGCATCGTCGGCCAGCACCAGGGTCTGTTGGACGTCGCCTCCAAGCCCGGGCGCACCGCCTTCCGCGTCTGCCTGCCGATCGCCGCTGGCGGGTCGGAGTGAGCGGTAGCATCGAATTGAGCCATGAAGGAGAACTTTCTGTGATTGAAGAGGAACAGGCCGACGACCAAGACCTTCAGATTCTTCGGACCGCAAAGGCTGAAGATGGGGACGCTCTAGCCTTGAGCCTAGCTGACGTCAAGGCAGAGCTCGGGCTCGACTGAGACTCGGCCCCTTCCTCTAGCGCCCCGCCGCGGCTTCGGCGCCGGCGGCGACCTCGACGGGGGCCTTGGGGGGCGCCGCCTCGGGCTTGTAGAGGGCCACCAGGCAGCCGCCGGTGGCGGCCAGGAAGATGCCGAGGATGAACGGGATCGGGATGGCCGACCAGCCCCCCTTGGGGGGATGCAAGGCCATCGACACGAAGGCGTTGACGATGGGGGCGCCGGCGAAGACGATCGACATC
Organism: Acidobacteriota bacterium; assembly: GCA_038748685.1. Classification (GTDB taxonomy): domain Bacteria; phylum Acidobacteriota; class Thermoanaerobaculia; order Multivoradales; family J023; genus JAUIJL01. Next base: position 17,821 of record JBCDIS010000029.1, on the reverse strand, counting down.
ACGGCGCTGGGCATGCCCTTGGCGCCGAAGGCGAGGAGGATGCAGAACGCGCCGAGGGCACCGGCGAAGCCCGCCACCAACGACCAGCTCCAACCCTTGGTGGGGAACGACATGTCGGCCCCCTGGAGCTTGAGCAGGATCAGGGGCACGATGACGGCGATGATCAGATAGGCGATGCCGACGAAGAGGAACGCCTTGAAGCGGCCGAAGTTCGGGTCCTTCATGCCCATCGAGCCGGAGTGCAGGGAGACGCCGTAAAGGCCGAAGAAGAATGCCGTCATCAGGGAGTAAATAAGCCAGTTCATGGTCCTACTTCCGAAGGTTGGGGTCTTTTGCGGTCCCCGGGTCTGGGGAGCGGATGGGTCGGGGCGGGGCTGACCGAGATTTCGCGACGGCGGCGTCGACGGATGTGCGGGTTTTGGAGGAAACGGCCGTTCGGCGCCGTTGGGTCCAGCGTATGCGCTCGCCCCCGCCGCCGCAAGGGACCGGTGGGGCCGGAGGGTAGGACTGTCGGCAGCCGGGTCCCGCCCCAAAGGAGGTTGTCCCCCCCGGGGCGGCGGCGGATAATGCCGGGACCATGCGAAAGATCCACGTCATCGACTCCCACACCGAAGGGGAGCCCACCCGCGTCGTGGTGGACGGCCTGCCGGACCTCGGCCCCGGCGACGCCGCCGAGCGACTTCGCCTCTTCCGCGAGAAGCACGACGATCTCCGCTCCGCGGTGGTAAACGAGCCCCGGGGCTTCGACGCCATGGTGGGGGCGCTGCTTCTGGAACCCGCAGCCCCAGACGCCGTGGCCCAGATGCTCTTCTTCAACAACGTCTCGACCCTGCGCATGTGCGGCCACGGCACCATCGGCGTGGTGGCCACCCTCTCCTACCTCGGCCGGCTGGATCCCGGTCGCCACCGACTCGAATCCCCCGAGGGGGAGGTCTGGGCCACCCTCCATGACGACGCCTCCGTGTCCATCGACAACGTCTTCTCGTACCGCCACCGGGCGGGGGTCGAGGTCGACACCGAGCACCACGGAATTGTGCCGGGGGACATCGCCTGGGGGGGCAACTGGTTCTTCCTGGTGGACGCCCGCGGCCTCGCCGTGGACCTGGATCTGCGCCATGTCCAGGACCTGACGGAGCTCGCGTGGGACGTGCGGCGCAGCCTGAGCCGTGCCGGCCTCACCGGCGCCGACGGCGGTGAGATCGACCACGTAGAGCTGTGCGGCCCGCCGGCCCACGGCGGCGACGGCAAGAACTTCGTCCTCTGCCCCGGGGGCGAGTACGACCGCTCCCCCTGCGGCACCGGCACCAGCGCGAAGATGGCCTGCCTCGCCGCCGACGGCAAGCTCGGGGACGGCGACGTCTGGCGTCAGGAGAGCATCCTGGGGACGATCTTCGAAGGGTCGGTGCGGCTCTCCGAGCGGGACGGCATCGCAGGCGTCGCACCGACGGTCCGCGGCCGAGCCTGGATCACCGCCGAGTCCACCCTCCTGCTCGACCCCGGCGACCCCTTCGCCCACGGCATCCGTCGCTAGTCTTCGCCCCTCCGTAGCGAACCGAGGTACCTAGCTCGGCGCGGGCAACCTTTCCACATCGATGGAGTCACTCTCTCCTGAAGGGCCGATCCACGGGCGAAATCAGGAAAGGAGGGTTCCATGGGCTGGAAAGGGACCGTCAGGTCAATTCGGGCCGCGGCGCGGCGGGCGGAACGGGATGCCAGGAGACGCCAACGGGAGCTGGAAAGGTGGCAGAAAGAGCAGCAGCGGATCACGGAGCTGGAGGAGGCCGCATTCGAGGTCGAGCAGTACGAAAACTACCTGGACGTCCTCCAATCTGCCCATAAGGAGTGCGGGCCCCAGATCGACTGGAGAGCGATGGTGGGGGCCCCGGAACCGGCAGAACCCAAGCGCCTGGACACCGCGGAACGGGCGGCACGGGATGCCGAGTCGAGCTACGAGCCCGGCTTCCTCGATCGTCTCTTGAAGCGCGAAGGTACCCGGAGGGCCGAGCTAGCCGTTGACGTGGAGCGGGCCCGGGAGATGGACGACTCCGCGTTTCGCCAGGCTTCGGCGGACTGGCGCCGGGAACATCAGGAGTGGAAAGACAACAGATCCCTCGCCGTCGGGGTCCTCGCCTCCGAGCCCAAAGCCCTCATCGAGGCAATTCGAGCCGTCGACCCTTTCTCCGACCTCGATGCCCTGGGAACCTCGATCGGCTTCCAACTCGAAGGGGCCGGCCCCATCGAGGCTACGATCCGCGTCCACTCGGAGACCGTCATCCCCACGGAGGTCAAAAGCCTGCTCCGGAGCGGGAGACTCTCCGTCAAGACCATGCCGAAAGGACGGTTCTACGAGCTGTTCCAGGACTATGTGTGCAGCTGTGTTCTCCGCGTGGCCAACGAGCTGTTTGCCCTCCTGCCCATCCGGGGGGCGATCGTCACCGCCGAAGACGCTCTGCTGGACACCTCGACAGGTCACCTCGAGGAGGTCCCCATTCTGTCGACGTACCTGGCCCGGGAGACCCTGGAGCACCTAGACCTGGAGAACATCGACCCTTCGGACTCCATGAAGAACTTCATCCACCGGATGCGATTCAAGAAAACCCAAGGATTTCAGGGAATCGAAAGACTCACGCCGGGGGATCTCGCGGTGGGGATCGACTCGATCAGCACCTGAAGGGACGTCGACAGAGACCCCGCTACAATTGGCTCACTCCGCGCCCGCGGACCTCAACCCAACCCCGTAGGAGCCAGGATGCGACGTTTGGAGATCGAAACCCTCGAAGAGCTCGACCAGCTGCTGGACTCCAACGCCGATCTGACGGGGGCGGTATTCCAATCCCTCGACCTCACGGGCCACGGACCGGCCCTGCGGGGCGCGGCGCTGCACCACAACGTGCTGCTGGGCTGCACGACGTCCCCCGAGGTGCTGGCCCTCTTCGAGGATCCGATCATCTTTCCGCAGCTGCCGGCCCTTCCCTTCGATCCATTCCGCGGGGCCCTCTACTCCCCCGACGAGCTGCTGGGGGGATACGAGATCGGCGACGGGCCGTCCTACGGTTCCACCGTGGACGGCCGGTGCTACCAGCACTTCGTCGACAACGACCACGCCGGGTCCGAGGAGGTGATGGTGACCCTCGCCCGCCGCCTCCACGACCACGGCATCAGCGATGCGCTGCAGGAGTTCCTCCGCGGGCGGAAGGTGGTGGCGATCATGGGGGGCCATTCCCTGGGGCGGGACGACCCCATGTACCTGGAGGTCGCCCGTCTGGCCGGTGACCTCGTGCGTGCCGGGTTCCTCCCCACCAGCGGCGGCGGCCCGGGGGCGATGGAGGCGACGCACCTCGGGGCCTGGTTCGCCGAACGGCCGGACGACGAGCTGCGGGACGCGGTGGGAATCCTGGCCACGGCGCCGAAGTACGACCCCAGGGATCCTTGGCTCGATACCGCCTTCACCGTGGCGGAGCGGTATCCCCTGCCCTCCATCGACGGAAGCCGCAGCCTCGGCATCCCCACCTGGCACTACGGCCACGAGCCGCCGGCCCGTTTCGCCACCGACATCGCCAAGTACTTCGCCAACAGCGTGCGGGAAGAGGGTCTCCTCGCCATCGCCCACCACGGCGTGGTCTTCGCGCCGGGGAGCGCCGGCACCATCCAGGAGATCTTCCAAGACGCCGCCCAGAACCACTACGAGTCGTTCGGCATGGCGAGCCCCATGGTCTTCCTCGGCGAGGAATACTGGACGGTCCGAAAGCCCGTCTACCCCCTGATGAAAGTCCTCGCGGAGGGGCGCCCCTACGCCAGATGGTTGAGCATCACCGACTCCCGAGGCACCGTGATGGACCGGCTCCGGGCCTTCGACGCCACCCTCGCCCGAGGGGAAGCTCCCTAGCGCCCCCCGGCCTCCGCGGCAAGGCCGCGTCCTCCTGATCGACACCGGGCTTAGGCCGGTGCAACGCCCGCCGGGCGCCGACGTACATCTCTGGAGCGATAGCCAGATCTCGCGCAGGGCGGGGGCTGGTGTGTACCCACGAACCTCAGTCGATCGGCAGGGGAGACCAGGATGCATCGACGGACACAGCGGTTGCCTAATCCCAGACAAGCAACCATTCGGCGTGCAATCGAACGGGCCAGCTTCGCGGTGCTGGTATTGGCCGCCACGGCCTGCGGGAGCGGGAAGGAAACGACCGAGCCCGCCGAAAAGACGGCGGCAGGCCCGCGCCCGGAGGCCGACTTCCCCGCCGCCGACCGCGAGATCCAGTTTCAGATCGCGGATGACCTGGAACGGACCTGGACCGTCGCCCCGGAGCTCGCTCCGGACACTCTCCGCGTCGAGTGCGACGACGACAAGCCCACCAGTGTGCGATTCACATCAACCCTCGCGGAGCGGACCTTCGAGGTCCGGACGACCGAACCGATCGAGTTCTTCGTCGCGCTCAACGACGGCGCCCGCGCCCACACCCGGATCGAATGCGTGCCGGTCCGGATTCGCTTCGCCGGCGACTACGGCGAGCCTGGGCCGCTCGAAGAGCGGGACCTCGCGGCGGAGCTCGCGGCCGGTCCCCTCGACGCCCACCTCCGGGAGATGGTCGAAAAGCGGAAGATCCCAGGCCTTGCGGTCGTCGTCACTCAGGGTTCCGAGACCCTCTTCGTCGGATCGTACGGCGTCGAAAACATCGAATCGGGCGTCGCGATGACGCCGGACTCCCCTGCACGACTCGCGTCGGCGACCAAGGTCTTGACCGGCCTGGTGTTCCTCGCCGCGGCGGAAGACGGAGTGATCGATCTGGACGAACCCCTCGAGGCCTACCTCGACGGGACCCCCGACGCTTGGAAAGGGATCCCGCTCTGGCGCGTGCTCAACCACACGTCGGGCCTGCCGACCATGGCCAAGCTCGAGGACCATCCGGCATTTGCAGACGGTGGAACCGACCTCTCCCATCGAGACCTTTTCGATGTGCTCCGCGAGTTCCCGCTCGACTTCGAACCCGGCTCGCGAATGCGCTACCAGCAGACGGGGTACTCACTGCTCGCCCTCCTACTCATGGAACAGACCGGGAAGGGTTGGGACGAGCTTCTCGACGAGCACGTACTCCGCCCGGCCGGGATGACCCAGACCCGCTACGGAGACTCGGCGAGCGGCGGGCCGGTGAACTATGAGCTCCTAGACGGCGCCCCCGCGCCCACCGAATATCAGTACCCGCGCGTCATGAGCATGGCGGGCGGCTACAACACCACCGCCGCCGACCTCGCGCGCCTCTTCCACGCCCTCCACGAAGGAAAGATCGTAGACCTCGACTTCCTCGAACGGCAGGTTCTCGACCCAGAACGCCTCCCCGAAGGTCAGGGCTACAGCCTCGCCACGATCGTCAAGCGCTTCGGCACGACGCCGACCCTCGGCCACAGCGGCGGCGGCGGGCTCGCGGACCTGCGCTTCGCTCCAGGCGAGCGGATTGGTTTCGCCGCCGTCACCAACCGCGGATCGAGCGACCTCGCCTACGACGTCACGGACGAGGTCGCCGAGTTCCTCTTCGGACCGCCACCTAGCTGACCCTCGATGCGCCGCCCGCCGATCTCTCCAGCGGGTTGGCGGTATGGGGCCGAAACGTTTTGGATAAGGGGACCATGGAAAGGCAGAGATCCCAAACCCTGGGACGCCCTCTGATTCCTTTCCATGGAGAACACGACCATGCCGACGAAAGCCACGATCGTCCTCTTGTCCCTGACCGCGTTGCTGGGCACCCTCCTGCTGCCCACGGGCGCAGGAGCCCAAACCTTCGAGCTGATCACCGACCAGAACCGGAACCACGCTCCCCCCGGCGCGATGGCCGGCGGCTGGGGGCCCCACCTGCGGTCGGTGATGCGCAGCCCCGCCGGCGAGCTCTGGTTCGCCTACGACGAGGGCCCCGACGTCCAGCACAACCATGCGATCCGCTACATGCGCCGGACGGGCGGCCAGTGGATCCACGCCGGCTTCAACGACCTCACCACGATCTTCGGCAGCCGGATCCAGCAGAACACCGCCCACGTCATGGTGGGGACCTTCATCTACTCCTACGGCGTCGACGTCGACCGGCGGCGCCTGGTGGAATGCTTCCTCAACACCCTCGTCACCTCCCACAAGGGCTGCTCCGACGTCGTCATCGGATCGCAGCCGTATCCCCTGCCGAGCAACACCAACTACGTCGGCGCCGCGGTATCCCCAGGGGGTTTCCGCATCGTGTGGTGGTCCCAGGTCGGCGCGCCCGGAAAGCTCTTCCACACCTGGAACTTCGGCGGCGGATGGAACGGTCCGGTGGTGACGCCGGCGGTGATCTCCGGCAACTCCTACGCCAACATCGGCTACCTGCGCCCGGTCTTCTCCAGCGACAACACGCTGGAGCTCCTGGGCCAGATGGAGAATTCCGGCTTCTTCGTTTCGACCCACGTGTCGATCGCGATCGACAACTCCTACCCCCAGGCGGTCATGGGCTGGATCGGGCCGCAGTCGCTGACCACCTTCCCGGAAGACATCTGGGCCGACCGGCAGGGGGGGCTCCACGCCATCACCCACCACCAATCCCCTTCGAACACCGGCGCCTACTTTCACAAGCCCGCCGGCGGATCCTGGACGTTCGTCCAGTCGTTCCCCGGCCTCACCGCCGCCCGGTTCCAGGAGGATGACTGCGGCGAGATCCTCCACCTCCTGGCGGACTCGAACGGCAGCCTGATCCTACGGTCCGGCTCGGTGGCGGGGCACTCCGGCCCCCTCGATTTCAGCCAGTTCTCCTCGACCCAGGTCCAGTGGCCGAAGAGCACCGATCTGTCGCAACCCAATGCCATCTACACCATGTCCCGGGCCTACCAGACCCAGGACGTCCGGGGCCTTCACTTCGCCCTGGTGGGCCGGTCCCCGGCCTTCGACCACCAGATCTTCCATTTCGGCGACCCCGACTGAGCGGACCGGGCCCCTCCTATAGGATCGCGCGGCGTCCGATGGAGGGGCGCGGGACAACCCGGGGGGTAGCGATGGGCAAGACCTGGCTCTGGTGGAGTAGCGGCAAGGACAGCACGTGGGCGCTGCGGACCCTGCGCGGGGATCCGCGGTACACCGTCGACGCCTTGGTAACGACGATCAACGCCGCCGCCGATCGGGTGGCGATGCACGCGGTGCGGACCGAGCTGGTCCGCGCCCAGGCGGAGGCCGTCGGCCTTCCGCTCCACATCGTCGAGATCCCCTACCCCTGCCCCAACGGGGCCTACGAGGCCGCCGCCGGTCGGCTGATCGAAGACGCCGAAGGGCAGGGGGTGACCCACATGGCCTTCGGCGACCTCTTCTTGGAAGACATCCGGGCGTACCGGGAGAACCTCCTCGGAAAGTCCCCCATCGAGCCGATCTTCCCCCTTTGGCAGCGGGACACGGGGGAGCTGGCCTGGGAGATGCTCGACGACGGGATCGGCGCGGTGCTGACCTGCATCGATCCCAAAGTGCTCGACCGCTCCTTCGTGGGTCGAACCTTCGACCAGCGGCTGCTGGAGGATCTACCGACCGGGGTGGACCCCTGTGGCGAGAACGGGGAGTTCCACACCTTCGTTCACACCGCCCCCGGGTTCGCGTCCCCTGTCGGGGTGGAGGTCGGGGAGGTGGTGGAACGTGGGGGCTTCGTCTTCGCCGACGTGCTCCCCCACCCCTGAGGGGCGTCACGTCGAGCGATCGACCCGGAGGGGCGTCACGTGGAGCCATCGACCCGGAGGGGCGTCACGTCGACCCTGAGGGGCGCCACGTCAAGCCACCGCCCTTCCATACTGTCGCCGCAAACCGGCGCTAGCTTGGGGTCCATGGTGAACCGACGCCGCTGCGCCACCGCCGCCGCCCTGCTTTTCCTCGTCCTCAACGGGCTCTTCGCGCTGGCCCCCTGGGGCACCTACCGGGCCGTGGTGGTCCACCACAGCGCCTCCCAGGTCGCCGACCACCACACGATACGCCGGGCCCATTTCGCCCGCGGGTGGTTCGAGACGGCGTACCACCTGGTGCTCTCCAACGGCAGCACCGGAGTGCCCTTCGGCCACCTCCACCCCACCCTGCGCTACCGACTGGGGCTGTGGAGCGTCGCGACGAAGAGTCCCCGCCACAACCTGACGGCCCTGCACCTCGTCGTCGTCGGCAACTACGAAGACGGGCCGATGCCCGGCCCCCTCCAGGACGCCGTCGGCCACGCCCTCGGGGAGATCCTCAAACGCCACCGGATCCCGGAGGATGCGGTCCTGCTGCACCGGGACTGCAGCGCCACCGCCTGCCCGGGCCGCCACGTGGACCGGGACCGGCTGGTGGCCTGGTCCCGCCGCGGCCCGTCGGCGCCGGCGGACCTGCGGGCCCAGCACCGCCGCGCCCTCGGCCGCCTTCGACTTCCGCCCCTGGGCTACGGCCTGGCGTGGACGCTGGCGAACCTGGGTCTCGCCTGGGGCACCCGGAGACTGCTTCGAAGGTAGGCCGGGTTGCGCCGGGGTCGCCTCGATGGCAGGATCCCAGGCTGCGACGGGGGTCCGCCGAAGACGTCGTCGACCTGACGACCCATCGAGCCCGTGGGCACCCTAAACCGAGGAGCGACTACCGTGGAGTGGACCCATGTCTTGCTCATCGCCGCCGGCCTCTGGGGCCTCGGCGCGGCGACGTCTGAGGCCCCCGAGGGCGCCGACCCGCTGGTGTTCTACGCCTCCCAGTCCGGCGGCCCGACCCTCGATCGTGCCGCCGGCGGCGGCAACCCCTTCGCCTCGGCGCTGATCGAGCTGCTCGCACGGGACACCCTGACCGTCGCCGACCTGGAGGACGACCTGGTGGCCTTGACCCGCCGCAAGAGCCGGAGCTTCCAGGTCCCCGAGGTGATCTCCGGGTCAGGGGCCGAGACCGGGGCGTGGCAGCTCAAGCCCGTGGACCCCGCCGGCAGGCGGGTGGCGCTGGTGTTCGTGTTCTCCAACTACGGCCGGGCCGGGACCGTTTCCCTCTCCGGCGCCGCCCGGGACCTGAAGCGGGTCTCCCGCGCCCTGCGGGACGCCGGCTTCGAGGTGGCGACCCTGCGGGACCCTTCGAAGGAGGAGCTCTACGACGCCCTCGACGCCTTCGCCGAACGGTCCGAAGACGCCGAGGCGGCGGTTCTCTACATGACCGGCCACGGCTTTGAACGGGGACGGGAGGTCTACCTCGCCCCCAGCGACACCCCCTTCAACAGCCGCCTCCGCACCCTCCCCAAGCGCTCGATCCGGGTCGCGGATCTCACCCGCTACCTGCGGGCGGAGGCCTCGAATCTCCTCTTCTTCGGCGGCTGCCGAAGCTACAAATGAGCCCTCACGCCGGGACGTCGTAGCCGTAGAGGCGGATGTCGGAATCCTCCCCCGGCATCCGCACCATGCGCTCGTAGCGCAGGCCGATCCCCTCCAACACCCGGATCGAACCCGCGTTCGACGGCTGGGTGATGCCCACCACCCGCTTCAGGCCATGGGTTTCGACCCCGTAGTCGAGGACGGCCTTTGCCGCCTCGGCGGCGTAGCCGCGGCCCCAGAAGCTGGGCAGGAAGGCGAAGCCGATATCGACGTCCTCCAGGGAATCCCGCTTGAGCAGCCCGCAGGTTCCCATCGACTCGCCGGTGGAGGCGAGCTGCACCAGGAAGAGGCCGAAACCGAACTGATCGTAGCTGGCGAGGGGCCCCTCGAGGAGGTAGCGCCGGGCGTCGTTGACGTTGCGCACGCCGCGGTCGCCGATGTTCTCGAGGAAAGACGGCTCGGTGAGCTGCTGGACGATGAAGTCGAGGTCGTGGTCCGTCGACAGGCGAACGAGGCGCAGACGTTCGGTGTCGAGCACGTGGACGCGGGGTGGGTTCAGGGTCATGGTCGAGTCTCCAGAAGATCCCAGCGGTTGCCGTAGAGGTCACGGAAGACGGCGACCTTACCGTAGGCCTCCTGCCTCGGCTCCTCTTCGAAGACGACCCCGCGGTCGGAGAAGGCCCGGTGGTCCCCCTCGAAGTCGTCGGTTTCGAGGAAAAGGAAAACCCGGCCCCCGGTCTGATCGCCGACGCGCTCCCGCTGCCGGGGGTTGGCGGCTTTCGCCAGCACAAGCTGGCACGAGCCGGGACTTCGGGGTGCGACCACGACCCAGCGCTTGTCGTCCCCAAGCCTCACATCCTCCTCCAACCGAAACCCGAGGATCCCGGTGTAGAAGGCGATCGCCTCGTCGTAGTCGTCCACAAGCAGGGCCACCCGGCCGAGGCGCGACGACGTGGAAGGCCTGGGGCTCGGGCTTCGGGAGTCCAAGACGAGGCCCTTCAGGCCGCCGTGAGCAGAATGGGGGCGCCGCGGGTGATCACCAGCGTGTGCTCGTGGTGGGACGCCATGGCGCCGTCGGCGGTTCGGATCGTCCAGCCGTCGCGGTCCTCGACGATCTTGCCGCTGCCCATGGATACCGTCGGCTCGACGGTGATGACGAGGCCGGGGTGGAGCTTCTGGCGCAGGTGGCGGGCATGGTAGTTCGGCACCGACGGGGGCTCGTGGATGGCCCGGCCGATACCGTGGCCCGACAGCTCCTTGATCACCGAGAAGCCGGAGCGGCGCACCTCCTGCTCCACCGCCCTGCCGATGCGCCGGATCGCCTGGCCTGCACGGGCGACCCCCATGGCGCGGCGGAACGCGTGCTCGGCGCAGGCCGCGAGGCGCAGGTGCTCGGGATCCACCGGCGGCACCGGAACGGTGATCGCGGCGTCCGCCAGGTAGCCCCCCTTCTCGGCCGTCACGTCGAGCTTCACCAGGTCGCCGCGGGCGATTTCCCGGTCGCCGGGGAGGCCGTGGACCACCTCGTCGTTGACGCTGATGCAGATCGACGCGGGGAATCCGTACTCCACCGCCGGCGCCGACCGGGCTCCGGCCCGCTCCAGGACCCGGGCGCCGATGGCGTCGAGCTCGGCGGTGGTGATCCCGGGCCTCACCTCCCGCGACATGGCATCGAGGGCGCTGCGCACCACGCTGCCGATCTCCTTCAGGCGGTCCAGCTGGTGTTCGGATTCGATCGTCACGGACAGCTCCTTTCGCTGGGTGTGGGTGTCGGCATCAGGAACCCGCCAGGCGGGCTTCGAGCTGCGCCAGGTTGCGGGCCGCCAAAGTATCTTCGGGCCGCAGCCGCACCACCTCCCGGAGAAGCTCGCGGGCGGCGGCGAGATCACCCCGGCGACCGAGCAGGATGGCCAGATCGCTCATCGCCGGGGTGTGCCGGGGCTCCAGCTCCAGGGCCCGCCGCAGATCCCGCTCCGCCGCGCCGAGATCACCCCGGCCGATCTGCACGGTGCCTCGTAGGTAGACGGCGTCGGCGGAGCCCGGCGCCACCCCCAAGGCCGCCTCGGCGTCCACCAGGGCGTCGTCGAACCGCCGCTCCCCCATCGCCAGCTGGGCCCGGAGGTAACGCAGGCGCACTTCGCCGGGGAAGCGCTCCACCAGGCCGTCCAGCAGTGCCCGCGCTTCCTTGGCCTGACCTAAGGCGCGGTGGACCTCGAAGGCTTCGCGGGCGATGTCGGCGGGGTCATCGGTGCGCCCGAGCGCCTCGCCGAAAGCGATGACGGCCTCCTGGGGACGGTCCAACGCGAGGAGACTGCGCCCCAGGCTGGTCCAGGCCGCCACCATCGACGGGTCGTCCTCCACGGTGCGGCGGTAGAGATCAGCGGCCCGCTCGAAGTCGCGGGCGTCGAAGGCCAGGTTCGCCTGCTTCAGGGATTCGAAGACGTGGATCCATTCCCTCGGATCCGGCAAGGGGCCGCCGCGGTCACCGCCGCCGCCGCTGATGTAGCCGAGGGACGCCAGGGCCTCGCGGGACGCCTCGTCGGCGGCGCCGGGGTTCTCGAACCGCGCATCCACCGCCCGCAGGGCCTGGCGCATTTCCCCCACCCGGCGGCGCTCCTCCGGGAAGAGGTTGCGGGTCTGGGCGGGGTCCGCGGCGAGGTCGAAAAGCTCCGGCCCGACGCCCCCTTCGGCTTCAGAGCGGGGGGCTTCGAGGTACTGATGATCGTCCTGCACCACGCTCACCAACTCGCTCCAGCCCAGGTGGATCCGGGGATAGAAGGTCTCGGCGTACAGGGGTCGGTCGACCTCCGGCTCCCCCCCCGCCGTCCGCTGGACGAGGGAACTACCCGGCAGTTCGGTGGGTATACCGGCCCCAGCCAACTCCAGGAGGGTGGGCGCTAGGTCCACCAGGCTCGCCGAGTCCGCCACCGAGGTGCCGCCCCTCCGGTTCTCCGGCAGCTTCACCATCAGCGGCACCTGCAGAACGCCGCGGTAGAGCAGCACGCCGTGCTCCTGCTCACCGTGCTCCATCAATCCCTCGCCGTGATCCGAGATGAGGACGATGGCGGCGTGGTCGTAGACCCCGAGCTGACGCAGCTCGTCGAGGAGCAGACCTACGACGCGGTCGGCCTCCGCCACCTCGCCGTCGTAGGGGTCCTCCAGTCGCGAGGCGAAGGGCTCCGGCGGCGTGTAGGGATAGTGGGGCTCGTAGATGTGGAAGAGCAAAAAGAAAGGACGCTTCTCCGTCCCCACCCGCCGCAGCCATGGCAGGATCGACGCCAGTGTCTCCGCCCCGGACCGTTCGAGCCCTGGGACCCCAAGCTCGGGCCGGTAGTCCCCGCGGTCCTCGAAGATTTCAAAGCCGCCGTCGAAGCCCGTCACCCGACCAAGGGGAAAGGCCGAAACGGCGGCGCCGGTGGCGTAGCCCAGATCCCCCAGGAGGTTCGGCAGGTAGGACGGCGCCTGCACCGGCACCGCATAGCCGAGGTTGTCGCGGACGCCGTGGTCCGGCGGCAGCATGCCGGTGAGCATGGAGACATGGGCCGGAAGGGTGAGGGGTACCGGACTGAAGGCCCGCTCGAAGAGCACGGCGTCGCGGCGGAAGGCATCGATGGCCGGGGTCTCCCCGGCGTCGTAGCCGTAGGCCGGAAGGCGGTCGGACCGCAGGGTGTCGATGGAGATCAGGATGATCGGCGGTGGCCCTTCACCGGCGCCCGGCCCCGAGGTGCCGGCGGGGGTGCCGTCGCCGTCCTCGGGGGAGCCGCAGGCCGCCATCGAAGCGGCGACGAGGAGCAAGAGTGGATAGATGCGGGGGCGCAACATGCCGCCAGTCTAACCCGGCGAATGGCTCCGGGGTCTGGGCTCCGGGGCCTCCGCGCCGCCACCCCCATCGGCGGCCACCGCTGGGGCCGCCGACTGCTACCGTAGGGCCCATGGCCGGCGTCTTCGACCCCTCCCCACCGCTCGCCGCGACGCGGGATCTGGTGACCCGGTGGGGCTGGAACGCCACCGCCTATCAGATCTTGAACCCCGGCATCGAGCGCTGGTTCTCCGCCGCCGGGGACGCGGTGGTCGGCTACGTCACCTGCTCGGGATATCGGGTCGTGGCGGGTTCGCCGGTTTGCCCGCCGGAACGCCTGGGGGAGGTGGTGGCGGAATTCGAAGACGAGACCCACGAAGCCGGCCTGTGGTCCTGCTATTTCGCCGCCGGCGACCGGCTGGCGGGGCAGCTGGCCCGCCGCGGCCCCCTGGACCGGATCCTTCTAGGGGCCCAGCCGGTATGGGACCCCGCCCACTGGCCGGCGATCCTCGACGCCAAGGCGTCCCTCAGGGCGCAGCTGAACCGATCCCGCAACAAGGGCGTCGAGGTGACCCTCTGGCCGCCGGAACGGGCCGCTGACCACCCGGAGCTCCACCGCTGCCTCGAGGAATGGCTCGACACCCGCGGCCTTCCAGCCCTGCACTTTCTGGTGGAGCCCGAGACCCTGGGCCGCCTCTTCGACCGGCGGGTCTACGTCGCCAGCCGGAGGGGGCAGGTCGTCGGTTTCCTCGTCGCGTCCCCGATTCCCCGCCGACGGGGCTGGCTGATCGAGCAGTTCGTCCGCGGCCACGGCGCCCCCAACGGCACCACCGAGCTGATGGTGGACGCCGCCTGGCGGGACCTGGACGCCCTGGGGGCCCGCTACGTGACCCTCGGCCTGTCGCCACTGTCGAAGCGAACGGACGTCGAGGCTCCGCCCCAGACCTGGTGGATCCGCTTCCTCCTAGGTTGGGTCCGGGCCCACGGACGCCGCTTCTACGATTTTGACGGCCTCGACGCCTTCAAGGCGAAGTTCCTACCGGACCGGTGGGAACCGATCTACGCGATCACCAGCGAACGGCGGGTGGGCCTCGGCACCCTCTACGCGATCACCGAAGCCTTCGGCAAGGATCCGCCCCCCCGCTTCCTCGCCCGCGCCCTGTGGCGCGCCCTCAAGAAGGAAGGTCAATGGCTGCGCCAGCGCCTGGTTCCGGAGCGGGGATCCCGCGACGTTTGATAGCGTTGTTCTCAAACGCGCCTTGGTGTATGCTCTGCGGCCCGCCGAGGTGTATCCGGATTTCGAGCCCTTCCCGGGGACCGGCCACCTGAAGACGATCCCAGATCGGACGGGCCGCCCAGCCGGGCAGGCCAGGGACGGACGGGTCGGCCGCAGCGGCCTCGATCCGAACGAACCGGGCCCCAAAGACATACCGTAGTACGCACCCAGACGACAGCATCCCCATCGAACGCGACGAACCGCCCGAACCGGCGGCAGACCGTCGAGCGAGAGGTCCCATGGCTTCCAAGAGCGCGATTGCGAAGAACGAGAAACGCAGAAAGATGGTCGCGAGACTCGCCGAGAAGCGCGAGTTTCTGAAGAAGGTCTGGCTCGATCCGAGCCGCTCCCCGGAGGAGCGCGAAGACGCCTTCCGGCGGCTCGTGAAGATGCCGCGCAACTCCAGCAAGGTGCGGATCCGCAACCGCTGTGAGCTGACCGGCCGGCCCCGCGGCTACTACCGCAAGTTCGGCCTCTCCCGCATCGCCCTGCGGGACCTCGCGCTGCGCGGCGACCTGCCGGGCGTGATCAAGGCCAGCTGGTAAACGTTTCCCTTCGCAAAGACGGGACAAAGGCGGACCTCCGGGTCCGCCTTTTGGCGTTGGGCGTCTAGCACACAGAGGCTCCCCCGGGCGCAAAGGTCCTGCCTCGCCGGCCGGGACCCTATCTAGGAATCGCCAGCACCTTCCGCAACTCGCCGTCGGCCCCGAGCTCGACGATCCCACCACCCGCCACCCGGAGCAACCTGCTGGCCGCCGACCCGGGCCCAGGCGTCGGCGCCTCGGTGAGCAGCGGACGTGCCCCGCGGCCCGCACCCATGAGCTGCCCCGTCGCGAGGTCCATCTCGTAGGTGCTCCACTCCGGCGACGGCGCCAGGCCGAGGGCCTCCAGGGAGGGGCCCAAGTCGGGGGCCTCCAGGGAGGGGGCCATCTGCTCGCCGGTCCCGCGGGTGAACCGCAGGCCCAGCCGCAGTCGCCCTGGAGCTACCTCGGGGCCTAGGACCACCTCTTCGACGAAGGGAAGCTTGACGACCCTGGGCGCCGCGTCTTCAGCGAGTGGATCGTCGTAGATCGCCAGGGCCGCGGGGCCCCCGCCCGCCGTTCCGGGGCCGGGGTGGTGCAAGACCAGCAGTCGGCCGTCGGCGGTGAAACGCGCCCCGTCCCCAAACCCCAGCTCCGGCGGGCTCAAATCTCGGATCAGGGTTCCGTCGCGGCCGTGGAACAGGGCGTATCGGGCCGGAAAGAGGGTCCTGGAGATGACGACGTCCGCGCGCCCCGGCGGCGTTCGCACCGGGCCCAGACCCTCGATCCGCCCCGCTTCGGTGAACCGCGGAGAGGTGAGGTCCAGCTCACGAATCTGGAGGAAGCCGTCGTCGTTCTCTTCGTAGGAACGGACGGTACCCGGGGACGGAAAAGACATCTCGACCGGGTAGGACGCCCGCAGCGAGGCCAGTTGCTGACCGCTGTGGAGGTGTTGGACCTCGATGTGCGAGAAGCTCCACAGGGCCACCAGATCCCCCGACGGCGACAGCCGGATTCGAGAGTCCGATCGGGAGAAGGTCACGGGGGTGGGATGGGACGCGCCCGGATCGGTGCGGGTCCGCCGCCAAAGTCGGCAGTCGGAGGGATAGAGCCGGCGGCACCGGGCCCAGACCGCGACGGCGCCGTTGTCGGAAAAGGTCAGCCACCGATCCACCGGACCGAGGCCCCCTAGAAGCTCGGAGTCTCCGCGTTCGAGATCCACCGCGAACGCCGCCTGGAATCCGGCCCGCCCCGCCGCCTCGCCGCCGACGAACAGCACCTGCCCACCGACGCCGGCCCGGACCGATCCGAGACTCCTCAGATCCTCCAGGCTGGGGGTCACCACCCATCGGCCGTAGCTGAATGCGGCGAGTGCCAAGACCACCCCGGCTCCCCAGACCACACCTGAAGACACCCCATGGCCCCGCACCAAGTGGCTCCGCCCGCGGCTCAGCTGGAGCCCCCCCGCCACCAGCAGCACCGCCGCCGCCGCGGGGATGGCCAGGCGCTGGAGGACCACCATGGCCCCCCACCCCTGGTCCCCGAGCAGGGTGGTGCGGGTGGCCGACAGGAGCCCCCCTGCCGCCAGCGCGCCGACGAGGTCGAGGAGCAGCCACGGGGATCGGGAGCGCACCCAGGTGGAGACAGCGTGGGCCGCCAGCAGCACGGCGAGGACCGCCAGGCCCAGCCCCGCGAATCTCAGCGGCGCCGCGAGTCGGCCCACCGGCGCCTGCTCCAACAGCCCCAGTCCGTATAGGAAGTCCGTCGGGGCCATCAGCGGCATCACGGCGCTTTGGGTACCGGTCACGCCAACGCCCCCCAGCCGGGGCAAGATGGACTCGGCGTCGACCCACAGGGTGGGCAAGACCAGGGCCGTGATCACCAGCAACGCGGCCACCCAGCCGGCCGTCACACGGCCCAGCCAGAGCCCCCAGGTGGTGGCGGGACGCACGAGGTAGAAGGACAGTCGCCCCTCCCCCAGGTCGCGGCCGAAGAGGGTCGCCCCCAAGCCCAATAGATACAGTCCGCCCCCCAGGACCACCAGAACCGCCGCCATCGCCAGTCGGATCTCGTCCCCCCGATGGGGGCCGATCCCGGGAACGAAGGGGATCACCAGCGGCACGAACCCCAGCACCCCGGCCCCCACCATGAGGGGGCGCTGCCCCCGGAGCACCTCCAGGAACGACGCGCGGAACGTCCGCAGGGAGGACGCGGTCATCGGCCGCTGGCCCCCGTCAGGTCGACGGCGACAAGCTCGCCGGACTCCGGATCGAGGCGGTGGGGCTGACCCGTGTCGTCGATGAGCCATCCGGGGCCGGGGCCGCCCTCGGGAACGTGCCAGGACGGCACGTAGCCAGCGAAGCTCTCGAGGGTCTCCCCGGTTTCGAGGTCCAGGCGGTGGCTCGCCCAGCGCCGGATCGCCCTAGAGGGCACGCGGGGCTTCTCGTTGAAGGCTCGGCTCTGGTCCCGCAGCCCCAACCAGAGATTTCCGGAACCGTCCTCGTCGCCCAGAAAACCACCTTGCTCCAGGTCTCGGCTCCACCGCTGGGCACCGTCGGCCCCGAGGACCACGAGCTTCGAACCGAAGCCTTCGGGGATCAGGAGCGCCAGACCGCCGTCCTCCAAGAAGGTCACGGCGACGCGGCCCCACATGTTCAGAGGGATCTCCGCCAACACGGTTTCCCCCGTGCGATCAGTGACCAGGACCGAAGACGAACAGCGCAGCACCATCAACTCGCCGTCGACATCGGTCCTCTGCAGGCTGCAGCCCTCCGGAATCGTACGGAGGTCCCCATCGTCGGCGCCGGTCCAACGTAGGACGACCATGTCCGGGTGCTCCCGCGTCGGCTGACGATAGATCCAGAGATTTCCGTCGGCGAATCTCAGCGCTTCGAGCCTGCGGCCTTCGGCACCTTCCACGGAAGCGTAGCTCCG